>JAYEJT010000001.1:0-6524 GCA_034660675.1 Elusimicrobiota bacterium
TCCACATAAAAAACCGAGAATCTCGTTGGAAGATTGAAGTCAAACTGTATGGTGGAACACTGCCAGAACCGGCCTAACGCGTCTTTTATCTTAATGTCTATCTTGGGGCCGTAAAAAGCGCCGCCGCCTTCGTCTATTTCGTACTCTATGTTTTCCGCCTCAACAGCTTTTTTGAGAGATTCTTCCGCCAGAGCCCAGTCTTTCAACTCCCCCACATATTTCTTTTCGGGGCGGGTTGACACATAAACCTTAAAATCTTTAAAGCCGAAAGCAGAAAGAAATTTCAAAGCAAACTTGAAAACACTCCTTATCTCTCCCATGACCTGATCTTCCGTCACTATTATGTGAGCGTCGTCTATCGTAAAGCCCCGCACCCTTAGTAAACCATGAAGAACACCGCTTTTTTCAAATCTGTAAACCGTACCCAGCTCCGCCAGCCTCACCGGAAGGTCCCTGTATGAATGAAGAGTGCTTGAATATATTTTTATGTGGCCGGGACAATTCATGGGCCTCACCCTATAGGGCTTGCCCTCTATGTCCATGCTTGAATACATCATATCAGAATAATTCTGTAAATGACCGGAAATGCGGTAAAGCTCTTCGCTGGCAATATGCGGCGTCCGCACCAGCTGATAACCGTTGCGCAGATGCTCTTTTTTCCAGAAACCCTCTATTATTTCAAGCAGCTGCGCGCCGTCGGGATGCCAGTGTATGAGGCCCTGTCCCGACTCGGGATGTATGCTGAAAAGATGTTTCCCTATCACCCTGTGGTCGCGCTTTTTCGCTTCCTCGCGGAATTTCACATATTTCATCAGCTCGTCTTTCGTGAAAAAAGCGGTGGCATATACGCGCTGCAGCATCTTGTTGTTCTCCGAACCCCGCCAATAGGCGCCGGCTATATCAATCAGCTTAAAATTTTTGAGTTCCCCCGAATGTTCAATATGCGGCCCGCGGCACAGATCCGTAAAATCACCCAACTCATACAGTGACACTTCTTCATCTTTAATATCGTTTATGAGCTCAGTTTTGTATATCTGGCCTTTCTCGGTGAAGAATTTAAGAGCTTCATCTTTTTTTAAGGTGTAGCGCCTGAAAGGCAGTTTTTCTTTGATGATTTTTTTCATCTCATCTGAAATCTTTTTAAAATCTTCAGGTTTTATGGCCGTTTCAATATCGAAATCATAGTAGAAACCGTTTTCTATGGCCGGGCCTATGGCGAATTTTACATCTTTATAAAGCCGCCCCACGGCGCAGGCCATGATGTGCGCTGCCGAGTGCCTCAGCATTTCAGGAGAATATTTATTTTCGTTCATTTTTTTTTTGGCGGTACTGGATTCGCCCACAAGTAAATTTCCTGACGGAAATTTCTCGCAGGCCGCCCCTCGTGGCGCTCGCCTTTCCTCGCTTTCGCTTGTCAAACTCGCGCATCACTGCGGTCTTCGAATCCCGACGCGAGCCAAGCAGTTGGCTCGCTTACCGCCATCATTTCCAAAATTTGGGCGGTACTGGATTCGAACCAGTGACCCCTTCGATGTCAACGAAGTACTCTAACCAACTGAGCTAACCGCCCGCGCGCCGTTAAAAACGGCAAATTCAAACTAACAGCTTTTACAGTTTTAAGGCACGGGTCGGATTCGAACCGACGGATGGAAGTTTTGCAGACTTCTCCCTTAGCCACTTGGGTACCGCGCCACTTTTCAGAGGTAAATCTATCAAATAAGAGACCCCGTTGTCAATTTTAAAACAACGGGCATTTATATTAATTTATCGTTTTTTTGAGACAGGGTTAAAGCAAACGATAGCGGCGGTCGTGCTTTCGGGAGTGAAAAAACCGGAATCATTTATTTTTATGCCTAACGAAGAGGCATGGAGAAGTTCGTAAATGACTTTGTTGTTTCCCATGTCGGGTATTGCCGGATAGCCGGGGCTCATCCTCCTGCTTGTTCCGGCCGAAATTCCGCAGGCCTTATTGATCTGAGAATGCAGAAATTCCGCGCAGTCCTCCGCCGCTCTGTCGGCAAGGCCCTTGAGCATCATCATATCCTCCATGTCACCGGATTTTCTGAAAGTCTCAACAGCTTTTTCGGATTCAATACCGGCGGTGGCTATCTGAAAACCGACGCGATCTTTTTTCTCCGAATCAACGCCGAGGAACCAGGAATTTTCGATTTCGCGGGGAAACAAAAGTTCCGCGATTTTTTTACCGGGATCTTCCCGGTCATATATGAAAAGTTTTGAGCCCCGTGCTTCGCAGGAAAAGACGGCCATTGCGCCTTTAGGAACAATCCATCCGTTTTTTACGGCGAGAGATAACCACTCCCGCGCTTTTTCGCGGAATTCGCTTTCGGGGGTCTTTCCCATTCTCCAGTTGAGATTTTTCAGGGATTTGTAATTAATTTCAAGGTCTTTTAGATCCGGCATCAATGTCCGCATGAAAGGCTTTATCTCCGGAGGAACATAATTCCCCGCGGAAACAGCCGGTTTTTTTTCAGCTTCCGTTATTTCACTCTTTTTCGCAAGCGATAACTTAAGTTTTTTGAGATTTTCTTTCAGAAGTTTTTCTTTTCCGGGGGAAAAAAGGGCCTCCAGCGTGTTCACACCGTCCATTGCCGAAGCGCAGTAAAAAACATCACTCTTTATCTCCGCGCCGGCACCGGCGGCGGCCTCGGCGACTTTCGCGGCGTGCGACAGATTCACGGGCGCGCCGCCTATAAGCAGAGGAATCTTCAGCGATGATTCTTTCATCATACGGGCAATTTCCAGCATGTGCCCCGATGTCTGTACCAGAAGAGCGCTGATACTCAGGGCATCAGCTTTTTCTTTTATCACGCTTTCAATAAATTTTTCTGAAGGCACCTGAACGCCGAGATCAACAACCCTGTAGCCGTAATTCTCAAAAAGAGTTTTCACAAGATCCTTTCCTATGCTGTGCACATCCTGATAAACCGTTCCGACCACAACCGTGCCTTTTTTGCTTATTTCACCGCCGCCTTCTGCTTTAATCCTGTCTTCAAGCCAGCCCATCACCTGTTTTACCAGATCCGCGGCCCGCAACAGATGAGGAAGAGACACATCCCCGGATGAAAAACGCGCGCCCAGCTCCTGCATCGCCGGCATGATACAGCCGCTTATAAATTCAATGTGGCCGCCGCCTTTCTTTTTTAACTCATCCAGAGCTGACGCGGCGTCGGTAACTATGAGATCCGTGTATTTCCTGCCGTCTATTGTCACATCGCCGCGCCGCTTTACGGCGTCGATTATTTCCGCTTTCAGTTTTTCGCCCGGCGGTAAAGCGTCATATGTTTTGGCAGGAGCGGCCTTTACGCCTTTTTTTTCTTCGGCTATTTTTTCAAGTTCTGAAAAAGCGGCCATGTCCCTGTCCATAATTATCTTCAAACCGAGGGTGTAATCTTTCTTATCCAGCGATTCCGCGGGAACATAATGAGCGGGGTTGACAAGAGCCGCGTCCAGACCGTTTTTCACGGCCTCGTCCAGAAAAACCGAAGTCAGAACTTTTCTCATGTAAGGTTTTTTGCCGAGACCGTTCGTCAGATTGCCTGCGCCTATGCTTGTCCTCACGCCCTCCGCCAGAGCCTTGATTCCGGGTATGGCTTTTATTGATTCAAGAGCAAAATTTATTTTCCCGTCGCTTTCGGAGCCTATGGGAAAAGCGTTTATGTCTATAAAAATCTGTTCGGCCTTCACGCCGTAAGAAAGGCATTTTTCTATTATCTCGCCGGCTATCCTTATTTTTTCAGAGGCCGCCACAGCCGGGCCTTTGCTGTCGGCGGCGAGAGCTATGTAAACGGGATTAAAAAATTTTGTGGACGGCACTATGACATCCAGCTTGCTTTTTCCGGGAAGACTTTCCTCAAGGGATATAGAATTTATCAGAGGCCTCCCCGGATAGGCTTTCAGGGCCGCAAAAATAGCTTCGGTCTCAAACGAATCTATGCTGAGAGCTCCGCGGTAATCCTTGCAAAGATGCTGTACGACTTCGGGCAGTATTTTCACGGTGCTCACGGTGTTTGAGTCCATGCATATATCAAGCACCTTTAAACCCGCTCCCTCAAATTGTTCTTCTGCAACAGTGTCTAAAACACCGAAATCTATTTCACCGGATGTGTTTTCCACCGCTTCCCGCACTTTTTTGGAACCCCTGACATTAACCCTTTCTCCTATCCTTATAAGACTCTTAGAACTGTCAAGAAGAACGGCCTCCTGAGGGCCCGAAATAAAACTGCGTTTGTCGGGACGCCTCAAGACGGGTTTTATCCCGTCCAGGATTTCCACGAGTTGCCTAATGTGTTCAGGAGTGGTACCGCAACAACCGCCCAGTATATTCACGCCGTATTTTTGCGCGTATTTTTTCATTGACGAAGAAAAGCTTTCCGGAGATAACTTATACACGCTTTCGCCGTTTTCAGAGACAGGCATTCCGGCGTTGGGCAGAACAGAAATAGGCAGATGACTGAAGGCCGAAAGTTTAGATATGGCCTTTTCCATCAGATCGGGCCCTATGGAACAGTTGATCCCGAAAACATCTATACCTGTGCCTTCAAGGGCGCAAAGGGCCGCGTGGATGTCCGTATTAAAAAGCTGCATTCTCGCGTGCTCTGTCACGGTCACCTGAGCCATAACGGGCAGTTTTATTTTCCTCTCTTTCATGGCCTTAAAAGCCCCTGAGACGGCCGCCTTGAGTTCAAGAATGTCCTGTTGCGTCTCAAAAAGTATAACATCAGCTCCGCCGTCTATAAAACCCAGAACCTGATGATAAAAATTATTCTCTATTTCCGGCCAGAAACCTTTTTTAATCTCAGCATCCGTCGGAGAAAGAACATAATTGGAAGGACCGGCCGAGCCAATGGCAAAAAGAGGACGGCCGTCATAAGAAGCGGATGAGGCAAAATCGGCAACGCTTGCTTTCGCAATTTCCGCGCCCCGGCGGCTGAGAATATAGGCTATGTCCGAAAGAGGCTTAAGAGAATCTTTCTCAAAAAATTCGCCGAAAAGTTCTCTGTCTATTTTGGAGAAATCATATTCCTCAAGGCGCAGGGGAGAAGAGCCGAAAGTGTTTGTCTCCACGGCGTTGGCTCCGGCTTCAAGGTAGGCAATATGCACTTTTTTTATTTCCTCCGGCCTGGAAATATTGAGCAGGTCCCCGAGCATGCTGAATTCTTTTCCCCCGAAATCAGCACCCGTTAAAGCAGCTCTCTGAAGCATGGTGCCCATCGCGCCGTCTAAAATGACAAGCTGTTCTGCGAGCGTTTTAAGAAAATCAAATTTTTTCATAGTTTTCATAATACCATATTCAAGCGATATTCCCTTGAAATCCTTTTCAATCAGAGCGCTAATTCAATGCGCAATGCGGTCGCGATACTATCCATGGTTCCACTATTAAGCTTCCCTATTTTTTTACCGAGGTCACTTTTATAAATAGTGAAAATAGAATCTGCCTGAAACTTCGTAAATTTTGGCAGACCCTCACCGCAAACAAGAATTTCAACCGGATAGATGGTGTCTATATTTTTTGTTGTTCCGGGAATGACCACAACATCAGCGCTGTATCGATTTCCCTGATCATTGGAAACCACAAGAAGGGGGCGAATTTTTTTCTTCCCCGGCCCCCGGAATATTTCTCCCCGTCGCGGAAAACTCATAATCGTTCCTCTTTTTCCTGTTGTTTTATAACTTTAGCCTGCGCTTTACGCAGTAAAGAATAAGTTTCCGACTTATTCAAATAATATTCCTTTAATTTTTCCTGCTGGAGCCTCTCTAATGAATATTGAACAACTTTGGAAACAGAGCCGAATTTTTCTTTTACCGATTCCACAAAACGGACATTGGCATCGCTTAAATAAACAGTACATCTTGACATTACAACCACCTCCTTTTCTATATGACATTTATAGCATACATTTTACAATCAGTCAACGCAACTGTTACCAGACAGGGCTTGTTGACAGAAACCACCGTTTAATTTATAGTTTTACAAATAGGTAGTGGGAGAAAGTGGGATAATGCTGAGAAACAGTAAAAACATATATAAACTTGATTCAAAAAACAGATTTTCTGTGCAGGGGGCTATGCTTAAAGACGGAAAGCTGTTCAATATGACGCTTGGTCTTGACGGATGTCTTTTCCTGTACCCTGAAAAAGAGTGGAGCCGGATACGCGAAAAATTATCTTTCCTTAATTACGGATCTAAAGACAACAGAAAATTCCTCAGGATCTTTTTCGCCCATGCCTGCCCCGTAAAAGCGGACTCTCACAAACGGCTGCTCCTTCCCGCAGCTCTCAAAGAAAAGTGCGGCATAAAAAAGGAGATTCTCATTATTCAAATAGGCCGGTTCTATGAGATATGGCCGCCCGCGAAATTTGCCGGCTACGAAAACGCCAACACAAAAACATACGCCGCTTATGCGGAAAAACTGGATATCCGCTTATGAAAGAAGGCCCGCTTCTACAAGAGGAAGTCATAGACTTTTTGAACATAAAAAAAGACGGTTTCTACATAGACGCCA
>JAYEJT010000002.1:0-6461 GCA_034660675.1 Elusimicrobiota bacterium
CGACAAGCGGACATTTCACATCTGAAAAATTGAGTTCATTTTTCATGTCCAAATTGTAGCAGATTAGGCGGGGTTTGGGAATTTGCGGAGACGGGACATTTTGGGCTGCGCATCAGATTGGAATGCAGTCATCTATGAAGCTGTGCAGATCGTCAAGCAGGTCATAACCTTTGGGGAGCGCCATCCACCACTGAAAGAAGACGGTGCTTGAGCCGCTTTTGAATTTAAATTCTAAAATTGTGCCGTCGCATCCCATCGCCGGCATATCGTCAGCAGAGCGGGTAATGCCTTTTCTGCTTTTGACCAATTCTTTCAGGATGCCGAGCGCTTCCATTGCTTTTTCCTCAGAGATTGCGGGCTCGCATTTCTCTAAAGGGGAGCCGGTGTCCAGCTCGTCGTATACGTAGCCCTTTCTTTTAAAGTCCTCGTGCGCGGCAAAGTATTTTCCGCCGCGTTTGTAAAAGCCTATTCGCCAGGGCCCGCGGAACGAGGGGCTTGTGATAAATTCCATGTACTCAAATGACCTGATATTACCGGAAAATCTGATTTTTTCCTCACCCATGATTGCAGGCCTGTAAGGTTTCCATTTCCTGTGAACCGTTTTGCCTGTTTCGGCATTCCATTGCGCCACCGTGCCGCCGGGCAATTGCTTCTGCAGGCGGTACTTCGGCCTGATTCTTCTGGGTTTTTCTTCTTCGTTCATAAGATTCTCCTCTATGCTCCAGCATCCTATACTCTATTATGCGGTAAAATTGCGCAAAAGTACACTGTACTTGGCTGCAATCGGATGTTGTCTGTCAAGAGCCGGGCTTAAACTCAGGCTTTTTGCATCTTTTGTAATTCATCATCTACTCTATCCGCTAAAAATATTTTAAGCAGAGATTGGTAAGGTATATGTCTCTTGTTAGCTAAAATCTTTATTCGTTCAAGTAATGAGACTGGAAATCTGATAGGAACCGATCTTGAACTTGGTTTCAGATTTGGGAATCTCGCGCTTTTAGCCTTAGACAAATCAAGATATTCGGTTGAATCATGTGTCGCCCAGAATTCAAATTCTTCATTTTCACTTTTAAATTTAGGAATCTTTTTTAATTTTTTCATGGTACCATCTCCTTTCTTTTTTATTCATATTTCTTGCAGAAATCATTCTTATTTTGCGCCTCCGTATTGTAAATACAATAAAGAGCAATCTTCCGTCATCTGTCATGCCGTATGCATAAAATCTTTTTTCTGTTATGGAATGCGCCTCATCAGGAAGGATTTTCAAATCCCTGTTAAAAAACACCTCTTCGCATTCATAAACTTCTACGCCGTGTCTTTCCCGGATTTTATCTCTATTCCACGGGTCCCAATCAAATTCTTTTATGGCAATTTTTTCTAATTTCATAATGTATCTACTGTTTTATACAGAACAATCCTGAATTTGTCAAGAGGCGGGAGGTTTTATTTTAAAGTGCCGAGATATTTTTCTTTTATCTTTTTGCCCTACGGGGTAAAGTTTACATAATCAAGGTTATCAGAGACTAAGTTTTTTGTAAATTATTGATTAACTATCTCGAGCCCTACTTTTTTAAAATCATCATCAAAGGTAAAAGCTTTTCTTATATTTAATTTTTTCATCAAAGCAAAACTCGTAACATCAGTAAAACTTAATTTTTTATCAGAATATTTTTTGAAAAATTCAAAAGCGGATTTTTCTACTTCTCTGTCAATATAATGTGTCTGGAAAATTTTACTCATAAAGAAATATTTACCAAATTTCAAAGCAAATTTATGCCCGTTTTTTATTCGTATTCTTGTAATCGTTTCATCAATGATATAATTGGAAGTGTGAAGCTGCGCGGCGCCGGAGTCTAAAGACATAAAATAATCTGTCGCTTTTAGATGATATTGGTCTTTCTTGTCAAACAATGCAACGAAAGCGCTCGTATCAACAAAAATCTTTGTTGCCATAAATATCCCGGTCGTGTTTTATAGAGCCGTTTTTTCTCCCGAGCCCCGCGCCTATAATCTTAACAAACGGATCGTTTTTAAATTCTAACTTTTTTGGTTTTTTTCCTTCGAGAATATACGCGGCGCCCTCTCTGAAGAGTTGCGCCAAACTTTTACCGTCTCGCATAGCTTTTTCTTTAAGCATTCCCCACATTTCTCTATGAATCCGGATATTCGTGGTTATATATTCTTCGTGCATAATTTCACCTCTGATACAATTGTATAATGATACAACTATGTTGTCAAGAGCAAATTTTACTTGGCCACAATGATACTGAACACAAAAAATCAAACAGCGGTTGCGCTCAATGCCAATTCCCCCTGCGGTAACGATGAAACAGCAAACTATTTTTTGTAATCTCTGCTAATGTCCCGCAAGCGGCTTGAAAAAAAATGTTGTAGAATGTAGAATTGGCGGAATAATAAGACGGAATAATTTTTGCAAACAGGAGTTTTAAAAATGGAAGAAAAAAAACAGGAAGCGGCCCCTGCTAATTTTATACACGCTATAATAGAAAAAGACATAGAAGATGGCCTTTACGGCTCAAAGGCGCACACGCGTTTTCCGCCGGAGCCAAACGGCTATCTTCACATAGGCCACGCGAAAAGCATATGCCTGAATTTCAGGGCGGCGCTTAAATACAAGGGCCTCTGCAACCTGCGTTTTGACGACACCAACCCCGAAAAGGAAAGCGGGGAATACACGGAATCCATAATGAAAGATGTGAGATGGCTGGGCTTTGACTGGGGAGAGCGGCTCTTCTACACATCGGATTATTTTGAAAAACTTTACGCTTATGCCGAAACGCTTATAAGGAAGGGCCTTGCCTATGTGGACGATCAAACCCCGGAAGAAATAAGAGAAAATCGCGGCACTCTCACGGAACCCGGAAAGGACAGCCCTTTCAGAAACAGAACCCCTGGCGAAAACATGGAACTTTTTCACGGAATGCGCGGCGGCGAATATCCCGACGGGGCAAAAGTTCTAAGAGCGAAAATTGACATGTCTCACCCCAACATCACAATGAGGGACCCCGCGCTTTACCGCATCAAGAGGGCAAACCATCACAGGACAGCGGACAAATGGCGCGTGTATCCCATGTACGATTTCGCCCACTGCCTTTCGGATTCAATAGAAGGCATAACGCATTCCTTATGTACTCTGGAGTTTGAAAACAACAGGCCTCTTTACGACTGGATCCTTTTATCTCTGGAAATAGAGAACCCTCCGAAACAGATAGAGTTCGCGCGCCTTAATCTGACACACACCGTTTTGAGCAAAAGAAAACTCCTGCGCCTTGTTGAGGAAAAGCTTGTCGACGGCTGGGACGATCCCCGAATGCCGACACTTTCGGGTTTGCGCAGGCGGGGTTACACGCCTGAATCAATAAAAGATTTTTGCGGGAGAATAGGCGTCGCAAAAACAAACAGCGTCGTGAATATAGCTTTGCTGGAGCACTGTTTGAGAGAAGATTTAAACTTAAAAGCGAAACGCGTAATGGCCGTTCTGGATCCCGTAAAAGTTGTTATAGCAAATTACCCCGACGGAAAAACCGAAGAGATAGAGGCCGTCAACAACCCGGCCAACGAAAACGCCGGCACGAGAAAAATTCCCTTTTCAAAAGAAATTTATATAGAGCGTTCAGATTTTATGGAGGAGCCGCCGAAAAAATTCTTCAGGCTCGGCCCGGGCCGCGAGGTGCGTCTCAAGCACGCTTATTATATAAAGTGCGAAAGCTTCAAAAAAGACAGCTCCGGTAAAATCACGGAGATCCTCTGCTCATACGATCCCGCGACCCGCGGAGGAGATTCCCCCGACGGCAGAAAAGTGAAGGGAACTCTTCAATGGGTATCGTCTCCCCATGCCGTACCCCTGGAAGTCCGGCTTTATGAACATCTGTTCACGGATGCCGAACCGGAAAACGCTGACAAAGATTTCGTGTCAAATGTGAATCCCGATTCGCTCAAAGTTGCCACAGGAGCTTTCGGAGAGCCCTGCCTCGGAAAAGCAAAAGAAGGCGACACCTTTCAGTTTATGAGAACGGGTTATTTCTGCGCCGACAAAGACACAATCACGGGAAAACCTGTTTTCAACAGAACAGCTTCCCTGCGGGACTCCTGGGCGAAAATCAGCAAATCAAAATAAACAACATCTGAGATTTTAAGCGAAGCTTGACAATTCATAAGGCTAAGCATAATTGCAAGCGAAGCTTGACAATGCGTAGCGCTACGCATATAATGGTTATATGAAAACAAGCGCAAAAAGGAGTAACGATTTCAGCGCAATGGCGCGGGAACTCGGCAGAAAAGGCGGGCTTGCCCGCGCGAAAAAACTGTCGCCTGAGAAGAAATCGGAAAGCGCGTTCTTCGCCGCAAAAATCCGGTGGAGGCGAAAAAGAAAAGGCGACAAGCTGAGGCGCCAGCTTAAAAATGAGCTTATATCTACCGCAAAAAAAAAGACGGGAGAAGAGCGGCTGGACGCGTATTTTAATTTATCACGCGGCATAGCGGCGCTTTCCCTCAGCGGGAAAAACAGCAGGAGTTTTAAAATTGCGCGCTAAGAACTACGGAGAATCGCTCTTGCTGCTGCTGGATATCGCTGATGAACTGAATAATTTAAAAATCCCTTATGCTGTTATCGGGGCTGCCGCTGTTTCCGTTTACGGCCTTCCCCGCGCGAGCCTTGACGCGGACGCCGTCATTCAGATTGAACGGGGAGAAGAAAATAAATTCTGCATCGCTTTGAAGAAAAAGGGAATCGTCACCGAACTCAGGAAAGGCGCCTGTGACGACCCGATAAGCACGGTCATAAAAGCGAAGGATAAATACGGCAACAGAGTTGATCTCCTATCCGGAATAAGGAGCGTAAAACATGATATTTTCAGCAGAGCCAAAAAAGTTAAATTCAGAAAAGATTTTCTTACAGTCACCGCGCCGGAAGATTTAATAGTGATGAAAGCTCTCGCGGGAAGCTATCAGGACATTGAGGACATAAAAGGAATCATACAGGTTTGGGGTAAAAAATTAGACAAAACTCTTCTGCGGGAAATAATCGCCGGTTACGGCAAAAGAATACAGAAAAAAATAAGCTCCCTGCTTTGAAAAAGTTCTCGCATTGCAATTATCACCGCTTTTTTGCAATAAGAGCGCGCTTGTTGCAGCGGTTTGCGGTAATTTTAGTGATTTTTAAAGATTGGCTTCGGCTTCCGTTACGAGTTCTTTCATAACGTCTTTGACCGAAACAATTTTTTCTGTCCGCGCGGCGTTTGCCCCGGCGAAAACAACGCCGTCGTTAATTTTGCCGTCCACGGCGTTTAAGAGAGCCTCTGCTATGCAGTACGGCGATTTGGCGGGATTACATGTCTTAAGACATTGATAAGAACATTTAAATTTTACCTCGCCCCTTCTCGCCCGTTTTATAAAATCATTGTTAATCGCGCGGCCGGGCATACCCACAGGGCTTTTGATTATTGTGATATCCTCTTTTTTCGCGGCGACATAAGCATTTTTGAATTCCTCCGATGCGTCGCACTCATAAGTCGGCACGAATCTTGTGGCTACCTGAACCCCCGCGGCGCCCAGTTTGAACATGCCGGCAATATCCTTTCCCGTGCTCAGGCCGCCTGCGGCAATGACCGGGATGTTTTTATTTTCACCGTATTTCGCGGCAACTTTCACAACATCGGTAACGATATTGCCGAGTTCGGGCATAGCGCTTTCGGGCTCCAGTTCCTCAAAATGGAAACCCAGATGCCCTCCGGCTTTCGGGCCTTCAACAATTATGGCGTCCGGTATGTACTTGTGTTTTTTTATCCATGTGCGGCAGATAATATCCGCGGCGCGGCCGGAAGACACTATCGGTATGATCTTGGCTCTGGTTTCTTTTACGAGCGCCGGAAGACCGAGAGGCAACCCCGCTCCCGCAACAACAATATGCGCCCCCTGCTGAGCGGCCGTTTTCGCAAGCGCGGAATAGTTGGTTAAGGCCACCATCACATTTACGGCTATTACGCCTGATGTCAGGGTGGAAACCCTTCTCAACTGTTCTGTTAATTCCTTTATATCCGCAACCGTGCTGTCATCAAGCGTGAGATTGCTTTTAAGCCCGCCTATAAGAGCGGCTGAAATTGTACCAACGCCGCCTTCATTGGCGACAGCCGCGGCAAGCCGCGAAAGCGACACTCTCACACCCATGCCTCCCTGTATTATCGGCACGGGTATTTTCAAATCGCCTATATTGAGCTCGGGTAATTTTGACATTTTGATTATATTCTCCTCTTTCTCCACAAAACTTTACGAGGTATTATAAACAAATTAAAAAAAAATGGCAAATTCATATATTCTCTGCTGAAGTTTTGCCATAAGCAATCACGACAGAAGTATCCGTAGACGGACGCTCACGTATGCGGTTCGCTGCCTATTCGCTTCGGGAACGAGGCAAAACCCCTCACTCATATGGCCCGCTCCGG
>JAYEJT010000003.1:0-6406 GCA_034660675.1 Elusimicrobiota bacterium
CGCGGACATATCCCTCCTCTATAAGCCCGGGGAAAAAAGCAAAGTGTTTACTAAATTTTCCACTTTGTACCGCTGCCCTTTTACGGACGAACAGGCTATTTATTCCGGCTGGGGAAACAAATTCGTCACCGGTCTGGAAGCCGAAAAAGGCAAAAGCGCTGAAATGGGTTCTGATATTTACTTTCTGCGCAATTTGAAAGCCGGCCTGACACTTTTCAGAATATCCATGAAAAACGAGATCGCGTGGAACAGCGCCACATCTCAAAATGAAAATCTTGATGAAACAAAACACGACGGGATTGAATTAAGCGCTTCGTGGAGTATTTCAAAGAACAGCAAACTTTACGGCAACTACACTTACAGCGCCGCCGAATTTACAGACGGCCAGTATAAAGGGAAAAAGCTCAGCCTTGTTCCCGCCGGCAAAGCTTTTATAGCCGCCGACATATCGCCGGCCCGCGGCCTTGTGCTGTCAAGCAAAGCGAGTTACACGGGAAGCTGTTATTTAAGCGGAGATTATGACAACGAAGTGAGCAAATTAAAAAATTATACGCTTTTAGACATATCCCTGCGCTATAAAAGCGAGGATGCGCCTTTTGCGCTGTTTGCGGCTGTAGATAACGCCTTAAACGAAAAATACAGCACTCTCGGATATTATTCCTCATGGAGCGGCGTCAGCACTTACTACCCCTCGCCCGAAAGAAGCTTTAAAGCCGGCGTTTCAATGGAATTTTAAAATTCACGCAGATAAGCAAGCGCGGCAGACGGTTTCCGTTCTAAAGATTTCTGTGAACCTAACGGTTGCGGATGTTTATTGTTCTGTTAAAAGTCAGAGTTTTCTGGTTTTTGCCGGTGCCTCTGGTGAGAGTGAAAGTTTCAATTTTTACCACATATGAAGAAACGTGAGTAAAATATAAGCTGCTAACATAATCTTCTATGAGAGTGGATGTTGAAGTATCGGAAACACGATAAAGAGCGCTGCCGCTTTTAAAATATTCCATATTTACAACGGTGCTTGTGTCTTTCATAAAAGTGAATTTTAAAGATGAGGAAGTGCCGCCTATGGCGGGGCTTATGCCTGTGACGGGGCTCGTGGACTGCCTGACAAAACGGGTTATTTCCTCAACAGCCGCCCTGCCCTTGCGCTGTGTGTCTATGGAATGTAGAGACGAGGACCATATATCAAATGATGTCCTGAAAAGTTTCAATATGCCTATTATCAGCATCCCCGAAATAGCCATAACGACGGCGAGTTCCACTATGTTCATCCCCGCACATTTTTTGGGATGTTTATTCACACTCATTTGACCTGTTCCTCCATCGGAGTTACAGCACGCCGCGCCGCACGTTCAGCCTCGGCTTTTTTTATGAGTCTCTTTGATTCGGCGTGTCCGGGATCCAACTCCAGCACTTTTTGCCACTGCTCTATAGCTTTTTCGTACTCGGCTTTTTCATAATGTTTCACGGCGGCGTTGAAATAATTCCCTTTCATCATCTGTGTCTGATCAGGGATTTCTTCGTCACTCGATTTGGTTCCGGAATCATCTGATTTTTCTTTTGTGTCTTCCCGATTTTTTTTCAAATCACTTTCGGAAGCGGGCTTTATTTTCCGTTTAACGGTTACAAGCGTCGTAAACTGCGTAAAACCGCTGAAAGTGTTGTAGGGATATCTGTAAGCGAAACCCGCGCCTATGTCATACTTCCCTTCAAGAGGATAACTGAATTCCGCCGACGGCACGAAATAATATCTGTCAAAAGCCAGTCTGAAAACAGCGTTTGACGAGACACGCGATTCCATAGCGGCGCGGTAGTCAAAACTCTCAAAATTATCCGAATCGTTGACCGCCAATTCCGCGAAAATCAAATGACGCCTGTTAAAAAGGATGAACGGCAACGACCGGCCGACTGAAACAATTCTGTTGAGAGGTTCCGACCCGTTAAGGCCTATGCCCGAGCCCAGAAGATTGGAAATATTAAAAGAGATATCACCTTTTGCTGTCTTTTTTACGGCGCCTATGTCGGCGTCCACGGCGGAGGCCGCTGTTGTGGCCAAATAAGGGTCTCCCGAAGCATAAGAGTCCAGACTAAACTTTATAGCAAACTGCTTGACGGCAATTCCCGACTGCCAGCCGTTTTTCATTTTAAAACCGAGAGCAAGACGGTGGATATGCTCATTATAGACGCTGTCAAAACCAAAGTCGCTCATTGAAAAAGAAAGCTGTAATTTTCTCAATTCCCGCGACACACCAAAATGATATGATGAAAAATCTTCGTCAATTCCTGTGTAAGGCGTGTTATAAACCACATCTAATTTCGTTCCCGAAAAAACGGCGGGGTTGTCAGCGGCTCCGGCAAATGTGAGTTGTTCAAAACTCTGCGGCGAATCCTCAAAATAAGCAAAAATAGGGGACGGTGCATGACATTGTGACAATAGCAATAGCAAAACTGCAAAACATTGCGACATTATCGCCGATTTCTTCTGTCTTAATGTCATAATGTCTTGCACCGTCCCCTTCATCGCGTCCCCTTCATCGCGCCACCACCACCGCGCCGGTTATCGTGCCAACCGGCGAGACCATTTCATAAAAATAAATTCCGCCTGGCACTTTCGCGCCGGATGTCGTCTCGCCCGGCCATGTGTAACAGTTCTGCCCTTCAAAAACCTTTTTTCCCGACGCCGAAAAGACCTGCACCGTAAAAGGCTCCGTGGCTCCGGTAAACTCTATAAAATCGTTGTTGTTGTCGGCGGAATAAGGCGTTATGATCTTTCTTTTAGGCTTTACTCCCGAAATGGTCCGCGAAACCCCGGCCAGCGGAAATATCGCGTATTTTCCGGTTCTGTAAACTTTTGAGACAAAAACATTTCCTGTCGCGCCCGACAGAGCCGAAGGTGCGCCGTGGAGTGCGGATGGCCCCGCGGCATCATCAAGCGCCCTCCACGCCTTGCCGTCATAAAAGAAAAGACCGAGCGAATTTTCGGACACCCCCGTTCTGTCTTCATTTCCGTCATCGTCATTATCAAGAAAAGACAGGGTGAGCTCGGCGGCGCTGTTAAAAACAATATCACCTCCTGAAAGATCTTTTATTTCGCAGGCGGATGGGGCAATCGTTGAACCGCTGTAAGAGGGGATATCCGCGCTATGCGTAAGCATATTTAAGCGCAGCGTCATATTTGATGAAAGAGCGCCGGATGGTATCACAAGTTTTATGTTATTTCCCGCTGAAACTTCTCCCCCTCCGGCTCCCACCGATGAAGACGGCGAGGAGCTCACGCGCACAGCCGCGGAATAAGAAATTATTCCGCCGGAGGCAACCTGAAAAGTCTTATCACCAAAATCTGTGAATATCACGGCTTTTGAAAAAGTCTTTGTTCCTCCGTCGGAAAGAGTGAAATCATAGAAAGAAGGATAAAATTCGCAGCCCGTTCCGGAAAAAGAAACACTGACAACGGCGGCGCTGGCGGGCACAGATTCATAATGCGGGTTATGACAGGACACCGAAAAAACCGCGGGAACGCCCTTCACAACGGAGGTCGCCATATTTATACTAAATTCCGTGACAGCGTCGGGGCCGTAACGCGCCATGCAGAAATCGCTGTTTGAAACGGCAGAGGTTGAATTATAATAATCAACGCCGTCATAAGATTTCAGAGCGAACCAATAGGTACATCCGGGAGTGAGACCGCTCACCGTCACAAGCTCGTGGGATCCGGGAGCGGAAGGAGAACCGGCGGAAATATCCGCGGACTGTTCCCACCACGCTGTGGTATCAGCAAGAGTGTAGGATGCGTATTTAAGAATATAACCCGCAACCGTATCCGACGCCGGATTATCACAAGGCGCCGTCCACGCAAGCTCTATGAAACCGGAAAGAGAACCCGTTGAAACTGACAGGTCTGTCACCTTATCGGGAGACAGATTGTCATAGTAAAAACAAACAGAAGAAATTCCCACAGTATATGAGCTTGTTTCATTGCCGTAGGAATCTTTCGCTTTCGCGAGAATTGTAGGGGTGTTACCTGAAATAAAAGTAAAAGTGGAGCAGTTAAAAGACCAGTCAGCGCCCGAAATAACAGCAGCGTGCCAGGGGCCGGCGGAAGAGCCGGTGCTCACATTTACCTCGCTCACGGCGCCGTAATTGTCCAAAGCCGTACCGGAAATCGTACCGAAATATCCGTAACTTTTTACGGACGATGAAACAGGGATCAGTATTTGCACCTCGGGGGGATCCTCATCCGCTTGAGCGGAAGCCGTGGCAATATTTGAGGCGTAAGAAACGTTGTTTTCCTCGTCAAAAGACCACAGACGGAAATAATAACTCGTGCCGGCCAGAAGACCCGTCACGGAACAGGGTACAGACATTCCGGGAGCAATATCCGCCACGGAAACGATTTTTTTCACCGTCTGCGAACTGACAGACAGGGAGTGTGTGTCATAATCTATTTTAAAATTCCCCGTGAGATTCCCCTGCCAACCGTTATCGCCGGAAGATATCCAGCTCAAATCCACAACACCGGGGTCAACGCCTGTCGCACCGCTTAAAGCTGTCACAGCCGCAGGCGACGCGGTATCAACCGTCTTGGCATAACAAATATTTGACGGATCAGCCCAGTTCGGCACTTCGTCAGCCGTACGCAAACGGAAATAATAGGTTGTGTCATGATAAAGACCCGTCACAGGATAACTCACGGCAGTTCCTTTCGCCACGCTTGTTGAAAGATTGATCGCAAGGTTTGCGGCAAAGGCGGTCGTGGAAACCGAGAATGAATATGTCGCGTAGGCTATATCGTACTGACCGTCGGCAATATCATCATTGGTATTCCATGAATCCCCGGGAGCAAGCCATGAAAGAGACACAGTCCCCGGAGGGGCGCGTTGCGCCGAAAGAGCGTTAACAACATCCGGAGGCGTCATATCAAAGGGATAACCGCTCTGAACGACGCTCCATGTGCTTATATGCCCTGTCCAGTCATAAGAACGGATGCGGAAATAATAAGTGACAAAATTGGTGAGACCCGTCACTGACAGAAAATTATGGGGGTGTGACGTGGATAGAATCTGCTGAAAAAGAACTCCCGAACTGGACATCTCCACGGTGTAGGAGGAGATATCTATTTCCTGATTAAGATTCCATGTCAAATCAATATAACTGTCGTTTGGATCTATATAATCTGTTGTCGGCCAGGTCGGAGATGAAGGAACGATATCCTGAGCCGGAGCAAAACGGAGTGAATTTGCCGAAGCGCCGCTGCCCCATGTCCCCTGGGAAAAACCGTCGGAACCCTTTATTCCGAAATAATATGTCACGCCCGGTTTGAGCCCCGTCAACGTTCTTGATTCTGCCCAGCCGCCGATTTTCGGCTTCCAGCTGTGAGTCCGGACAGAAGCCGCGCTAAAATCAGATTCATTCGATATGTGGTTGGCCGTTGAAGAAAATCTGAGATCATAAGAAATGCATTTCCCGAAGGTCCCGTCATTGCCGGGGGCCGTCCACTGCAATGTTATCTCGCCGTCAATCGTGCCGGGAAGAGCTGTGAGATTCGAAACAGGGCAAGGCGGCACGCCGCTGACGAAAACAACCTCCTCGCCGGCCCACGGACCGATTTTCCCCGCCCCGTCTATTGCCCGCACATCCCAAAAATAAGTTGTCCCCTCGGTGATACCCGCAAAAATTGTTCCGGGGCCGCCGCTCAAACGGCAAGGCGCGTTATATCCCCTGAAAGGAGACGCCACACAACCGGAAAGAGTGGAAGAAGATCTACTGACGGTGGCTATCATCAGAGAATAATTAAGCGCCGCCGCAGGCGTGTAGTCATCTGCGGGCGCGTCCCATCCGAGAACCAGATACCCCGCGTCAACATCAGCGTTAAGGTTAGCGGCAGCCGGGGGGGCATCATTTGAAACCGCACTCTGGTTGTCAAACAGAAAGGATTTGCCCAAAGCCGTGTCTGTGTCCTGACCACAGTAATACAAATCCAGATCGCCATCACCGTCATAATCGGCGAAAGCCGCTGAAGAACCGAAACCAAGCGGCGTCAAAGATTCCCCTAACTCAAACGTACCGCTGTTATACTCGTAAAAAAAAGCACCCACACCGGAAGAACTCTGTCCCACGACAAAAATATCGCTGTCTCCATCATTATCAATATCTCCGGTTACTATTTTTCCGTTTTTAACTCCGGGAAGCCAGGTGCTGTACTGTAATTCATAGTTACCGCCGGCGCCCTGATTCTCAAACACACATATCCTTTCCTCAACCGCGACATAAAGCTCCTGCCCCGAAAGAAATAGATCAAGGTCACCGTCAGCGTCATAATCACACCATGAGAAAGATCCGTTCTGCACAGATGTTGAAATAAAAATTGTTTTCTCGAATTCGCCATAACCGAGATTTTTATACACGGCCG
>JAYEJT010000004.1:0-6397 GCA_034660675.1 Elusimicrobiota bacterium
AACGGGCTGATTTTCACGCCCATAATGTAAACTTCTTTCAGCGTTTTAACTTTTTTCTTCTTTTTTACCATTTTGCCCCCTTCTCGCTTGGCTCAATGCTATTTGCTTGCCGCCGCCCATGCTTTTATTTTAAATACGTGTATGTCTTCAAAAACAATGGGACACTCCGCGCATAAAAATATGAGACACTTTCCATCATTCTTTACCATCTTACAAACTCCATTCCCATGTTGTAAATACGCCGCTGCCTGAAAGTTTCTTTTTTCGTTCCCGACCTATCCTCCTGAATCTCAGCGGCTCTGCCCGCATACACATCCGCCGACTTCATGTTGTTTAACGCCTCGTGATACCGTTCGTTGTTGTAATATTCAACAAAACCCGCTATTTCCTTTTCCAAAGCCCCGGGAAAATAATAGTTTTGAAGTCAAACAACAAAATTTCAGTAATTTTTCTGAAGCGCCGCGGAACGGCCCGCGACAAAACCCGTGGAAAAAGCGGCCTGAAGATTGTAGCCGCCGGTTTCGGCGTCCATGTCTATTATCTCGCCGGCGAAAAAAAGATTTTTCACGATTTTTGATTCCATGTTCTGCGAATTTATTTCTTTGACGGGAATTCCGCCTGATGTGATTATCGCCTCATCCAGCCCCCGGCAGCCGTAAACATTCAGACGGAAATCCTTGAGCCACACACGCAGTCTCTTTCTTTCATCGGCTGTGACGGCATTCCCCTCTTTCCCCGCGGAAATGCCTGTTAAAGAAAGACAGACGGGAATCATTTTTCTGGGAAGAAGATTTTTCAGAATTGTTTTCATCTGCTGTTTCCCGTATGTTTTCAGATCCCGCAGGATCCGCGCGTCAAGTTTTTTGTGGTCGAGAGCGGGCTTGAGATCTATTGAAACCTCCGTTTTAACGCCGGAAGTCAGGCTCTCCGATAAAAGACGGCTGAGCGTCAGAATGACGGGGCCCGAGAGGCCGAAATGAGTAAAAAGCATCTCGCCGAATTCTTCCGCCTTTTTCTTTCCTCCGGAAAAAACCGATACCGACACATTTTTCAGGCTCAGCCCCTGAAGTTTTTTCGCGCTGTTCCCCGAAGTTTCAACAGGCACAAGAGCCGCGCGAGGAGTTGTTAAACCGTGGCCCGCCGCCGAGGCGATCTTATAGCCGTCGCCCGTTGAACCCGTGGAAGGATAAGACGCGCCGCCCGTTGAAAGTATCACGGCATCCGCTTCATAAATTTTCCCCGATGAAAGCTCCGCGCCGGCCGCGGCGCCGTCTTTTGTGACGAGTTTTTTAACCGGCGCTTCCGTTATTATTTTAACACCCTTTTTCTTCGCTGCATTTCTGAGAGCGCCGACGACATCCTCCGCGGAATCGCTTTCGGGAAAAACCCTGCCTCCCCTTTCGGTTTTCACAGGCACATTGTTTCTTTCAAAAAATTCGATCAAATCACTGTTGGAAAAACGGTAAAACGACGGCTTTATGAAACGCCCCCTGTCTGAAAATGTTTTAAGAAAATCCGGCATCTCAGCGCTGTTGGTGATGTTGCAGCGGCCCTTGCCCGTTATGCGGAGTTTTTTCCCGACCCTGTCCATCTTTTCAAGAAGAGTGACACCGGCTCCGGCTTCCACAGCCGTGATCGCCGCCATGAGCCCCGCGGGGCCTCCGCCGACAACAATTATTTTATTCGCCATAAATTACAATAACAACAACACGGCAGAGATATCTGTCGACGAACGCTCAGGCATGAGCTTCGTCCTCCCAAGCGGACTTCCAGCTCCCTATATCGCCCGCCACAGGCGGATCCGCCACGGCAGACGAAGCGCTTCGCAGGGCTCAGCTTCGGGCGCCGGGTTGAACCCTCACTCATATGGGCCGCGACAGATACCATCTGCCGTGATTGTTTCCGGCAAAAACGCATAAGAGTCATCAGCGGACGAGTTTTTTGTACTTCACTCTTTTGGGGGCGAGGTCGCCGAGGCGCTTTTTGCGGTTCTGCTCATAATCGGTGTAACCGCCCGCGAAAAAGTACGTCCCGGAATCCCCCTCAAAGGCGAGAATGTGCGTGGCCACCCTGTCCAGAAACCATCTGTCATGGGCGATAACAACGGCGCAGCCGGCGAAATTGAGCAGACCTTCCTCAAGCGCCCGGAGGGTGTTTATGTCAATGTCATTTGAGGGTTCGTCAAGAAGAATAACATTGGCCTCTTCTTTCAGCGTCAAAGCCATGTGAAGGCGGTTTCTCTCGCCGCCCGAAAGAATAGAGCATTCCTTCTCCTGATCGGCTCCCGTAAAATTAAAACGCGCGGCGTAAGCGCGGGCATTCACAGAAGAATTTCCCATTTTAATCTCGTCGCTGCCGGCGGAAATCGTCTCATAAACGGTTTTGGCGGGATCAATATCCGAGTGCTGCTGGTCAAAATACCCTATCTTCACCGTGTCCCCCACCTTAAAACTTCCGTCGAGCGGTTTTTCCGTACCCATGATCATCCGGAAAAGCGTCGTTTTACCCGCGCCGTTGGGTCCTATGACGCCGACAATGCCGTTGGGTGGAAGAGAAAAATTCATGTTCTCAAAAAGCAGATTGTCACCAAAGGCTTTTGACACGCCCTTTGCTTCAATGACCAGATTTCCCAGCCTCGGGCCGTTGGGTATGAAAATCTCAAGTTTTTCCTCGCGCTTTTTGTTGTCCTCATTCAGCAGTCTGTCATAGGAGGCCAGACGGGCTTTGGATTTTGACTGCCTCGCGTGCGGCGACATCCGCACCCATTCAAGCTCCCTCTCCAGGGTTTTCTGCCTTTTGGTTTCCTGTTTCTTTTCCTGTTTCAGGCGCTGCGATTTCTGCTCCAGCCACGAGGAATAGTTCCCTTCCCAGGGAATCCCCTCGCCCCTGTCCAGCTCTAAAATCCAGCCCGCCACGTTATCCAGAAAATATCTGTCGTGGGTAACGGCAATAACCGTACCCCTGTATCTGTTCAGGTGTTCTTCCAGCCACTGCACGGATTCGGCATCCAGATGGTTCGTCGGCTCATCCAGCAGAAGGATGTCCGGCTCTGACAGCAGCAGCCGGCAAAGGGCAACGCGGCGCCTTTCTCCACCTGAACAATTTTTTATCAAGGCTTCGCCCGGCGGGCAGCGAAGAGCGTCCATCGCCCTTTCAAGGGTGTGATCCAGTTCCCAGCCGTTGCGCTTTTCAATCTCCTCCTGCACATCGCCCTGCTCAGCAAGAAGTTTATCCATTTCATCCGCTTCCATGGGCCCGGAAAATTTTTCGTTTATCTCGTCGTATTTTTTAAGAAGAGCCGCCACTTCCCCGGCTCCTTCCATAACAATATCTTTGACCGTTCTGGTCTCGTCAAAGGCCGGTTCCTGCTCTAACATTCCCACCGAATAACCCGGGGAAAAAACAACATCTCCCGCGTCAGCCTGTTCGGCGCCGGCTATGATCTTCAAAAGAGTGGATTTTCCCGAACCGTTCAAGCCCAGAACGCCTATTTTGGCGCCGTAAAAAAAGGACAGATAAATATTCTTCAGAACCTTTTTTTGCGGAGGATATGTTTTGCTCACGCCAACCATTGAAAAAATAATTTTATTGTCTGATGTCATATTAAAACTCCCTTGTCTCTGCTTTCCATATCAGCGGCATTGTACAAAGTTTAACGCCCATATTCAAAAACAACAAAAGGGCTAATGGGGACGGTTCCTATTACTGTAATAGGAACCGTCCCCATTAGGAGTCCCAATGTCAAGACCTGACCCCATTGGGGAATATAATATAATTTGCTAAAATCTCTATCCATGAAACGATACAAAAATTATTTTAAAGCGGCCGTCATTGTACTGGTTGGCTGGCTGGCGGCTTTCGGGATTGTAAACCTTTTAACAAAAGACCTGCCCGACATAGATGTTCTTCAGGAATATTCGCCGCCAATAATAACAAAACTTTATGACCGTTATCAGAAAGAATTCGCCGAATTTTATATAGAGAGACGCGTCGTCACGCCCATCACAGAAATCCCCGTGGATCTGCAAAACGCCATTCTGGCCATAGAAGACACGAGTTTTTTTCATCACTGGGGAATCAATCCCAAAAGAATAGCCAAGGCCTTTCTTGTAAATCTGCAAAGAGGGCGTATTTCGCAGGGCGCTTCTACGATAACCCAGCAGCTGGCAAAAGTGATGTTCCTCACCAGGGAGAGGACCATCACCAGAAAAATCAAAGAGGTGTTCCTCGCGGTGCAGCTTGAAAAAAAATATTCCAAGCAGGAAATTCTGCAGTATTACCTGAACCAGATATATTTCGGCGCCGGAGCATACGGAGTTGAATCCGCGGCCAAAGTGTATTTCAAAAAATCAGTCAGAGACCTGAATCTGGCGGAATGCGCTCTTCTGGCCGGCCTGCCCCGCGCTCCCAGCAGATACAGCCCTTTCAACAGCCTGAAGAAAGCCTACCCGCGACGGCAAATCGTGCTGAGAAGAATGCTTGAAGAAAAAATGATAAACAGCGAACAGTATATAAACGCCTCGTGTGTACCTCTGGCTATGAAACCCGTTGATGAAAAACAGGAAACGGGAGCTTATTTCAAGGAATACGTCAGAAGGTACCTTGAGGACAAATACGGATACAACGCCATATACAAAGCAGGCCTGAAAGTGTATACGACCCTTGACTACGGCATGCAGGTCATAGCCGAGGAAGAACTGGAAAAAAGGCTTTCCGCTTTTGATGAGAGAAAAGCCAAACGGGTGTTGGCGGGAAAAGTCAAAGAGGAAATTTTTGAAGTCACTTCTGAAATAGAAGAAGACGACATGGGCGTGGAACACGAAAAACTGACAATTTTTCCGCAGGTGCAGGGCGCGCTTCTGGCGATGGACCCCAGGAGCGGTGAAATACTCGCCATGGTCGGCGGCAGGGATTACGCCCAGTCGCAGTTCAACCGTGCCACCCAGGCAAGAAGACAGCCGGGTTCGGGTTTTAAAATTTTCACTTACACCGCCGCCTGCGATAACGGTTACACCGTCGTGAGCGAGCTTGAGGACGCGCCGATTGCCT
The DNA here is from genome assembly GCA_034660675.1 of Elusimicrobiota bacterium. Classification (GTDB taxonomy): domain Bacteria; phylum CG03; class CG03; order CG03; family CG03; genus CG03. Next base: position 5,050 of record JAYEJT010000004.1, read on the forward strand.
ATTTTCAGGAGGGCATCAAATGGAAGCTCCTCTCCAGAACAACGGATCTTTCTGACCTTGACCCCGACTTCCTCATAAACATACCGCCTGATAAAATATGGATCCCTTCCAATTACAGCGGAAAATACATGGGCAAAACGTTGCTGGTGAATGCCATAACAAAATCAAAAAACCTTTGCGCCGTGGATCTCATCCAGCGCATAGGGCCGGAACTCGTCGTAAAATACGCCAGAAAAATGGGAGTCAGGGGAGAACTTCTCCCCATACCTTCTCTGACGCTGGGAGCCTGCGAAGTCACACTGCCTGAACTGGTCGGGGCTTTCGGCATCGTGGCCAACGAAGGCATAAAAGTGACGCCTTATGGAATCATCAAAATAACCGACAGATCAGGAAACCTGTTGGAGATAAACGGCCCGAAACCTGAAAAATGCATATCCCCGCAAACGGCTTACATCATGAATTGGCTGCTCCAGAATGTCGCCGAAAGAGGTACGGGAGCAGGCACCCGATCGCTGAAACGCCCGCGCGGAGGAAAAACCGGCACCACTAACATGTTCACAGACGCCTGGTTTACAGGCTTCATTCCCGATGTCGTCTGCGGTATATGGACAGGTTATGACGAGAACATAAGTCTGGGCAAAAGAAAAACCGGCGCTTCAATGGCTGTACCGGTGTGGACGGCCTTCATGAAAAGAGTAACGGAAAGCCGGCCCATATCGGATTTTCATCCTCCGGCCGGCATAAATTTTGTGCCCATAGACAAAAAAACGGGGAAAAGAGCGCTGCCGGACAACCCCGACGCGATTCTAATGCCTTTTATAACCGGCACCGAGCCGCTCAGATACAATTAAATGGTAAACAGGTCAGATACAATCTGACCTGTTATGAAATTTTGACAAGGAGGAAACATGACAGAAAAAATTTATAAAGATGGAATCAAAGCCGCGGTGTCGCTGATAACAATAGCCGGCCGCACGGCGCCGAAAGCCAAAGGCATGGACACAATAAGCATCAAAATACTGTCTCCCACCGAGCTGAAAAAGCTGATAAAAGAGATGAGAGAAATCGGGAAAATCCGTGACGCGAAGGGTATTTCAAAATCAGACGCGGTAATACTCATAGGGGCCCACGACAAACCGCGCGGCCTTGACTGCGGCTTTTGCGGCGGCTCCTGTAAGAACCATAAAGGCCTTTGCGCCTACACCGGAATAGACCTGGGGATAGCAATAGGTTCAATGGTTTCAAAAGCCGCAGATATGAGAATAGACAACAGAATAATGTACACGGCGGGGCTGGCCGCTCTCAAATGTTCACTCATGCCTAAAAAGATAAAAGCGGCCTTTGCCAT
>JAYEJT010000005.1:0-6093 GCA_034660675.1 Elusimicrobiota bacterium
TTTTCTGACATTTTTCTTCAGCACGGATTTTCTGCTCCCGCGGAGCTTATTGAGCGTTTTTTCAATCTTCACGATTGCCGCCCCATACATTTTCCGCGCATCGGTCTTCCCGTAACTCCAGCATATCACCCTCATCGTTTTTTTAAGATGGTCTATGACAATAACAATTTCCGGCAGCATGAAACGGAAATATTCTCCCCGGGCGGCTTTTGGATGAGCCTTGATATCTTCCCATTCCCCTGCTATGTCGTATGAAAAATAACCGACCGCGCCTCCCGTAAAAGGCGCGTCGCCGCTGAGTTTCGGAAAATCATATTGCCGTATAAACTTCCTTAGATCACCGAAAGAATCTTTCGTTTTTTTTCTCTTTCCGTTGACCTCAAAATAATTTCTGCCGCCGGAAATAACAAAAGCCGCGGACGGCGAGACAAAAGAATATCTTCCCCAGCGTATGCCGCCTTCAGCGCTTTCAAGAAGGAACGCGTTCTTGCCCGAGGCCAAATGAGAGAAAATAGAAACCGGTGTCTCCATGTCGCAGCACACATCCGTGTAAAGACAGCCCAGCGAAGATTTGTTCAGCGCTTTTTTGTAAACCGCCGGTGACGGATAGATTTTATTCAGCATCTTTGTTGATTCTTCCCCTAATGTTGCTGACGGGAACAAAATAAACAGGATTCCCCGAAGAATCTTTCCAGTCACGCGAATCCTTTGAAAAATCCCTGTTGTCGCCCATCACAAACACACAGTCTTCCGGCACCTGTATTTCGGGTATATTGTCGCCGTGAAGAATTTCATCTTCTCTTTTGTAAACAGCATGAGGATCCTCAGTAATCTCTTCCCAGTTCAGATAAATTCTTTTGTTGCGGATCTCTATGGTGTCCCCCGCGACGGCAATAACGCGTTTTATCAGGCCCTTGCCATTTTCAACAGGAGAACGAAAAACAACTATGTCGCCCCGCTCTACGGGGTTGATAAGATAATACAGGGCATTGGACCACTCTATGTCATAAACTGCAAGAGTCGGCTCCATTGATCCTGATTGCACTTTCACAAAACCGCCTATGCAGGTGCGGAACAAATACGCCCCTCCCACACCAAGAAGAATAACAAACAGTAATCTTTTCATTGTATTGGGGACGGTTCCTAATACATTAGAAACCGTCCCTGATTATTCCCCTCTTATACGACCTGCGCCTCAACCTGCGGAGCCGCTTGCGCCTCAACCACAGCAGAACCCGCCTCAAGTTTCCTGTAAACATAAGCCACAGTAATCATAGACAGCGGCAGCGTTATGATAAGACCTATTCCCAAACAGAGAGCTCCTGCCGCATTGATGAGCCACAGAAGCAGCGTGAGCAGAAAAATATTCGTCTTCGAACCATCTGTCAGAGCCGAGCTCATCTTAAAAGATTCCATGATTCCGGCGTTTTTATCAACAATAAAATAACTGAAGTATATGAACTTTATAGCCAAAATGATGCCGGGAACGATCAAAAGGAGCGTGCCCAGAAACACCATAACGCCGTAGAGCAAACTCGCGACAAAAATTGTCACGATCCTTTTGTCAAAACATGAAAAAAGTTCGCCCATTGCGGGCTTTTTGCCGTCGGCAAAAATCAGCATAGACTTTATCATGCCCAGCTTGACCTCTACCTGCAGAGCAACCGCCGCCAAAGCTATAATGAGCGCGAGGATCTTCACTTTCGCGAAAGCGGCGCCGAGAATCTGCGGCAGCATGGAAGTCGCGATAAGAATAATAAGCAGGCCTATAAAATAACCGATATTCCCTATGGCCTTTTCCCAGCCGAAAGCAATCGCTTCTTTCTTCAAAAATTTCACATCATCCATAAAATCCTCCTCATTACCCCTTACTTCATCGTTTCAAAAACCGCCTGGCTCCTCGTTCTGCGATGCAGTCCCAGCACTATACCGCGGTATTTCTTGTAATCTTCCGGCTTCACATCCTCGTTATTTGTAACAGTTTTCTCCGTGTATATCAATTCATTCCCTTCTGTAAAAACAAATTTACGGCTCAGCGAAAACCACTTGTTTTCCTCGTTTATTTCTTCGGGTATGAACAGAACCTTCCAGGACGGCGGCAGAACAAGCTTTGTCTCGGTGATTTTCTCAGACGGCAAAGACGCCTTTATGGGATATTTTCTCTTTTCCTTTGACACAATGGATGTGCCCACACCGCCCCACTGCGGAGCGAGGCGTATGTTTCCGGCCTTTTTGAGATAATCCCGGCCCCTAAAAATCATTTTTAAGCGGCAGTGCTCGTTCATGTTGTCCACATCGGGAAGCTCATATTTTTTAAGCACAGCGTCAGGCGTTATGGCGTTCACCTTTTTCTCAAGCTGCTCTTTTATCTTGACGGGTTTTGTGTATTTGAGCCAGTAACGCTGCCCCTGGTCGAAAACGCCTTTCGTCTCCACATCTCTGGAAGCGGAAATTTTCTCGTCGTCCGCCACTTTTATTGTCATTTTTTTACTCACGCTGTTTGAGGCACTGCCGAAAACCGGCGTTTCCATAATCTCATATCTGCCGTCGAAAAACACCAGCGTCTTCCTGCCCTGATCACCGCCCGGCAAATCCCCGAAAGAACAGGTCTCGGCCGTGGGATCCATAAAGATTATTTTCCCGTCTATCTCAACGCAGGCTATGGCGTGATTGAAGACCAGCTCGGGAAAATCCTCTATCAGGGGAAACGTCCCTCTCGTGCCTATGAGCACAAGATGGGCATTGAGTCCGGCTTCCCTCAGCATTGTCGTCAGCAGAACCGCCTGATCCTTGCAGTCGCCGTATTTGTTCAGAAATATTTCTTCTGCCTTGTGAGGCCTGAAACCCGCCTCGCCATATTCCACAGCCACATAACGTATCTCGGAAGCCACCCAGTGATAAATGTTTGCGGCAGTTTTTCTTTCGGAACTCATGTCCATGAGCTTCGCCGTCTGCTTCCGTATGGCCGGTGTGACAACCGTGCGGTCTGAAAACATACCCTTCCACCACAGATATATCTGTTTCCAGCTTCCGAAAGTGGAAAATCTGAAGCCGTCGGTGATCTCATTCCACGAAGGCATACTGTCTTCCGGGATTATCTCCGGAACCGGAGGCACCTTCCATTTGTATGTCCTGCCGGAGGGCAATTTTTTCACCCTTGGCTTCAGCCTGTATTTTTTGAGATAGCCGTTCCTGAAAATTCTTATGTTCGGCGTAAAAGACAGCGGTATCTTCACGGTAAATTCCTGTTTTACATATGGACTAAAACCCTGTATGCCGTAACGGAAAATCACATTACCCGACGCCAGCTTGTTTGATTTATAACGGACCCTGTAAACAATCACCGCCCCCGGCGTCACCGCCGGCATGGAGATAATTTTCAGCCTCGCATTTGAATAAAGCGGAAAATTCATATATTTGGAAACATCCCTTATCTGCTGCGGCGACACTTCCCTGGTGAGACCGGAAGGCAGCACCGTATAGGCATCCACAATCTCAATATCCTCATATGTGGAATCGTATGACAGCCTCACCTCCGCAAACTGCTTTTTTCCCCTGTCGTTGAAAATCTTCACAACTTTCAGCACTTCCGAAACGGTGGACGAATCCGGGAAAACCTCATAAACCTCTCTCTCCAAAAGCACGGCGGCTGCAGCCTCGGGATGCTCCTCCTGAGACGGAGCCTTCCTTATCATCGCGGCTATTTCAGAATCGATATCCTCAATGCGGCGCGGCAGCTTCTTCACAAGCGCATCGGACCGTTGGGCGGCTTTCACAGCGTATGCGCCCTCTCTCACTTTTCCGTAAGCCGTCACGGCATCTTCAAAAAGATTTTTAGCCTCAAGCGTACGCGCCCTGTAAAAAAGGATTTCGCCATCTTTCAGGTTTTCGGCCTCTTTTGCAACAGTATCAAAATGATAAAGGGCTGCGGTGGGTTCGCCCGTGTAATAATGTGAGAGCGCGAAAAGCCTGTTCACCTGATAATCCGTCTCTCTGACTTTTTTGAGCGTTTCTATACAGCCTTCAAAATCGCCGCTTTCAAACAGAAAACCCGCCTTGAATTTCAACAGTTCGTCAGAAGTCCCGGCGCTTTCGAATTTCTCTATTTTCTGAAGGAGAAGAAGTTTGTCAGAATTGATGTTTTTATGGTCCGCTTCCAGTTCACCGATATTTCCCGCCGCGCTTACGCCGCTCGAAAATACAAGCGCGCTAAATAAAATTAGATATTTTTTCAAGTAGTTTATCAAGTTTTACGGCTTCTGTTTTGCCGTCCGCGCGCCGCTGTATTTCGCATTCTTCGGTCTTCATGCCTCGCGGCCCCAGCACGATTTTAAGAGGTATTCCTATGAGATCCGCATCCTTGAATTTTATGCCTGCCGACACATCTCTATCATCAAAAAGCACATCGTATTTTTCCGACAGCGTCTCATAAAACTCCTCCGCTTTCTCCATAACGGGCCCTGACGATGCCGCCGCGATGATCTCTATCTGATAAGGCGCTATCTCCCGCGGCCAGATTATGCCATTGTCGTCGTGATTCTGCGATATCAGAGCCGCCACGATTCTGGAAACGCCTATTCCGTAACAGCCCATTATTATTGGCGAGGACTTTCCCTTGTTGTCCGTAAAAACAGCCTTCAACTTCTCTGAATACTTTGTTCCCAGATAAAAGGTGTGGCCTATTTCTATGCCTCTGGCGACATTGAGGGCTTTTCCGCATTCAGGACAGAGATCGCCGGCCTTCACCGTTCTTATGTTCAAAAACTCGGCTTCAAAGTCGCGGGGATAATTGATATTTTTAAGATGAGTGTCTTTTTTGTTGGCTCCGCTAAACATATTACAACCGTATTTAATAGTATTATCCGCGTAAACCTTAACGCCCTTGAGACCCACAGGCCCTGAAAAGCCCAAAGGCCCGCCCGTTATCTTCTCAATCTCGCTCTCATCGGCGAGTCTGGCGTCATCGCCTATAATGGACCTCAGCTTCGCGGGATCGGCGCTGTGATCTCCCCTCACCAGCACACAGGCGAAACCCTCCGCCGTTTTGTAAATAAGCGTCTTGATAAACTTCCCGGGGGGCGCTTTGAGAAAAGCCGACACCTCTTCAACCGTTCTCACATCCGGCGTTGACACTTCTTCAAGCCCCGCTGGCTCTTCTTTAACGCAATCTATCTTAGCGTGAGCCAGCTCCTGATTCGCGCCCCAGCCGCAGTCGCAGTAAACGAGCTCCTCTTCTCCCTCGTCGGAAGGAGCCATGAACTCGTGTGACTTCGTGCCTCCTATGAGGCCCGTCTTAGCGAAAACCGGCACAGCTTTAAGAGAAAGAGCCGCGCAGATTTTCTTATAAAGCGCGAACATTTTATCGTATGACAGCTCCGCGCCTTTCACATCGGCGTCAAAACTGTAGGCGTCTTTCATTATGAATTCTCTCGCCCTCATCACGCCGAACCTCGGCCTAATCTCATCCCTGTATTTTGTCTGTATCTGATAAAATGTTTTGGGCAGATCTTTGTATGATTTGATGTAATTTCCGGCCAGCTCCGTTATCGCTTCCTCGTGCGTGGGGCCGAGGCAGAATTCTCTGCCCTGCCTGTCCTTAAGGCGTATCAGCTCCGCGCCGTATTCGCCCCAGCGCCCCGTCTTCTCCCAAAGGCTCTTGGGAAGAAGAGCCGGAAGCAGCACTTCCAGACAGCCCTCTTCGTCGTGAAGCTCCCTGACAATTTTCTCCACCCTGTTGAGCACTTTTTTACCCAGCGGCAGCCACTCGTAAATTCCCGAGGCGAGCTTTCTTATCATCCCGGCCCGCAACATCAAAATATGCGATGGCGTCACGGCATCCGACGGCACTTCCTTCAGCGTCGGTATCAGAGTTTTTGTAAATTTCATATCGCCGCTATTATAGAAAATATCGCTCCTCTTTTACAATGGAGAAAAGAGAGCATCCTTAATTTTTCTCCGTCTCTTTTCTTTTATTTTACTTTTTTTCTGTGAGTGTTGCATTAAATTACTGAGGCCGCCCTAATTTACAAAATAGTGTATATATTTTTAGCGTTACGCACTATGCGTAATAATATGCTTTTTATAAAATGTCAA
>JAYEJT010000006.1:0-5960 GCA_034660675.1 Elusimicrobiota bacterium
AGGATCTGTCGTGTCTATCGTAATATCCGTGTTCGTTGAAGTCTGATTATAATACTGGTCGCAGGAAATAACCGTGACGGTAAAAACCACGCCGGCAGGCTGAGAATCGGGGGAACCGCCCCTGCCGAGATTAGCGGTATCGCCCGGTACATATGTTTCACCCGGAGCGAGAAGAAGGAGTTTCTGGGGGGCGTAGCTGTTCACGCCGAAGACGGAAGATTTGTCACTCTGATATCCGGTGTCGGCCGTTATCGTCTGCGTTGAACTGAAACTTCCTATTCCGTGAGAAGCCGTTTTTATGATAACGGGGAAGGTTGTGGACCCGTTTGTAAGCTGCACATTCCCCGGATCGGTATCAAAACTGTCATGCGTGGTTATGTTCGCGGAAGGCGATTCTGTAGGAACAATGTTCCAGTAAGCATCGGTAATATTAACAGTCGCCGTAAAAACTATTCCCGCAGTCTGATTTACAGGCTCTGATGTCTTGCCGGCAGGAGAACCCGCCACAGCCGTCTGGGTGGGGAGAAGCACCTGGTATCTTGCGGCGGCTCCGTATTTTACATGCAGCAGGGAAGATGTTGCCGGGATATAACCGTAATTTGTGGAATAACCATATATTTGCCAGTCGCCCTCGGTGACCATTGTTATTGCGAAATTTTTGGTGCCCGCGGAAAGTTGCTGACTGACCGGGTCAAAACCCCAGTCCTGGTCATAAGGATCGTCTGTTTCTATATTAACCAGCGGATTAACAGGGCTTGGATTATTGACAAAATTCCAATACTGATCGGCTGCATTAACCGTAACGGTAAACTCAACGCCTGCTGTCTGAGTGGACACCGTTCCGGAAAGGCCGGTATCCGTTCCGGGCGAGGAAATTTCATCCGGGAGCAGAATCTGCAGCCTCGCGATATCGCCTGAAATCATTGTGACCGCCTCTGACACATCAGACGCCAGCGCGCTGCCGTCATTTGTTGAAACCGTTATTTGCCACTGATTACCTATTCCCGAAGGATCATTCGTTACCATTGTGGATATAAACACCGCCATACCATCGGTGAGAGCCTTGGCGGCAGGGTCAAAACCATGATATAGATCATCATTGGGATCCTCTGTGACTATTTTCACTATGTTTCCGGCGTCATAACGCCTGTTCCACCAGTTGTCCACAGCCATAACCGTCACACTGAAACCCTCGCCGGCCGTTTGATTGGAAGGGGCTCCCGTGCGCCCGTAAGGCGCAACAGAGGCAGAGGCACCGCTCCATTCGCCGGGCTCATGATCAACACCCGGCACAAGAACAAGAAGTTTTGTCGCCGTGTTGGTCGCAACGGATACAGAAGACGTCTGATAAAAATCCAGAGTCGCGGCATCGGCCTTCACCCACGAAGGCGCCGCTCTTGCCAAAATCACGACAAAGGTTGTAGCCCCGTTAACAAGAGGCTGGTCTGCAGGTTCTACATCATACGGATCTTCCGTGTCTATGCTCACGATATCTCCGGCGCTGGTATTTATGTTCCAGTTACCGTCCACCCCGTACACCGTCACCGTGGACGGCTCTCCCGCTACCCAGGGAACAGGGGTACCGCTTTTACCTGTATCTGAACCGGGAACATAAGTTTCACCGGACGCCAGGCACAGAAGCTTCACCGCACTGGCGGGACTCACCTGTATTTTCGCCGTCTCTGACGAAATGAGCGCCCCATCAGTATTTGTCGTTGTTACCGTCCATGATGCGTTAGCCGTTTTGAAAGTGAAAGAGAAACTTCCGCTCCCGGAACTGAGCGCGGCGGCGCCGGGAAGAACAGCATTCGTATCTTCACTCGTTATCGTCACAACAGGGGAAGTCGAGGCATTCGTGTTCCACCAGTTATCGCAGGCATCAACCGTTATTGTAAACTGAGCACCGGCTGTCCGGTCAGAAGGCGCGCCGCTCTTGCCGTCCGCGGTACCGGGCTGTCTGGTCTGGCCGGGCAGAAGCACCCTCAATCTCGCCGGAGTGTTCGGATTCACATAAAAAGCCGATGACTGGTAATCGCTCAAAGTTCCGTCTGTATTCACGGCGGTGATTGTCCATGATGAATTCGCCGTTTTCATTATCACAGAAAATGCCGTTGCGCCGTCCGTAAGAGCCTTGTTATTGTCGCTCACGTCGGCATTTCCGTCGGTTGAGGTTATCTGCACTATCGGAGAGGTGCCTGTATTTATGTTCCACCACGAATCAACGGCCATTACTGTTACCGTGAATGCCGCGCCGGCCGTCTGATTCTCCGCTGTCCAGTCCGATTTGCCGTCACTCCCGCCAAAAGGCGAGATACCCGGATCAGAGCCGGGGTCATCCGTCTCGCCCGGCAGAAGAACAAGAAGTTTTACCGGGCTGTCCGGATTCACATAAACATCAGCCGCTACGCCGGACTCATAAGAGCTCCTTCCACCGCCCTGATCGGCTGCGGTTATTGTCCAGGAACTGTTAGCTGTCTTAAACATGAGCACGAAGGTCGTGGTTCCACCATCAAGATAATGATCACCCGGAGGTATGCTGTCGGGGTCTGTTGTGGTAGTTCTGACCAGCGGATTATCAAGAGTGTTGACGTTCCAGTCACTGTCAACACAATTCACCGTTATAGTAAATACTGCGCCGGCCGTTCTATTATCAGGTGTTCCTGTTTTTCCGGTTTCTGTTCCGGGGGCGGCCGTCTCACCGGGCAGAAGAACCTGGAGTTTGACCGCAGGAGACGGCACAATTTCAAACTGAGGCGTTCTGTAAGTGATGTAACCGCCCGCCGCTGAATCCACCGTCCATGTTGAACCGACGGTTTTCGGCACAATTTCAAAATCCTTTTCACCAGAAGCCAGGAATTGCGGGTTCACAAGAATATCCGCATTGTGATCGGCAACTGAAAGTGTCACCTTATCCGTCCTCGTATTAATCAGGTTCCAATGCCTGTCCACCGCTTTCACATTGACCGTAAAGGTGGAGCCTGCAAAATGAGAGGAAGGCGAATCTCCATAACCGCTATCCGAACCGGGGTCATAGGTCATTCCCGGCAGAAGAGTAATCAGACGGTAATCATTCGTGTCGGCTTTCACTTCGTATTGAGACGAAATATTCTGCGTGTAGGCGGCCCCTGTCACCGTGACGGTGTGCGTTGTGTTCGCGATCCTGGGACTGAGCCAGAAATCCCGCTGACCGTTGATAAGCCACTTGTCGCCTTCGTCAACAGCATAACCGTCAGTGGTTACAAGGGACACTTCCGGATAACTTCCCCTGCTATCACAAATATTAAAATTATTATCCACATCATAAACCGTGAAAGTGAAAGTGGAACCGGCGGCGTGCCACGAAACCGAACCGGATCTGCCGGGGCTTTGGCCGGGAGTTCTCGTCTGGTTCGGAAGAACGGCAAGCAAACGCTTGTTGCTGTAATTGGGTTCCACCGGCACAGGCGCTGTTGTTGTTGAGACAAGACTTGAACTGATATCAGAAGCCGTGATCGTCCAGTTTTTACCGACGAGAGCATCCGCCGTTTTGAATGTCACCGTAAATGTTGACACGCCACTATAAAGAATCCTGTCGTCCGGAGGCGTCGCATTCGTGTCGCCGAGCGCAATTGAAACCGTCGGCGAAGTTGAAGCAACCGTGTTCCATAATTCATCTACCGCCCGAACCGTTATAGTAAACTGCACACCGGCCGTCTGCTGCGCCGGAGCTCCCGAAATACCGTTTTCCGTTCCCGGCAGATATGCGATTCCCTGCATAATCGCGGCAAGTTTTACAGGCTCTCCGGGATTGACAAATACTGTTGAAGTTGAAACAGGATCTGACGAAAAACCAAAACCCGTGTCAAATTCATCGGCGAAAACAGTTCTGTACCCATTGGCCGTTTTCAGAGTTACCGCAAAGTTTGTCGCTCCGGCAACAAGAGTGTTCACCTGAGGCAGCAGCGCGTTTGAATCCGAAGAACCGATTTTCACCGTTGCTGTCGTCGGTGTCGTGTTGTAATTGCTGTCAACGGAATAAACCGTAACCGTAAACTCCGAGCCCGCCGTCTGAGGCGTCGGGGTTCCCGTTTTTCCGGGAGATTCGGCGGGAGTCTGCGTCTCATTGGGCAAAAGAACCATAAGATAAGCGGGCAAACCGGGAACGCATTTTATACCGGCATGATTATACTGCGTTAACTCTATGCCGTCTATGTCATCGGCAGTCAGATAAGATGTGGTGTTGGCTTTTGCGAGAGACACCTCAAAAACCGCCAGGCCGTCACCGGCAAGCGGAGATGACACGGGAACAACATAATCTCCCACGTAATTGCTTGTGAGCTGCACTTCCGCGACAGCTTCTTCCTGCAAATTCCAAAACTGGTCCACACCCCTCACTGTTATGCTGAAGCTGATTCCCGCCTGCTGGGAAACGACATTACCGGTTTTACCGCCGTTTGACACATTTCCGTCGTCAGCAATTTCATCCGGAGCAAGGATCTGGAGTTTCACGGCTGTGCCGGGATTCACATAAACCTGCGAAGATGTGTTATCCGTATAACCACCGTCATTCGAAGTCGTTATTGTCCATGATGAATGGGCTTTTCTGAAATCCATCACAAAGGTTGTGACCCCGGCAACAAGCTGCTGTGAACCTATCGCGCTATCATAAGGGTCTGTTGTGGTGATTCCCACCGTCGGTTCTGCCGTTGTTTTGTTAAAATAATCGTCACAGGCCAGAACAGTTATATTGAAAGGATCGCCCGCCGTCTGGTTAACCGGGGCATCAGCCTTACCGTCGGCCGACCCTTCATCAAAAGTCTCCCCGGGAACGATGACAAGAAGCTGCGTAGCGGCGGCAGGAGCAACATAAATATTCCCTGTCGTGTGCGAAGCGAAATTCGCCCCGTCGGTGGTTGAAACAGTAACAGACCATGGACTGTTCGCCGTTCTTAAAGCATAGGCCTGCACCTTTAATCCGTTAAAATTAATACCTGTCACGTCGCTTTTGTTGGGGTCGGAAGCCGAGAGTTTTATATTAGCTGCCTGGTCAACCTTGTTCCAATAAGCGTCAACTGTTCTCAAAGTCATGTTAAAATCAACGCCGGCTGTTCTTGTTGAAGGCGTTCCCGTGCGGCCGGTTCCGCTGCCGGGCTCCCAAGCCTCCCCGGGAGCAAGAATCATGAGTTTTTCAACCGAAGCGGGTTGAATATACATATCTGACGAAATGTCCGGTAGTATGGCTTTACCGTCAGTAGTTGAAGCAGTTATCAACCACGGATCCCTTTCGGCGTCTTTCAATGTCAGCCAGAAAACAGTTGTGCCGTTCACCAGGCCGTGATCGGTCTGTTTCTCAAAATAAGCGCTATCCGCGGAAATTCCAACCACAGGATTGGAAGCGGGCTGTATGTTCCAGAATTCGTCCACAGCTTTCACCGTGATCACAAACGGAACTCCGGCTGTGGCGCTGGAGACAGAACCGGTTTTACCGGAGGATGAACCGGGAGCCGCCGTCTCGCCGGGAAGCAGAACCTGAAGATGTTTCACCGACGCCGGGATCACCGGCACCTTCGCGGAAGTGTAGGATGTCCAGTCCGCGGCTGTTGCCGTCACTGTCCATGTCGCCTGCACTGTGCCCTGCCATGCCGTTTTATATGTCACATCAAAAGACCCTTCGCCCTGAAACATATACGGAGTGGGATCAATACCGTAAGGATCATTGCCTGTGACATTGACTGTTACAGAAGAGTCTGTTTTAACGTTCCAGTAATCATCGCACAAACGCGCGGTTACCGTAAACTCAACACCCGCCGTCTGCGCCGAGGGGCTACCGTCTTTTCCCTGAGTCGAACCCGGCTTATAGTTCTCACCGGGAACAAGCACCTGTAATTCCTGACCGCTCCCGTATTTAATTGTCAGGGCGGCTTTTGATTCAATGAGCATGCTGTCAAGATTCGTCGCTGTGATTGTCTGCACCTTGGCTT
>JAYEJT010000007.1:0-5915 GCA_034660675.1 Elusimicrobiota bacterium
AGTTTTTAGATGCATGAATAGTCCAATCAGTATTTATTCCCTCAAAGGCAACTCCGTCATTAAATAAGCCTTCAATTTTTACTGTGACATTTCCCTCGGGAACCGCTTCCGATATTTTTTTTCTGCGCGCAATCAATTTGCTTGTGGACGGTTTTGAAGAGGATTTCATAAAGGAAACTTTGTATAACGAAATCGTATTTTTTAAAAAACGCCATGACCAGGTTTCGGATATTTTCAAATCCATGGGCACTTACGCGCCTATTTTCGGTCTCCTCGGTACACTCATAGGAGTTGTCCAGGTGCTGCGGAATCTCTCTGATCCGGCGAGCATGGGAGTTTCCATGGCCATAGCCATAACAACGACTTTTTACGGCATTTTTTCCACCAATTTTTTGTTTCTTCCAACTGCCGGAAAGTTGTCCGTGCTCACAGACAGAGAGGTGCTCACAAAACAGCTCATCGTTGAAGGCACGATATCCTTGCAGAAAGGAGAAATACCCTCTGTTGTAAGAAAACGCCTGCAGTCTTTCCTGTCGGATTCGGAAAAGGTTTTGAAAAAATAAATGGAGCAGATAAAAGAAGGCAGCCGGATCGTTTCCGGTTTTGACGCATACCGGAATAAGGTATCGGTCGCGGAAGAGCCGGCTGAGGAATCTCCGGTGTGGCTGACAATCTATTCGGATTTGATGACGAACCTTATGCTTTTTTTTCTCATGCTCTATGGTATCACGCGTATGAGCGTGGATGTGAAAACAACAATACTGGACTCCATAGCTTCGCATTTTGACGAGGCGGGGAAAAAGGAAGTGGTGCTGCGGTCTTTTGAAAAGACGGCGGAGGATATAAGAAAAAGCGCCGGAGCCGCAAGCAACAATCCGGTGGTTTCGAAAGTGATAACCGAACCCTCGGGTTACAGGATCATCTTAAAAGCTCCGGTCATGTTTGATTCCGCTGAAGCTGGGATTAAAACTGCGTCAATGAAGGATTTACGGAAGTTGGCGTCTTTCATAAAAACGATACCGAACACGGTTGAAATTGCCGGCCACACCGATGATATACCTGTTGAAGGCACAAAGTGGAAATCAAACTGGGAGCTTTCTCTGGCCCGGGCGGAAAGTGTCAGACGTTTTCTTACAAAGGAGGGTATTTCTCCGGATAGATTCTGCATTTCGGGATACGGTTCCACCCGGCCGCTGTGCCCCAATGACAGTTTTGCGAACAGGCTGCGCAACAGGCGTATAGAAATACTTGTGATGGAGCGGGGACGATGAAAATCAGGACCAAAATATTGCTGTTGCCGGTTTTACCTACAGCCGCCGCTTTAGCGCTTGTATTTTTTGCCGGCGGAAATATTATTAAAAATAATGAGAGGGATCTTGCCCGGACCCGTCTTGAGATGAGCGGGAAAAACATGAAAGTGTCTTTTAACGAATATTTCGCGATAATGAGGCCGCCGCTGAGAGAAACTTTTATTTCACTGGTTCTAAAACTTCACGAGTGGGAACAACTCAACACTTTTTTTGTCAGATTTTCATCAGTGTATCCGCAGCTGGAGAGGGTGGCTCTTTATTCTTCAGGCCGCCGCCTCGCCGAAGTGTCAAGATGGCCGGAGGGCAGTTTCGGAAAAGCTCAGATAGACAGGGAGACATCTCTCAGCAATATTTTCTGGGTGGCGCGCAAACCCTATGTCGAATTTGCTCTTGCCGCCGACGGTTCGCGTCAGGTGCGGGGAACGATAGCTCTCGCCGCGTTTTTGAACTCCGCCGAAAAAATGACTTTAACTCCGGGCGGCGGTGTCAAAGTTTATTCTGTGCCTCCCGGACGGAAAGCTGATGCCGTTCCCGCCGGGTTTATAGAGAAAGAATATCCGCTTATGGCCGGGCGCTGGTCCTTGTCCGTGAAGGAGGAAAAGGACGGTTTGTATGGCGCTTATAAGCGCTTCCTGACCGGATTTTTCATCTTCTCGCCGGTTCTCATCGCCTTTATTTTTGCGCAGTCAATGTCTTTTGCCAAAAATGTGACAGGGCGACTGGCCGCACTCGCTGACGGGCACATAGCGGGAGGGAAAGGTGATGAGATTTCGGCGCTTGAAGACAAACTGAGCGGATTTTATGACATAAAAAGCAAACTCAAAAAACAGATAAGCTCACAGGAATCCGCCGGAATTCTGGGACATCACGCGGCCATGATAGGACATGAGTTCAGGAATCCCATCGCTGCCATAAAAAATGCGCAATATTTTATACAATCGCAGATTCCCTCCTCTCTTAAGAAGGGGAAGGTAGGCCGGCATCTGGACATAATAAAAAATGAGATAAAACAGATATCATTTATGATAGAGGATTTGCTCAGCCTTTCAAGATTAAAACCTCCTGTTTTCGCGCTTTGCGATGTGGGCGGGATATTGGGAGAGTCCGCCGAAATGTTTAAACAGGAATACAAACTC
Organism: Elusimicrobiota bacterium; assembly: GCA_034660675.1. GTDB lineage: Bacteria > CG03 > CG03 > CG03 > CG03 > CG03. The sequence continues at coordinate 2,447 of JAYEJT010000007.1, forward strand.
ATTGATTTTGAAATATCCGTAAAAAAAATTCCCCGTGTACGCGCGGATACTTCGGAAGTAAGGCAGGTGTTTGGTAATCTCATAAAAAACGCCTGTGAGGCGATAACACCTCCCGGAGAAATAAAAATATCGGCTTCTACGGATAAAAAATTTATAAAAATAGTGTTTGCCGACACCGGCTGCGGAATACCGGATGATAAAAAGAAAGAAATATGGCAGCCTTTTATCTCCACCAAAAGTTCGGGAATGGGGTTCGGGCTGGCTACGGTTAAAAAAATCGTGGAGGAAAGGCATAAGGGAAAGATTTCAATTGAAAGCCGCCAAGGAGAAGGCTCAACGGTAACGGTACTTTTGCCGTGCGGGCAGCAGTAATTATGAAAAAAAGAATTCTTGTGGTGGATGACGATTTCAGCGTCAGGGAAACGCTTGCCGATATTTTGCGCACTTATGACTACGAAGTTGTGGAAGCTTCATCCGGCGCCGAAGCCATTGTGAACGCGCAGGCCGGAAAATACGATTGCGTTATAATAGATCTGAGACTGCCCGATACAACGGGGCTTGAAGTTATTGAGAGAATATCCGGCAATGTGCCCAAAAACAGAATAATAGTTATTACCGGTTACGCGTCTTCCGATATGCTCGCGGAAACGCTTGAAAGAGCGGAGTTTTTTCTCCTGCTCAAACCCGTGGACACGGAGCAGATGCTCATGGTTGTTAAAAAAATTATTGAACAATGAATAACGAATCCGCCTGGATCGTTCCGTACGGAAATCTCATGACGATACTGATGATTTTTTTTCTGCTGCTTTATGCGTATACGTATCTGACAGGAAAGGTGAGGTACGAGAAAGTTGTGGCGTCGCTGACGGAGGGTTTTGGCCGGTCCGCTCCCTCTCGGGAAGTTGAACTCGCGGAATATCTTGAGGGCTATTTCTCCTCCAGGCAGGAATATCTCAGAAATATGGACATGGACAGCGAAAGGATAAAGCTGGTTTTTAATCTGCCTGTTTTTTTTGCCCCCGGCAGCGTTGATATAAAAGAATCGGCGGCGGTGGTTTTGGACGATATATTTAAAATAATGCATGATTTGCCCAATGAAATTGTGATTTCCGGGTTTTCGGGGCCGACATCTTCCGGAAATGAAATGTTAATTTCTGCCGGCCGGGCGCTTAAGATAGGTCAGCGTTTTATAAAAAAAGGCATTGATCCTCAGCGTATAATCCTGAAAGGCTGGGGCGCCGCCTCTTCCGGAGACAGGGATAAATCATCGCAGGTCTCCACGCCTGAGCTGAAAGTCCGCCGGGGCGGGCTGAAAGTCAGCCCCGGCGCAACGGCGGACTTTGCTGCCGCGCTTGACGAGAGAGTTGAAATCAGCATAATGCGTGAAGTATCCCCCCCCGACATACCCGTCAGTGAAAAGCTGACGAGAATGAAAGAGAATTATTTTTACGGCGACTATTATTATAAAAAAGGCGACTTAAAAAAAGCCAGACTTTTTTTTGAGTGCATTCTGGATCTTGACCCAAGTCACTGGAAAGCCCGCCGCATGATAAAGAGAATCAAAAAAGAACAAAAATTAAAAACCGCGCAGCAGCTGCAGAAAAAAACTGAATGAGTCTTTGACGGGTCTCACCCGTGAATCGGATGAGTTTTTCCATCTGACCGGCATTTCTTTTACGCTGAAACCCAGTTTTTCCGCCAGGACCAGCGTTTCCACATCAAAAGCAAAGCCGTCGGTTTTTAGACGTGAAAATATTGCCAGTGCCGCTTTTCTGCTGAAGAGTTTAAAACCGCACTGCGTGTCTTTGTAGCCTTTAACAGACAAAACACTCACGAGGAACCGGCAGAGCGTTCCTATGGCGCGTCTCACAAAAGACTGGGGCGGGACAAGGACGCTTTCCGGCAGGCTTCGGGATGCTATGACGATGTCGGCGGCGCCACTTTTGATAACGGGTAAAAAATTCTCAAGCTCGCTGATATCGGTTGAAAAATCGGCGTCGGTAAAAAGAACAGGATTTCCGGAGGATGCGAGAACGCCTTTGCGCACGGCGGCGCCCTTACCGAAGTTTTTGCCGAGTTTTATCACTTTCACAGGATTTGATATTGATTCCGCTTTTTTTTCGGCGATTTCAGAAGTGGCGTCGTCACTCCCGTCGTCAACAACAATAATTTCGCCGGGTATGTTTTTTTCAAGCAGATATTTGCCGGTAAGTTTCAATGCCCGCGTTATATTTTTTTCTTCGTTGCGGCATGGAATCACCACCGAAAGCTCTATATTTTTTTCCATGCGGTAATTATAGCAAAAATAGGGAAAGATTATAGACCCCGCCCCCGGACAAAATATATATCGTAATGATATCCTTTAACGGGGATGTGTTTAGTATGAAAACCAATGTTATGGACAAAACTCTTTTAATTCATTTGCCGTCGCAACTCTATGTGAGACTGAAAAGCGCTGCGGCAAAAAATTATAAATCAATCTCCGGCTTTGTAAGAGAATCTGTATTGGAAAAAATAGAAGAAGATCTTACGCTGGAAGAAATGGCCATGATTGAAAAGGGGAGTAAAGACTTTCGGGCAGGGAAAGGCACCTATTGAAGAAAAGTAAAACGTGACTAAGATTGAAGTAATACTTCAATCTCAACCAAGGAAATACTATCAAAAAGTTGACAGTAAAACAGCCGGAATTCTTGAGAAGAGATTTAGAGGAAAATCCTTTTTATAAACCGGTAAAAATAAAACCCATGAAAGGCCGGAAAAAATTGTTTAGATACGCCGCAAACGGATTAAGAGTAATTTATGAAATAAACAGCGAAGGCAAAAAAGCCGGTGTGGTATTGATTGGTACAAGAGGGGACATTTATAAAAAAATTTAAGTAGAGACGGTTCCTTCTTCCTGCCCATATTTTGCTACAATGCGGAATGAAGACAAAACCAGAACCGTCCCCGTTTTGTCAATATTCGTCCTTTGGGAAAGGACAAATATTATTAATTTCGGCCTTGACACAAGGCCAATTTTTGTTATAAAATACGGCAGGAGGTTTTTGATGTGATAAACAGAGAAGCGTTAAAAGAGATAATACTGGATAACAGAAGTTTCATTGAACGGGAAATAATAAGCTCAGTTGAAAGGGATGATATAAAGTTGCCCCGAAGTTTAAATAAAGTTGTGATTTTTTACGGAGTGAGACGAAGCGGAAAAACTTTTTTGCTTTATGATTTATTTCGAAAGCACATTGACAGTTCCCTTTATATCGATTTTGAAGATGAACGGCTGAAAGATTTTCGGTCGGAAGATTTTGAAATAATGAAAGAAGTGTTTCTGGAATTATTTCCGGAACTTTTAAATAAGAAAAAATATTTTTTTCTGGACGAAGTGCAGAATATAGCTCAATGGGAAAAATTCTGCCGCCGCGCGGTTGAACGGGAAAATATTGCCGTGTTTGCGGCAGGTTCTTCTTCTCAGGTT
>JAYEJT010000008.1:0-5905 GCA_034660675.1 Elusimicrobiota bacterium
ATAAATTTCAGGCTGGAACTGATTACAAGTATGCCGGCAATAGCGACAATCAGCATGACTTCCGGCAGAGTGAATCCTCCGCGGGCCTTGGTGTCAGTGTGAATTTCTCTTTTTCCCATTTTTCAATCTACCATTTCCTGAAATTTTTTTCAACATGTGCACGCGGCACCGGAGTAAAGACGGAATTTAAGCGGGGGATGTCCGAGGGGAGTTTTCCGAAAGAATGTTTCCACACCTCGGGGGTCTCCATGCAGAGATAAACTTTCATGTTCCGGTCGAATTTTTTAAGAAAACCGTTGATTTTTGAAAACATTTTCATGCGTGTGTATTTTAAGTAGCGGTCTTTTCCGTCATTACCGCGTACAAATTCTCCGCAAAGTATTTTTGAATCAGGGAAGCGTGAATAAATGACGGGTTTTATCTTCGGGTCATAACGCAGAGCCCCGAGGCTTATCCAGGCGATATTTTTCGGGGATATTTCGGCGAAGAGCCGTTCAATGAGTTCTTCGTACGCTTTTTCCCAGCCGTTAAAATCAATCAGCGGGTCAAAATGAAAAGCGACGGGATAGCCGTTTGCGGAGCATTGGGCGGCAGCGCTTATGCGTTCGGAAGGCGGTGATGTGCCTTTTTCTTCTGTTTTTGCAAGAGAAAAGGGATTAAGAGACCACGCCATAACCGTTTTTCCGCGGTGGTTTAGTTTCAGAAGTTTGGTTACATCCGCTGATTTTGTTTTCAGCTCCAGAAGGGAATCAGTCCGGGAGCATATTTCTATCAGGCTTTTGTTCACATCTATCACATTGTCAAGAAAAAGGCTGTCTGAGAATTCTCCAGTGCCTATTCGGAGCGTATGGCCGGTTGCGGCTTTTTCAAAATCCCGCAGAAAATCGTTAGTGTTCACGAAAACCGTTATTGCTCTTATGTTCAAATACGCCTGGAGATAGCAGTAGGAGCAGTCGGCCGGACATCCGAGAATATTTTTAGCCACGAAATAATTGCAGCACAGATGCTCTTTTGTGCCGGGGCATTTTTCTATAAAATTGTTCTTTTTTACTGTCAAAAAGAGAGCTTTTTTGCTTTGCGATACTTTTTCCGGCGCGTTCTGCGGAGAGAAGTAAAGCTCTTTCGGGGATTCAACAGGGATTTTCCGCGCGGTTTTAAACGCGCTGAATATTTTTTTGCTCAGAGGGAAATTTTCCGCGTCTTTCGTGAAATATATTTCAGAGAATTTTAAGGAATTCACGGAGAAGATCTCTTTTTTTGTTTATTTCGTCAAGACATTCTGTCAGTTCGCCGGTGTTTTCAAAACGAATTGTGAGAGACACTTTTTTGCCCTCGAAATTTGCGGGGTATATCAGGGATATGTTTGCCGGGAGCGATAATTGTTTGACGACGGTTTTTAGTTCGTTTTCCTTTGCGCTTAAAGACGGATAGCGCTTTTCGCGCAGAAGTTTCCGTATTTTTTCTGTTTTTATTTTTCTTGAACAGTCCGCGGCCGTGATTCCTTTTATATCCGGAGCGTTGATTATTCCGGCGGCAGAAACGCCGTCTCTTTTTGAAATATCCAGAATGTGTTCGGAAAATTCCTTCATAACAGATGCGCTCGGCCGCAAATCTTCGAGAAATTCGCAGACGGCTGTTCTGTCTTCCCGGCCGAGGAAACGTATTGATGCCGCTGCGCCGTAGCTTATGCGCTCATTTTCTATTTTTTCTTTCAGATCTGCGGGAAAATCAATTGCCATAGATTTTTGATATCAGGGCATATTTTGCCCACATTCCCGGTTTTAGTCTTTTAGCGGCTCCGGCCCGCAGTATAGAACATTTTCGCCGCAGTTCCGCTTTAGCCTCCGCGGCGCGTTCGGCAGTCAGGTCTGTTTTCAGGAGTTTTACTATGGAATACACCCTGAATCTGTCCATGGCCGGTTCGCTTTCGGATAACTGTCCGCTGTGGCCGCCCCTTTTTACAATCAATTCGCGGTCAATATAACCGATGCTGTTGCGGGATGATAGTCTGAGCCACATGTCGTAATCTTCGCAAACCGGAAGTGTTTCGTCAAATTTTTCGGTGTTTAGAACCTCTTTGCGTATCATTGCGGAAGACGGGGATATTATGCACATCCGGAGGCATTTACGGAAAATGTCTCCGCCTTTTTTGGCGTGGTGTTTTTTCTGATTTTTGTGTATCCCGTTTTTCAGCCATTTTTCACCAGTGTAGCAGAGTGGCAGAGAAGGATTTTTTTTCATAAAATCGTTCTGAACTGAAAGTTTGTCTTTTCGCCACAAATCGTCAGAATCCAGAAAACAGATGTTTTCTCCCACTGCTGCCGTGACTCCGGCGTTACGGGCGGCGCTCACCCCTGAATTTTCCTGATAAATATATTTATCCGCTTTTCTGGAGAGGGTTTTAGGGCTGCCGTCGGTTGAGCCGTCATCCACAATAATCAGTTCGTAATCGGGGAAACTCTGGCCCCTGACGCTTGCAACGGCTTCGAGAGCGAATTTTTTTCTGTTATAGGTTGTTATAATAACGCTGATTGCAGGCATATGCCACTCAATTTTTTGATATCTGTTTTTACGAATTCCATTTGAAAGTCTGTGATATAATAGAGAAAACGGCTATCAATGCCTGTTGCGGCAAAAGCCGCGTGGGCGGTTTCCATATCCACCAGATCAATCCCCTCTTTTTCAAGTGTTTTAAAAATATTTCTCTCCATAAAGAGCGAAGGCAGGGTATAAATAATTCTTCCTTTTTTTTCTCCGTATGGAAGCCGCATTTGTCCTTTGCCAAAAGGGCGGGCGTTTTTTCGCGGCAGTTTCCCTGTACGCAGATTTATCGCGAATTCCTCAAATGACGCGCCGCCCGCCCACGCCGCGGGGGAGCAGAAGCTTCCCGGAGTCAGAGACTTGCTCACGCTGCCGGCAAATCCGAAAAAAAATATTTTTTGAACTCCGGATTCTTTCAGGAAGAGTATGCAGTCCGCGGCTTTTTCCCCTGTACCGCAGTTTATGACGCTTACTTTTTTATTGCCGCGTTGTCCGGTCCATCCTTTCCACCATCCCCGTGCGCTGAAATGAGAAACGTTTTTAAGCGCCTTCGCCAGCTCCCCCGCCAGAATTCCCGCGGGCGTTATTATCACTTCGCTGTTGACGGCCTCCTGGCCGAATTTAAACATCGTCTGTTGCCTCCGAAGGTTTTTTTCTGAGTTTTTTCTTTTCCGACTGCATTCTTTTTAACATCAGCACTTTTTCTTTCGCTTTTTTAGAACGGTGTCTTTTTTGTTTCCGCAGCTTGTGCGCTATTTTTGCTTTTTTGGACGCTTCGCCTTTGAGGCGTTCCTCTATTTTGTCGGCAAGTATTCTGCGAGCGAAAAAGCGGTTGCTTCCTCTCAATCTTTCCGCGGAGCATTTTACCTGAATTCCGCTGGGTGTGTGTTTTAGGAACACGCACGAGGATGTTTTATTGAGTTTTTGTCCGCCATGTCCCGAAGCCCGTGTGAATTTTTCTTCAAGGTCATTTTCTCTTATGCCGAGTTTAGCCAGACGCTTTTCAAGAGCTTTGAGTTTATTTGTACTTATCATAACTTGCATATTCCCGTTTGCGGTATATTCAAAAAAAGAGTTTCCGCTCATTCCCCGTATTGGGCAATGCAGGATTCTCCCGCAAGTAAATTTCCTGACGGAAATTTCTCGCGGGCCGCCCCTCGCGGCGTTCGCCTTGCCTTTCGGCAAACTCACGCATCGCTGCGGTCTTCGAATCCTGACTCGAGCCAAGCAGTTGGCTCGCTCATTCCCCGTATTGGGCAATGCAGGATTCGAACCTGCGGCCTCTGCCTTGTAAGGGCAGCGCTCTCACCAGCTGAGCTAATTGCCCGCGTTAAACACGCCCAAAAATAGCAACGCGGCTAAAGCAGAAAGTTTGCCCGGGCATATTTTCTCCGCCGCGCGAAAAGTATTGTAGAAAATAAAACCGCAAATTTCCATAAGCGCGCCTGTTTTATGAAATATTTTTGCCGTAATTGTTCATGGAGCAAACCTCGGCCGTATTTTTGCGCGTGTTGAGAAAAAGTTGTTTTTTTGTTAAAAGATGCTATGCGGAGAAGAGAATCCAAGAATATTATACTCATAGAAGTTGACGCTGATGAGAAGCGCGCTGCGTATTTGCGCGGCCGCGAGGTGCAGGAACTTATCATAGAGCGGAAGGAAGAGCCGTCCAGGATAGGTGACATATATTACGGCAGAGTGGCGGGCGTTAACAATGCCATTCATGCCGCGTTTGCGGATATTGGAATCGGCAGAAACTGCTTTCTCCCTTTCTCGGATTATCCTGAAAAAATAAAAAAAGGAGATAGAGTTTTTGTTCAGATTGCAAAAGATGAAATCAAGACAAAGCCCGCCCGTCTCACCGGATACATATCAGTGCCGGGCAGGTTTCTCATATTTATGCCTAATTCGCGGCGGGGCGGGGTTTCCAAAAATATTACGGACAGGAAGGAACGGTTTCGTTTGAAAAAAACAATGGGCGGGCTTCAGTCCGGCTTCGGCGGCGCATGGATAGCCAGAACTCAGGCATCCGGCCGCCCGGAAAAAGAAATAAAAGGTGACGGTAAATTTATTGCTTTATTATGGAAACAAATAGAAAAAGAAAAAAGTAAAGATATCAAAGCGGGTCAGGTCTACTGCATGCAGGATTTTACCCCGAAAATAATCAGGGAAATGCTCAATGATAAGACAGATGCTATTTATGCGGAGTCTGCCGCGGAGTTTGAAAAGGCAAAACAATATTTGAAGCAGACTGCCCCTGAAAAAAAATCAGCACTTTCGCTGAATAAAGAAAAACGCAGCCTGTTTGAAATTTACGGCGTTGAAAAAGTCATAAGGGATCTCACCAAGCCGTCGGTCGCGCTGCCGTCGGGAGGTGAGATAGTTATTCAGTCCACCGAGGCGCTCACGGCTATTGATGTGAACAGCAAGGGTTTTAAAAAGAAGGGTTCGGTGGAGGATACCTCTTTTTTCACCAACAAGGAAGCGGCGAAGGAAATAATGAGGCAGATAAGGCTCAGGAACATAGGCGGCATAGTTGTTTGCGATCTTATTGATATGGATAAGTCTTTACACAGGAAGGAAATTTATGGCATAATGAAAGAAGCGGCCTCATTTGACAGGGCCAAGATTGATATTCTGCCGCTGAACCGGCTGGGTCTTGTGGAAATTACAAGACAGCGCCTGGAGGATAATATCCTTGAAAAAGTGAGCGTTAAGTGTTCCCACTGTGATGGGAGCGGCCGCGTGTTGTCGCCGCGGACGATGCTCATAAGGATAAAGAGGCATTTGATGAAAAACAAAAGGAACATTCTGGGGGTGTCGGTGAACATTTTTGTCCATCCGTCGGTTGCTGACATGTTTACTGAAGAAACGATAGACGCGTTATCGGCATCCACCGGTAAAAGAATAAGAATTCGCGCGGACTACAAAATTTCGGAGCAGGAATATGAGGTCGAATAAAGCCTTTACGCTGGTTGAGCTGATGATAGTCATCAGCATTGTCGGTATGTTGTCGACCATTGCGATACCGAAATTTTCGGATATGGTGAGAAAGGCCGAGGAGGCTGTTACAAAAAACAATCTCGGCATATTGAGATCTGTGACATCAATCTATTATGCTGATCACACGGGGGTTTGGCCTTATGAGAATACGGACCTTTCCGCAGATGGTTCGCTTGACAACACCTGTAGTTTGCTCTCCGTGATTGACGGCGGTATTGCTATTGCTCCCAAATATGTGAGCGAAATTCCGGTGGTTAAGACAGGGATAAGAGATTATGCTCACGAGAAAGACAATGCAGTTACTGTGGCGGAAGACGGAGGAACATATAGTTACGATGACAAAACTGTTCTTGAGAATGATTCC
>JAYEJT010000009.1:0-5898 GCA_034660675.1 Elusimicrobiota bacterium
TGATAACACCTATCTTCTGCGGCATGGAAGGCAGAGGGCGTTTTCTTAATTTATCAAAAAGGCCTTCTTCTTTCAGTTTCTTTTTGAGCTCCTCAAACTTCTTCTGAAGCTCGCCCACGCCTCTCTCGCGCATGGCATCAACCAGGATCTGATAGGACCCCCTCACAGGATAAAGCGTTACCGTGCCCTTCACCCTGACCTTCATTCCGTCTTTGGGTGTGAATGTCAAACGCGCGGCTTTGAAGCGGTACATCACGCCCGATATCTGGCCGCCGGCATCCTTCAGAGAAAAATAACAGTGGCCCGAGCTGTATTTTTTGAAATTGGAAAGTTCGCCGTCAAGGATTATTCCTCTGAACTCCCTCTCAAGCATAAGCTTGCTTTTATTATTGAGCTCCGTGACCGTATAAATTTTTGCCGTTGTATCCATAAGACTAGATTCTAATAAATAACTCCGCTTTGTTAAAGAGGAAGCGTTCAGAAGACATTTAATATCTAATACGGACGGATGTTCTTCGGGTGGACTTTTTGTGACTCAGTCCTTCCGGCGCTCAAACGCAAGCTCACCATTATGGCCATAAAAACAACGGCCGCTGAGGCGCGGGTGATAAACACGAAATCAAAACCCCTGTCCAGCAGAAAACCGAATGAAATCAGCCTCTTATTTTTTGCGAGAAACTCTATGTATCCCATAAATTAACTCTAACCGCCGGTTTTTTTTAGGATTACCACCCTTTGCCCGTCGTCAAACAATTTCTCAAAACCGAATTCCCCGCAAATATAGGAAAATGTCCGCGAATGATAAAAACAGACATGCGAATTATCCCGCGCGTAATACCATTTCGCGAAATGTTCCCTGTCCTTCCATCTCTCCGTCATAACAACCAGTGTTCCTCCATCCCCCAGCAGAGACCTTATCTTTCTTATCTCACCGCCGGGATTAAAAAAATGCTCAAAAACTTCCGTTGAAAAAATGAAATCAAATTTTCTGTCCGGTTTATTCTTCACAAAAAAAGGGTCATAATCATCGCAGGAATACCCTTCTTTTTTCAATATCACAGACAGCGTCGGAACAGGCCCGCAGCCATAATCAAGGCCGGTTTCGCCTTTTTTTATAAACTTCACGGCCGGATCCACGGCCCGTCTGAGAAATTTCACATATCCTTCAAACTGAATGCCGTTGCGGTGCGTCAGATAACGCGCTTTTTCGCTTTGCCCATCCAAAAAATGTTTTTTGTCAGCGCTGATCAGAGAACATTTTTCGCAAAAAAAATAGCTTCTGCCGTCTATGCCTTCGACAGGCAGAAGTTTATCCTCTTCCCCGCACAGCCGGCAGAAATTTTTTAAAACTGTTTTCATTAAATTATTTTTCCGTAAAGTTAAACCACGCCGTAAAAAGGAAACAGGGGACGTCCCTGATTTTTCCCCCGAGCGCCCGTATTCTCCGCCGCTATTTTATGACGCGAAGATACCGGTTCCCCTTTCCCGATCAGGGCGTCCGGAATGACCGGTTGACTATCGGAAAAACGGGGAACATCCCGGTGGCAACAGCGCCGATAACCAAATTAAACTTCTTTTTCATTTCGGCCTCCTCAAAACTGTACTTTTCCGGGATTTTTTTTACTGGCGGAGAGGCAGGGATTTGCCTACAAGTAATCCGCCTGACGGCGGATTCTCGCAGGCCGCCCCTCACGGCGCTCGCCTTTCCTCGCTTTCGCTCGTCAAACTCGCGCATCGTTGCGGGCTTCAAATCCCGACGCCGGCCAAGCAGTTGGCCGGCTCCTCTCAAGCGAAAAAATTGTGGCGGAGAGGCAGGGATTTGAACCCTGGGTACCTTTCGGTACATACGCTTTCCAGGCGTACACCTTAAGCCACTCGGTCACCTCTCCGTAAATAACTTTCATTCTAATTTTTTTATAGCTTTCACGCAATGGTAAAGTAATGGGGACGGTTCCTATTACGGTAATAGGAACCGTCCCCATTACTTTACGAGGCCCGTGTCTTTCAGGAAACGGGAGGGCGTGTGATAAATCCATCTGCCCCAGAGACGCCGGCTCATGGATGAGGTGAGGCTGAGAACTTCCTTCGCCCTTGTCATGCCGACATAGCAGAGGCGCCTTTCCTCCTCCATCTCGCTGGCATCCGAAAAATCGTCGCCGTAAGGAAGAAGCCCTTCCTCCATGCCCGTCAGAAACACGACGGGAAACTCCAGCCCCTTGCACAGATGAAGCGTCATCAGACTCACGCCTTTTTTGCTGAAATTTTTTCCGTCCCTCTCCCTGATGAGAGATATGTCGTAAAGAAAGTCTCTGATACTCTGACCGCTCTCTTCCTCGTGGGACTTCACGGCATTGACGAGCTCCTGTAAGTTTTGAAGCCTGTCTTTGGCGTCAAAACTCTCCGAAGCTTCAAGAGCAGGCACATAGCCTGATTCCTCCAGCACTTTTTTCACAAACTCAAAACCCGGCATAGCATCCATCATATCATGCCATCTTTCCACATCTTCAATGAAACGCGCAAGCTTCTTCTTTGTCGGCGCTGTCACGGGACCATCTTTTATTATCCCGCCCAAAGCGTCAAATAAACTTAAACCTTTTTCTGAAGCAATCATTGAAAGAGCGCCCATCCCCTTCGTTTTCTTACCCATTCCACGCGGAGGAAGATTTATAATCCTGCTGAAATGCCAGTCATCATGGCGGTTCAGAATCACATAAAGATAGGCGAGCGCGTCTTTAATTTCCTTCCTCTCGTAGAAACCCGTGCCTCCTATAATTTTGTAGGGTATGCCGCATCGGCGGAATGTTTCCTCAAATATGCGCGACTGCGCGTTTGTCCTGTAAAACACAGCGATGTCCTTGTAATTATAGCCGAAGTCCGTGTGGTTTTTTATTTCTTCCGCAATGCCCTTGGCCTCTGAAATGTCGCGGCTGAACATCCCCACACGCACCTCTTCTCCGCCATCTTTTCTCGTCCACAGTTTTTTCACGCGCCTCGTTGAGGCCTCGTTTATGACAGCAGTTGCGGCGTTGAGAATGTTGGCCGTGGAGCGGTAATTTTCCTCAAGCGTGACAACGGTGCAGGCCGGCCAGTCCTTTTCAAAGTTTTTTATGTTATCTACATTCGCACCGCGCCAGGAATATATGGCCTGATCGTCGTCACCCACAACGCAGATGTTTCCGCTTTTTTTCGCGAGCTCCTTCACGAGAAAATACTGGGCGTAATTCGTGTCCTGATATTCGTCCACGAGGATGTGACTGAACTGCTCCTGATATTTCAGGAGCGCGCCGGGATAATCCCTGAAAAAAATTATGAGATCAAGCAGAAGATCGCTAAAATCCTTGGCATTATTTTTTTTCAGCTCTTTCTGGTAAGATCGGTACACCTCAACAAGCTCTCCCGACGCCGCGCTGTCGTCAAAAAAAGAGCCCACCCTGGAACTTTCCGCGCCCATCAGCCTGCCTTTGGCTATGTCAATGTAATAGAGCGCCGTCCTGGGTTTTATTTTTTCATCCAGGCCGAATTCCTTCAGGATCTGCTTCATGAGATTCCGCTGGTCTGTCTCGTCAAAAATACTGAAGTCCCAGCGCAAATCATAATTTTTGTATTCGTTCCGCAGAACACGCAGCGCGAAAGAGTGAAAAGTTGAAACCCACAGCTCATCCGCGCCCGCTCCGGCGAGGTTCAAGACCCTTTCCTTCATCTCTTCGGCCGCCTTGTTGGTGAAAGTGACGGCCAGAATGCTCTCCGGCTTAACGCCGCGGGCCACGAGATTGGCTATTCTGTATGTGATGACCCTGGTCTTTCCCGTGCCTGCGCCGGCCAGCACCAGAAGCGGCCCCTCCGTGCGCGTGACAGCTTCTAACTGACGGGGATTAAGGTTATCTTCAAGATTCAGCGGGTTCATCGCGAAAGCAGAAAAACCGTTTCCATAAAAGGTGTGTTGGGAAACATATCAAAAGGAATGGCGCGCGTGACTTTATAACCGTATTTCCCGAACTCTATGAGATTCTGAACGCCTGTTTCTATCTTGCATGAAAAAAACAGAATTTTGTTTATGTCCTTTAACGCAACCCTTCGTATGGCTTTTTTGCTCATGCCTGACCTCGGAGGATCCAGAATGGCGTAATCAAAACTCCTGCGCTTGATCAGAGACAGCGAGGTTTTCACATCTCCGCAGAGAGCCTCGGCGTTTTCTATCCCGTTTTCCGAAAGATTTTTTTTCATTATTTCAACCGACTCGCTCTGAAGCTCAATGCTGTAAAGATATTTAATGCTCTTGGCGATATAAAGCCCTATCCCGCCCGAGCCGCTGTAAAGATCAAGAACACACTCGTCCCCCGTCAGATCCATCATCTCCTTCGCTCTTTCGTACATCATTATGCTCATCTTCGTGTTGGGCTGAAAAAAAGATTCGGGCGAAATTATAAAAGATGTGCCGTCCATATTTTCCGTCAGATATTCCTTTCCGCTCAGAAGAAAAAGCTTTTCGCAGTCGGCAATGTCGGAAAGACGGGAATTGATGCCATAATAAACGCTTTTGATAAAAGGAAACTCCTCAAAGATCTTCGCAAATCCCTCCGCCTTGTCAAAATCACCGGCGGTAACGAGAATTATCATCATCTCGTCTTCGGTTTTGGAGCATCGCACCTTCAAATGCCTGAGAAAACCCTCGTGAGTTCTGGGATTATAAGGGACAAGCCCCTCGGCTTTGGCATATGACCGCACCCTATCCAGCACGGGGCCTATCCTCTTGTCGAAAAGAAGGCATCGCGTGAGATTTTCAATTCTGTGGAAAGAACCTTTATAATGCTGACCTATAAAGGGCTCCTCGACCGTGCCGCCGAAAGTGAACTCCATTTTGTTTCTGTAATAGAATTGCTCAAGAGCGGGGATCAGTTCTTCTTTTTCACATTGAGCGAAAGGCGCCAGATTCTGTTCTAAAATCCCGCGTTTCTTTTCAAGCTGTTCCTCATAGGGAATGTCCAGCCATGAGCAGCCGCCGCAGCGCCGGAAGTGAGGACACACCGGAAATGGGGACGTCCTTAATTTTTCCGATGTTTTAATGTTTTCCATATTTTTTTATTTTCTCCGGCGTTTATAATGGGGACGGTTCCTATTACCTTTTATTGCTTTCCATTGCTTCCATATGCTTTTCCCGTCCGGTAATTAGAAATTATCCCCCTTCCCTTTCCGAAAAAACGCATTTTGGTAGCGCATACGAGAATCGAACTCGTATTACCGCCTTGAGAGGGCGGCGTCCTAGCCGTTAGACGAATGCGCCGTTAAATTCAAAATGTCATTTTATTAGATTATTGTGTTTTTAGCAATACGGAATCAGAGGCTTTTTATTTCTCCGTTTCAAAAAGCACCTGTTTTTTTTTGTAACTGATAAAATCAGAAGGCCTTCGCACACCGAAAGAAAGATACCCCGTGGGACAAACATCCACACACTCAAAACAGCGGGCACAGTTAAAATGATTTTCGGGGCTCTTTGTGCCCTGTTTGTATAAACTGTATGACTTATTAAGCCTGCTGATGTAGCAGACCTGATCACACAAACCGCAGTTCACACATTCTTTTGATTTGTTGTGACGGACACTTAATATGCTGACGTGATTTAAGAGCCCGCTTATCCATGCTATCGGGCAGCCGATCTTATGATACCGGTATAAACCTTTTGCGTTTTTTCCGGGAGCGGCTATGAGCAGCAGTTCCATAATTATACCCACAGGACACATCCATATGCAAAACACTTTTCCGAGAATAATACCAAGAGCGGAACCCACAATCATCAGACCGGCAATTGAGATTAATCCGCGCCAAAGAAGAATAAAAATAGCGATTGCGGATATAACTTGAACCGGTTTACGGATCTTTTTGAAGAAAACCCCTTTAGAT
>JAYEJT010000010.1:0-27463 GCA_034660675.1 Elusimicrobiota bacterium
TGCCGGGTAGTGTTTTGGGAAAACGGGGACGGTTCTGGTTTTCACCTCATTTTCATTATAAAACCAGAACCGTCCCCGTTTTCCCAATGTCAAGAACTGACCCCACTATAAACTTGACAAGTTGCAAGTATGAAGCTATACTATAATTAGAAATGTTAGATATATTAGAAAATCTGAAGCAGGCTGCGAAAAAATCGCCGAAACGCATTATTTTTCCCGAAGGCGATGATGAGCGTGTAATAAAAGCTGCGCGTGTTCTGTCAAAAGAGAAACTTGCGGAGCCGGTGCTTGTGCGCAGTGAAGCCCTTCCCGGCATAGAATGCCTCAGCCCTGAAAGCGACAAGACCATGGATGACTTGATAGATTCTTTTTACGCGGCTAACGAAAAAAAATATGAATCCCGCGAACAGGCCGCAGGGGTCTGTAATTTGCCTCTTTTTTATGCGGCGATGAAACTAAAAACGGGAGCTGTTGACGGTTTTGTCGGCGGCGCGGCAAGTTCCACATCCGATACGGTAAGGGCTCTTCTCAGATGTGTGGGCTTAAAGAGCGGCGCTAAAATTCTTTCAAGTTTTTTTCTTATGGTTTTAAATGATAAAAATCTTCTTTTCGCGGACTGCGCGATAATACCATCGCCAAACTCCGCGCAGCTTGCCGATATAGCCCTTCAGACGGCGCAGTCATATAAAACTTTTATAGGGGATAAAGCCAAAGTCGCCCTGCTGTCGTTTTCGACATTGGGTTCGGCAAGAGCCCTTTCTCCAGGCAAAGTCAGGCGGGCCTATGAAATTCTGAAACAGAAAAAAAGGGATTTTGAATTCGTGGGTGAAATTCAGGCGGATGCCGCGCTGGTGCCGGAAATTGCTGTTAAAAAAACTTCAGGTAAGTGGAGCGGCGGCGCGAATGTGCTGGTATTTCCGGATCTAAACAGCGGAAATATTGGTTATAAACTTGTTGAAAGGCTTGCCGGAGCTTCAGCTATAGGGCCGATTCTGCAGGGTTTGGCAAAACCGGGAAACGATCTTTCGCGCGGTTGCTCGGAATTTGATATAATCAACGTAGCGGTTTTTACAGCGGCGCAATGCGGAGAAAATAACTAATGGAAAAAGAAGAACAAAAACTGGGAAAGAAAAGATTAGGCGACCTTCTGGTTGATGTGGGCATCATAAGCGCGGAGCAACTTCAGACGGCGCTTCAGGAACAGAAGGAGCGCGGAGGAAAACTCGGCCAGATTCTTATGGCCATGGGTTTTATAACGGAAGATGTCCTTCTCGCTTTTCTCGGAAAACAGTGCAATGTTTCTTATGTGAGTCTTAACGAGTACGGTGAAATTCCCGAAAGCGTTATACAAACGGTTCCGGAAACCATTGTCCGTCATCAGAAACTGATTCCCATAGCGCTTGATGGCGGTGAACTTACAATAGCCATGAGCGATCCAGCCAATGTTTTCGCTGTTGACGACTTGAAGATGATGACCGGCAGAAACATTAAAGTTGTGATTGCCAGCGAAGCCGAAATAAAAAATGCCATAGACAAGTATTACGGAGCCAAAGGCTCCATGGCGGATATTCTCAAAGAAATAGATGCCCCTGAGGGTTCTGAAGACGATGTTGAGCTGGTTAAAGAAGAAGACGCCGGCTCTGATATAATAGCCCTGGAAGCCCAGGGGGAAGATGCTCCGGTTATCAAAATAGTCAATTTAATTCTGGGCGGGGCCGTAACAGCGGGAGCCAGTGATATTCATATAGAACCTTTTGAGACCTCACTGCGTGTGCGCTACCGCATAGACGGCGTTCTTCACGAGGTGACGGCGCCGCCGAAAAAACTCCAAAACGCTCTTTCCAGCCGTCTCAAAATCATGGCAAAGCTTGACATAGCCGAGCACCGCCTTCCTCAGGACGGCAGAATTAAAATAAAAGTGCAGAACAAAGGAATAGATCTGCGTGTGTCTGTTCTGCCCACAGCTTTCGGCGAGAAGATTGTGATGCGTCTGCTGGATCCGGAATCACTGAAACTCGATCTTACTCTTTTGGGTTTTGATGAAAATTCGCTTAAAGTATACAAGAAAAACATAGATGTTCCTTACGGCATCGTTCTTGTGACGGGCCCGACTGGTTCCGGGAAATCAACGACGCTTTATTCCACTCTTACCACACTGAACAAGCCCGATGTGAACATAATGACCATAGAAGACCCTGTTGAGTATGTTCTTGAGGGGATCAATCAGGTGCAGGCCAACGCCGATATAGGCCTGACTTTCGCTGAGGGCCTTAAATCCTTCTTGCGTCAGGATCCCGATGTTATAATGGTCGGTGAAATCCGCGACACCGAAACGGCTGAGATAGCCATCAACGCCGCGCTTACGGGGCATCTTGTTTTTTCCACCCTGCACACCAACGATGCGCCGGGCTCAATGACCCGTCTTAACAATATGGGGATTGAGCCTTTTTTGACAACATCAACGATTGTTATGGTGATAGCCCAGAGGCTTGTGCGGTTAATCTGTCCACGCTGCAAAGAGTCATTTGAGATTGAGTATGATAAAATCAAACATCTTGGTATAACTCCTGAAATGGTGGGCGGTAAGTCAAAGGTGACTCTCTATCGCGGAACTGGATGCGATCTTTGTTCCAACACCGGTTATAAAGGCAGGAATGCCTGCTACGAAGTTATGGAAATCAATGATAAGATAAAAGATCTTGTTCTTGAGCGTGCCCCGACTCATCTTGTGAAACAGGTGGCCAGAGAAAATGGTATGAAAACTTTGAGAGAGGCCGCTGTTATAAAACTGCTTAACGGTGTGACAACGCTCGAAGAGGTCATGCGTGTAACTTTCACGGACAGCGATTAGAATGAACAAAAAGGAGATATGATGGTAGGTATTGATCAGCTTTTGAGGGAAATGATGGATAAAAAGGCCTCGGATCTTCATATTATAGACGGTTGTCCGCCTTCTATACGGCTTGACGGCGAAATAGTGCAGATGGACTATGAGCCGCTCTCACCCGAAAACACGCAGGCGCTTGTTTACAGTTTGCTGACAGAAAAGCAGAAAGCGACTTTTGAATCGGAAAGCGAACTTGATCTTGGATTCGGCATTAAAGGTGTGGGAAGAATAAGAATGAACGTTTACCGTCAGCGCGGGGCTGTGTGCGCTGCCATGAGGGCCATTCCTTATGATTTCCTGACTTTTGAGGAGTTGGGTTTGCCTCCTCTCATACATCAGATTGTTAAAATGCGTACAGGCCTTATTCTTGTGACGGGGCCCACGGGGTCGGGAAAATCAACGACTCTTGCTTCAATCATAAATTATTTGAACGAAAACAGGAGTTCTCACATTGTCACGATAGAGGACCCTATTGAGTATGTTCATTCACACAAAAAATGTCTTGTTTCGCAGAGGGAAGTTGGCGCTGACACTGAAACTTTCGCTACTTCGCTAAAGCATGTAATGCGCCAGGACCCTGATATTATACTTATCGGAGAGATGCGTGACCTTGAAACAATTGAAGCGGCTTTAACCGTTGCTGAAACGGGGCATCTGGCTTTCGCGACTCTTCATACCCCCGATGCCGTGCAGTCCATAAACAGGATAATTGATGTTTTTCCGCCACATCAGCAGCCTCAGATAAGAAGTCAGCTCTCTTTTGTGCTTCAGGCTGTCTTCTGCCAGGAACTGCTGAAGAAACAGGGTGGAGGACGCGCGATGATTTGCGAGGCGCTGCTTGTAACGCCGGCCATCAGAAATATGATACGTGAGGAAAAAGCGGAACAGGCGGCTTCTGCCATGCAGTCAGGGGGAAGATTCGGTATGCAGACCAAAAACACTGCCATTTACAATGCTTATAAGAAAAGGTATATAACAAAAGAACAGGCGCTTGCTGTTAGCAATGATGTGGAGGAATTAAGAAGGCTGTTGAACCGGGGGGTGATGTAGCATGGTTTTCGGTTACAAAGTGCGCACGGCAAAAGGCGGGACTCTCGAGGGTACTCTTGAGGCGAACGACCAAAGGGCAGCTGTTGAAAAACTCAGGGCACAGCAATACATTGTCCTTGAAATAAAAGAGCAGCAGTCTAACGCTTTAACGGATCTGATTGATTCGATCAACCCGTTTAAACCGAAAGCGGCGCCGAAAGATGTTGTCATATTTTCAAGGCAGCTTTCTGTTATGATAAACGCCGGAATTCCAATTGTTCAGGCGATGTCAATCATAGGCGATCAGGTGGAAAATCCTTATTTTAAAGAAGTTGTCAATACCATACGCGAAGACATAGAGGGAGGTACTTCCATAGCAGATGCTCTGGAAAAATATCCGGATTGTTTTGACACTCTCTATGTCAATATGGCCCGCGCCGGAGAACTCGGCGGTATATTGGACGTTATTCTGGCCAGGCTTTCGACATATCTCGAGGCCGCGGAAGAGCTGAAGGGCAAAGTGAAAGGCGCTCTGACATACCCTATTGTTGTTGTGTTTATATGTCTCGGGGTTACAATCTTTCTTCTGGTTTTTGTTGTGCCGACATTTAAGGAGGTTTTTTCGTCTTTTGGCAACGAACTTCCCGGACCGACGCAGATTGTCGTAGATCTGAGCGATTTTTTTATGCATAATATTTTGGCGATTTTGGCGACTATAGGGATTACTGTCTTCGGGTTTAAAAAATTTTCATCCAGTGAGGTGGGGAAAAAATTTTTGGAGCCGCGTATGCTTAAAGCGCCTGTTATAGGGCCGCTTCTCATAAAAACGGCCACGGCTAAATTCACCCGTACTTTCGGGACGCTCGTTAAAAGCGGTGTGCCTATACTTTCGGCCATGGAAACCGTCGCAAAAACCTCTGGCAACTGGGCCGTTGAAGAAGCCGTGATGAAGGCCAGGGAGGCCATACGGGAAGGTGAGAAAATCGCCGAACCTCTCGCTCGCGCCGGTATTTTTCCGTCAATGGTCAATCAGATGGTTAAAGTCGGAGAGGAGACCGGAAATCTTGATGTCATGCTCACAAAAATAGCCGATTTTTATGACACCGAAGTAGAGGAAGCCGTTAAATCCATGACTTCCCTGATTGAGCCGCTGGTGATAGTTTTCCTCGGTGTTGTTGTCGGTGCGCTGGTGATAGCCATGTATCTGCCCATATTCAACATGGGCTCTATGGTCAGCGGCTGAAAACCAAAAGGGGTCAGGTCTTGACATTGGACATTTCTGTAAATCATGCTAATGTCCAATGTCAAGACCTGACCCCGTTCACAAAGCAAGCGAATTTTGATTTTAATGTAAATAAAAACAAAAAATTACTCATGTTTACCGGAGCCTCGGGGGGGCACATAATACCTGCCCTTGCTTTGCGACGGCATTTTCCGGATGCGGTAATCGTTGCCGTTAAAACTGAAGCGGCGCTGGAAATTTTAAAAGATGCTGAAAATGTTTTATTTATCCGCCCGCTGGCCGTAAAAAAAATAACTTTAGGCGCCCTGAAAGATGCAGCCCGTATCATTGTTTTCGCGTGGAAATTTAAAAGCCGGAGAATTCTGTGTTTTGGTTCATATTTGAATGTTCCGGGCGTGTTCTGTGCAAAGCTTACCGGAGCCAGACTTTATTTTTTTGAACCCAACGCCGTTCCGGGGAAAGGCACAGCGCTGCTTAAGATTTTTGCCGATAAAATTTTTGAGATTTTTTCGGGGACAATAAAAGATTCGGCCAAAACCGTTCTTTGTAAATTCCCTGTTGATGCGCGTAAATACGGCAAAGAAGAAGCTCGCGCTAAATTAGGTTTTGATTCGGAAAAACCGCTGATCCTGATTCTCGGCGGAAGCCAGGGTAGCGCTTTTATAAATGATCTTGTGCTGCGGATGCTTTCAAAACTTCGTTTTGCGCAGATAATTCATATTACAGGTCCCGCCGATTTCAACCGTGTGAATTCGGCTTACGGAGCGCACAGGGGTAATCATCTTGTTCTTCCGGTTTGTCATTATATGTCTTTGTTGTATAGCGTTGCTGACGCTGCTGTGTCAAGGGCGGGAGCCGGAACCCTTGCTGAACTGTCTTTTTATAAAATACCATCGCTGTTGATACCGTATCCTCTTGCCGGAGCGCACCAGAAAAAAAATGCGGAATTTTTTTCTGCCCGCAATTCTGCGCTGATGATCAGCCAGAGGAACGCGAAAGAGGATAATGTTTTTGAAGCCTTGAAAAATATGCTCTCGGGAAATTTCTGGAAATTAAGTGAGAATCTTGCTAAAATCAGCGTTTCTGATGACGGGTCTGATCTCGCGGAGCAGATAAGCGCGGAATGAGGATATTATGATTAAAACCATAGAAGTGAAAACACACGGCCGGACGGAACTGGTTGATGTAACGGACAGTGTTGATTCCGCCGTAAAATCATCAGGCATAAAGGAGGGGACAGCTTTTGTTTTTGTTCCCCACACGACGGCGGCTGTAACAATAAATGAAAATGCCGACCCCGATGTGAAAAGAGATATTCTGATGGAGATGAATAAGGTCATACCTTTTGATGACGGATACAGTCATGCGGAAGGCAATTCGGCCGCTCACATAAAATCATCTCTTTTCGGTGCCGGTCTCACCGTTATTATAAGCGGAGGGAAGCTTCTGCTGGGGACCTGGCAGAGTATATATTTTTGTGAATTTGACGGACCGAGGGACAGAAGATTTTATGTAAAAATTCTGGAGGGATGAAATGAGAGAATATAAAGTTGCTGTTGCCGGCGCGACAGGCGCGGTCGGCAGGGAGATGATAAAGATGCTGGAAAGGCTTGATTTCCCATTGGGAGAATTGCGCCTTTTGGCTTCATCGCGTTCGGCGGGAAAGAAACTTTTGTTTAAAGGAAAAGAGATAACTGTTGAAGAGCTTTCCCCCGAATGGATTGCAAAAAATGAACTTGATGTACTTATTATGTCGGCAGGAGGTTCCGTTTCTGAAGAATACGCTCCTTTGTTCAGAGACAAAAAAGTGTATGTTATAGATAATTCTTCAGCGTGGCGTATGGACAAGGGTGTGCCTCTTGTGGTGCCGGAAATAAATCCCGAAACTCTGTCAAAAGACAAATACATCATTGCCAACCCAAATTGTTCAACCATACAGATGGTGCATGCCCTGGCTCCGCTGCACAGAGCCGCCGGAATTAAAAGGATAACGGCTGTCACATTTCAGGCGGTGTCGGGTGCCGGACAGAAAGCCATAACAGAACTTGAGAAAGAAAGCAGGCAGATCACCGATGGTGGTTTTGCCGGCAAAAAACTTCCCGGTAACGATTTTTCGCCCTTCCCCCGTCAGATAGCTTTCAACTGCATACCCCAGATAGATGTGTTTTTGGAAAACGGCTTCACAAAAGAAGAGATGAAAATGGTGAATGAGACAAAAAAAATTATTGATCCCGCAATTGAACTTTCCGTGACCTGTGTGCGGGTGCCCGTTTTCAGGGGACATTCGGAGGCCGTCAGCGTTGAGTTCGCGAAAGATATCAGCGTTGAAGAAGCGAGGAGCCTTCTGGAAAAAGAGCCGGGCATCAAAGTTGTGGATGATACGGCCTTGCTTAAATATCCGACGGCAATTGATGCTGGCGGAGAGCTTGAAACTTTTGTGGGGAGAATAAGAAAAGATGAATCCCGCGTCAACGGTTTGTGGTTGTGGATCGTTTCCGATAATCTTCTCAAAGGCGCCGCGCTCAACGCCGTGCAGATCGCCCAGAAACTAATTGAAATCATCTGATCTCTTATCGGAATTTGCTGTAATCAATCATGGCAAAGATATCTGTAGACGGACGCTCACGTGTGCGGTTCGCTCCCTATTCTCTCGGTAAAAAATGGGGTAAAAATCATCGAGCAATTATTGATACTCTGGCATTGTCGTTTCAGGTACTATGCAAAACCCTTCACTCATATGGGCCGTACGCCACGGCGCACTTTCAGCTACAGATACCATTTCCCATGATTGTTTTATTTTTGATTGACTTTTTGTGAAAAAATTTAATTATTCTTTAACAACGCGGTATAAGCTTTCGGTTTCATATGACGGAAGTAAATTTTACGGGAGTCAGATACAGAACGATAAGCCGACTGTCGCGGGGCGGCTTTCGGAGGCTTTGGAAAAAGTTCTCGGGGTTTCGCCGCGTGTGTTGTTTGCGTCCAGGACGGACAGGGGCGTTCATGCCAGAGAAAATGTCTGCTCTTTTTCAGAGGCTTTAAAGATGCCGGAAGATGCTTTTGTCCGCGCCGTAAATGCAAGGCTGGGCGGATACATAAAAATAAACAAATTGATGAAAACGGGCGATTCTTTTAATCCCCGTCACGGATGTTTGTCAAAAACTTACAGATATTATGTGAGAACGGCCGGAGTTTTTCCCTACATGCGGGATTATGTTTTTTCTGTTTCTTCTGAACTTGACCGTAAAAAAATGGAGAAGGCCGCGTCGCTTTTGGCGGGGAAAAAAGATTTTCGCCGCCTTTCATCCTGTTCAAACAGAGAAAACACAATGTGTGATATAATAAATTGCCGGCTGTCAAAAGGAAAAAGCGAATTTTTTATTGAGACGGAGGGTTCGCATTTTCTTTACAAGATGGTCAGGACCGCGGCGGCTTTTGTTATTGCGTGCGGAAAAGGAAAAGTGAAGCCGGAAGATATCAGCGCTATTCTTGACGGGAAATTGAACCGCATAGCCCCCGCTCCCGCCTGTGGTCTTTATCTGTGGCGCGTGGAATACGCCGTTTCGTGATATTTATTACATTGACAACGGCTTGCGGTCAAGGTAGAATATGATTAAATGATTAAATCTTTAACGCAAAAAAATACGGAGGCCATTTTATGAAAAACAAATTATTTGCCGCCCTTGCCGTTATCAGCGTTGTCGCTGTGACGTCATGTGACAACAAAAACCTTTTCGGGAAGTTTCACAAGTCGGGCAGTTCTTCAAGCATAGAAGTGCTGCTCTCAGATGCCGAATCCGCCCTTGCCAATGACGACCCCGCCGAAGCCAAGGCCATAGCAGACAAGATTCTGTTAAAGGATTTAAACAATTCTGAGGCGCTTTACATTTCAGCGGCGGCGGGCCTCAAAGAAGCGGGGCTGGATCTTGCCTCAATTATAACAAGTGTTATGGCCAGTAGCGACACGGTTTCCACGGATCTGATTCCGGAAGGTATTGATTTGGCTTCTCTGGCGGCGGCGACGGCCAACGCCGTGACCAATCTTAAAAAAATAGCGGATGGGGGGGGCGACGGCACTATTCCGTGGGATGATGTAGATGTCAATTTGAATCTCGGTATTGTTCAGGTGCTCAATGCCGCCACAATGATTTTTGACCTTGACGGTGACAGTCTTTACGGTGAAGATGATACGGATGAGGCGATAACACTTAGTAGCGATTTTGAAGTGTCAATTGATACAGCAATATTGAGTTCTTTGTCAGGCAACACAACGGCGCAGGATCAGGTAAAAGACGCCATGATTCTTCTTGTTGGTGAAAATACGGCAATGGAATTGACCGGCGGCGCAACTGTTGAAAATCCTACCGGAGGCTGTCTGGATTATCTTGATGAAGCTCTTGGCGCAATAGATCTGGGGCAGGATAATGACACCATTGATGATTTGAAAATTAATGTTGATGAGCTGACGGGAGACACGACTTCCGCCAGCAATAATACTGTTTTTGACATCTGGGACTTGTTGCAGTAAGGGAGACAGAAAATGAAATATACAACAAAAACAATCACGGCTTTCTGCCTCGCATGTTTTTTAGCTGTCCGTGTAAGCGCGGCGCGGGAAGAAGCTTTTATGATACGGGATTTGCGGCCCCTCGGTATGGGCGGAGCTTATACCGCCGTCGCGGATGACGGCGGCGCTTTTTTTTATAACCCCGCGGGCGTGGCCGTTGCCGAAAAAACACAGATGACAATTTTGCAGCTCGGCCTCACCATAGGCGATGACCTTAAAGACGGGTATGATTGGTATAAAGACAATCAGGATGACATTGACAAGATGGATGATTTAAAGACCAGCGACCCTGCAAAATGGGCAGATCTTATGGGAAATGTCATAAATAAAATCAGCAAACTGCGCATTGTTGCCGCTGTTGACGCACCCCAGTTTTCGCTTGTCGCGCCCAACCACAAATTGGCTTACGGCGGCGGCCTTTTTGGTCAGGCGAATGTTTTGCTGAATGTGAATCCTGGAATATTGCTTCCCACAGTTGACATTCACGGCCGCGCGGACATTGTGGCGCCTGTGGCTTTCGGTATGAGGTTTATGGGTGACAGACTGGCGTTGGGTGTTTCGCCAAAACTTTTGAAACGCATAAGGGTTGATGAAACGCGCATGACATTTCTTGAAATGGAAGATTTTGACGTTACCGAGCAGACGGGGAACGGTTTCGGCATTGATATGGGGGCTATTTACAAACTCACGGATAAGATAAATGTCGGCGCGGCCTGGAAAGATGCGTCCCTGCCGCTGCTGGGCGGAACAGAAATAAAATACGGGGCTGAATGGACAGAACCGAAATCAACCTCGACAACACCGTTGCCGATTCCCGGCTACACGGCCAGAATCCCTTCGTCGCTGAATGTTGGTGTGAGTTACCGGATGAATAAGCTTCTGCTTTTTTCGTTTGATGTCAATGATATATGGCACAGCAAAAACAAAGTTGTGTGGGGCACGACTCTGTGGCCCAAGATCCACGCCGGCTGTGAACTCAATCTTTTTAATTTTCTCCGGGGCAGACTGGGAATCAATCAGGGTTATCCCACCTTCGGTTTTGATCTTAATCTCTGGCTGTTTCACATAGAATATGCCCGCTGGGCGGATGAACGCGGTTTTTACGCCGGTGACCTTGCCGAGTGGCAACACAAGCTTGCCATAACGATGCGTTATTCATGGGGAGGAAAGAAGGAAGAGCCCGTGAAAGAAGAAAAGCCGCAGGAAGAAGTGAAGGCGGAAATTCCGGATAGCGAAAAAATAAATATAGCGGTCACGGATTTTGAAGCCCGCGCTCCGCTTTCCCGGTCGGAAACGGCGTTTATATCGGATTTTGTCCGAGGCGATCTCGTAACAAACGGGAGATTTAATGTTGTTGAAAAAAACAGCATGGACAAAATTCTTGCCGAGCAGGGTTTTCAGAATTCCGGCTGTTCATCGGCGGACTGCGCGGTGGCCATGGGTAAAATTTTGAATGTCAAAACCATTATTGTGGGTTCCTGCGGCAAGCTGCTGAACAAATACATTGTTACACTGAACGCGGTGGAAGTGGAAAGCTCCAAAATTGTTTATTCGGACAACATTTCCGTGGATAATCCCGATGATCTCAGGGACAGCGTTGCCGGACTTGTTGACAAATACGCCGAATCAATAAAGTAAGCTCATTCTGAAAAATCAGTTTTACGCTTGACGGACAATTCATAGGGTTAACCATAATTGCTCTGTCACTTTTCCCCGGGTTTTTACCAAGGAGAAAATTTTTAACGCCATAAAAATCTAAAATTTTGCAACTCGGTCGCTAAAAGCGTCCTCAAACAAGCAAAATTTCTCAACGATTTTTCTGACTAAATTTCTCTATATCGCTTAAAAACTGAGTGTTCCAGAATCTGATATCGCCTACAAACTGATTTTTCAGAATGATTATCGCTAAAATTTTGCGGTCAGTGTAAAGAGATGGCTCTGTCCAAGGTATTTGTGGAATGAGAAGGCGTAGTCTAAGATAAAATTATTATACACCGCGCCGAAACCCATTGATGGCCGCAGAATATCCTGATAACTCAAACCGCCCCTGAGCAAAAGCGGAGCCATTTTGCATTCAATGCCCGTGGCGAGCAATTTGTTTTCTTCGGAAGTTTTTTCGATGTCGCCGTTAATTGTAAATTCGTCAAAGCGGTAAGCAAAACCCGCTGACGCGGTAAGTGGCAGAGGGCTTTCCGAGATTTTTTTGCCTATGTTTTTTGCGCTTGCCCCGAGACTTAAATTTTCATTGATGTCTTTTATCACTCCCGCGTCAAATGCCGCAGCTGACGAAAGATTGCTGTCCATGCTTTCGGTGATATTTTTAACCGTCAGTCCTGCCGTGTAATCCCCGGAAAGAAAAGCGTAGGAGAGAAATATGCTTCTGGCGCTGATGCCGAAACTGCCTGTTTTTACGCCCGTGAGCATATCCCGCCTGTCTTCATCACTTGAAAAACTCCGCAGACCCAGGCACAAAAAATTATTTATACTGCCGACCCCGTATGAATCGGCGCTCTCAACAGAAAATGTGAATTTGGCGTCATTGAGCGACAAACTGTCAAAATACATGAGGTGCGAAAATTGAAGCGATGTGGGTTCGTCATAGAGCGCTGCCGGATTTGTCTCAATGAAATCCGCGCCTCTGAGCGCCGTTCCTCCGCCGCCGATGGCGAGTTTCCTTGCGGAAAGAGTCACGCGCATAAATGCCGCTCCGCTTTTTCCCGGTGACACATCAAAAAATCCGGCATAGGACAAGGGAGCGGTGATTAAAAGAATAGCGATTAGAATCAGGCGGCTTAAAGAAAAGCGCACCGGTTTTTTTCTCAGGTGTTTGTTGCGCGGTTTTTTCGTATTTTTCATTTTATTACCGCGAAATGCCCCTTGCTTTGACCAATGTCCGTTTCCGCAAAATAAAAATAAATTCCCTGCGCGACATTTTCACCGCGGCTGTTTTTTCCGTTCCAGCTCACCAGCTGACTTGAGGGGTAATAAGCGGACTGGTCCAGCTTTATTATTTCCTGCCCCGCAAAATCAAAAATTCTCACGGCATTCACCGATGAGGGGGCGGGGCTGAAAGCGAATTTCAGAGTGACTCCGGAGTTTACCTTTAAAGGGTTAGGAAAGACCGTGACTTTTTGAGAAATGGCCGCGAGATGGGCGTTGAGATTTTCTATACATGTTTTCGCGTTTATAATTCCGTAACCGCGTTCGCTTGTAAAAGCCGGGTAATCGGAGCCGGAGCGTCTTATTGCTTCGGCAACATCCCCCGGGCCGTAGTCTGGTCGCACGGACAAAACAATTGAGGCGAGCCCCGCCGCAAAAGGACAGGCCATTGAGGTGCCGGGTTCATTTAAATAACCGGATATGTTCCACATATCCCATGCGTCGTTTCCTGCTCCCCCTGGGTTGCTGTTTGGCACAGTGCTTAATATTCCGGTACCTGGCGCAAGAACATCAAGGTTCGGCCCGTAATTACTGAATACCGCTTTGCTGCCGGAAGAATTGACCGCCCCGACGGCAAAAGTCGTAGAGAGGGCCGCGGGATACATAACATGAGGATCTCCTATCCCGTCCCCCCCGCCGTTGCCGGTTGCCGCGGCGATAAAAACGCCGTTGTTAAAAGCGTAAGCGCAGGCATCGGCCTCGGCGGAAGAATATGAATCGGCACCGAGGCTGAGATTTATCACCCGCGCGCCGTTTCTTACGGCCCACAAGATTGCTTCTGCTTCGTCGGCTTCATCGCCGGTTCCGGAAGAATCTAAAATTTTCAGAGCCATAATTCTTGAATTTATTGAAACGCCCGCAATGCCGGTGCCGTTGTTTGTGGCAGCTGCGGCGATGCCCGAAACGTGAGTTCCATGGCCATTGTCATCAAGCGGATCGTTGTCATTATTTACAAAATCATAACCGTGATAGCCCTGGGGGGATATCCACATTTTTGAAGAAAGATCCTCGTGATTATAATCCACGCCGGTGTCTATCACGGCGATCGTTATGTATGCGGAACCGGAACTCCCCTCTATATTCCAGGCCTGATCCATATTGATTCCGTTGGCGCCGTTTAAGCCCCATTGAGAAGTGTCAACATATTTCGGATCGTTTGGCGCAAATGCTCTTATGCGGCGGCTTTTGTAGCAGTATTTTGTTTCGTCAAAGCCGTTGAAAAATTTTACGGCCTTAAGAGCTTCCGGCGCTGAATGGAATTTAAGCCGCCAAACGGATATTTCTTCCATGAGCGCAATAGCGCTTGGCGTTGAAAGACTTATTATATTTTTCTGAGCGGTTTCGGGAGTGTTTTCCTTGAATTTAAGAAGAATATTTACGGCGGCGGAAAGAATACCCGCGTGTGAAATGATCAAAACAATGATCGTGAAACAACGGATTTTAAACATTTTTCTTTTTCATGAAATAAAACGCCGCTAACACAAAAATTATGTTTATGCCCCATGCGCCTATCCATGGCGGCAGCGCCGCTGTTTCTCCGAAGGAAAGGCCGAGGGAGTAAAGCCCCCAGTAGGCGAAGCACACGGTCATACTCAGCGCTACGGAAAAAACCCTTCCGAGATGGCTGAAATAGATACCTATGGGAAAGCCTATGATGATAACAATCAGGGCAGACATTGCCGATGAAATGCGCGCCTGGAGGTCAATTTTTTCCCGGTGTGACGGAATTCCCGCCCTTTTGAGCTCTTCTATATGTTTTTTAAGCTGTAGAAATCCCATTTCCCTATATGAGACGGTTTTTATCAGAAAATCATCAGGTTTCTGTTTGAAATGGAATATCCGTGATTTAAAACTTTCCTCCTGTATCAATTTTCCGGCATTGTCCCATTTTCTTTCAATACCGTTTCTGAGTTCCCACGCGTTTTTATAAACAAAAGCCCGTGCGAAAACATTTACGGAAACGTTTTTGCCGATTGTATCCAGATTAAAGTTATTCCCCGATTTTCGCGCGGAATCGTAAAAACCTATGTAATAAAAGGACTTTCCATTCACGCCGGTGTTTTTTACATGGTAGAGTAAATTGAAATAACGGCCCCGCGGCGGAGCCGCTTTTTGTTTTTTTATGACAACATTATAGTAACGGTAAGCCTCTTTTGTGGCCATTCTGGCCACAAATTCGTTTGTTAAAAACATAATGCCGGCGATAATAATGCCGGTGATAAGAAAAGGTTTCATGAGTGTTATCATCGATACCCCGGATGTTTCTATGGCTGTCAGCTCATTATGCCTTTTCATGGCTGTTATGGTCATAACGAGAGCGAGCAGTATAGAAACGGGGAGCACTTGTAAAAACCATGCCGGGCTTTTACAGACAAGAAAAAAAGCAATTTGTTTTACGGAGGCCCCGTATTCGGAAAAAACACTGAGGCGGGTTATCAGACCGGAAAACACAAAAAGGCTCATGAAACCGGCAGCGGCTATAAAAAAAGCTTTTCCGAATCTTTTCAGCAGATATTTTAAAAAAAGTTTCATAGAGCCAGAAGCGCGCCAATGCCGCACAGCAGATTGGGCATCCACACAGCCAGCAGCGGGGGAATCCAGCCGCTTTCGGCAATATGCGAACATAGGCTGAAACCCAGATAATAGATGGTTAGCAGTAAAATTGCCGCGCCGATGCCGGATGCTTTTTTAGGGGATTTTAACTTTATTCCAAGAATAGCTCCTATCAGCGAAAGAAAAAGAACCCCCCATGCCATTGCCGGCCTCATGTGGTATTCCATTTTCAGATTATCGGCCAGGTGCCCCTTTTTTTCCATTTCTTTTATTCTTGTGCGTAATTTGGATGATTCAAGCTGGGAGATGTTTCTGCTGCCTGAGGTGTGTTCAGGGGAGTCGATAAAAAACGAGTATTTATGAAAATCTATGGTTGTCAGAAGAGAATGATCGTCTTTATTTTTGAGCGTCATTCTGCCGTTTTTCAGCGTGAATCCCGCCGGGCCGTTGCCTTTTGCCGGCAGCGAACCGGTTTTTGCGGTGACGGATACTGCCGGAAAATTTCCGTCCCTCCGGTATATTCTTATGTCCCGCATTTCTTTTGATGAAATTCCTTCCGCGTAAAAAATATAATCCCCTACTTTACTGAAAGCGCCTTCCCTGAAATGCAGAATATTTCTTGATAATATTTCCCTTACGAGAACGGTCATTTTCCGGCTGCTCTTCGGAGACAGGACGGAGTTGGAATAAAGCATAAAAAGAGAAACCAAAACACTGGACACCAGCACGGACTTGAGGATGATTCTTGGATTCACGCCGGATGACTGAAGAGCAAGTATTTCGGAATCTCCGGCGAGGCGGCTCAGGGTTACAACCCATGAAATGACGAAAGACACCGGTATGACGAAAACAAAAGAAGCCGGTATGCCTGTTCCGAAAATTTTTGCTATATCTATAAAGCCGGCACCTTTCACAACAAGCGAAGCGATAAATCCCATGGCTTCGTTGACAATGAAAATGCCGGTGAGTATGAAAAATGAAGTTGCGAACACCGGCAAAAATTCTTTAAATATATAACGGTTAAAAATTCGCATAGCGCAATCAGAAGGAGCGCCCGTTGTTTTTCTTTCCGGGCAGGTACACATAATACAGGCCGAGATCAACGGCTACCATAATCATATTCAGCGCGTAAAGAGCGGTGACCCAGTCAAAAGAGCAGCGGATTTTGTGAATTACTCCGCACAGGTAGCCGAAGCAGACTATGCCCATGAACAGAGGGCTTTTGCCTGCAACGATTCCGGTGCGCAGCGTTTTTGATATTGAAACGGGCCAGCTTATCCCGAAACAAATGAGCATAGCGGCTTCAAAAACACTCATGCGCCTGTGTCCACCGTAATAAAAATTTGATTATTGAAGTCATATCGTCTGATGCAGATTAGCAATTATTGAGGTATTTGCCAATAATAAGCCTTTAACGCCAGCGGTTTTTCTTGTTGTTTTGTTCGGAAATTTTGCTAAAATAGAAAAGGAGGTTCTATGATTTATATGCTGCCCGCCTTTTTGGCTGTTTTTATTTTGGTGAAATATATTGCGTTGAATCCGTTTATAGGCGTGTTTCTCGGAATTTTGTTTGCTTTCGGCGTGAATTCGCGTTTCCCCCCGCTGTCTAAAAAAATGTTGTGGCTGTTTCACGCGGTTTATATAATTGTGTTCGTCGCGATGATTTTGCTTTTGGCCGAATATGTGTCAGGTGAGATAATCACAATCTGCGCTCTGTGGGCCGTTTTTTCGTCACTCTTTACCTATCGCGAAACCCTTTTGATGAGCCGGGAGAGTTCTTCGGACGAAAAAAAGTGAATTTTTATATAGCCCTGACTTTTTTTGTTGGCCATAACCTCAACTTTTGTTGACAGAGAACTTTCTAATTTTTCAGCTATTTCTTTAACTTCCGCGGATGCCTGACGGATATTTCCATTTCTTTTCTTCCGGGGGGTGAGGAATTCAATTTCTCTGACGGAAAGATGCTCTTTAATGATGCGGTGTATGATGTGTTTTCTTTTCCTGGGGTCTTTTATGGCTGATAGTGCCCGCGCGTGTCCCTCGCTTATTCCGCCCTCGGAGAGCGCTTGCACGATGTCTTCCGGGAATTTCAAAAGCCTTAGCGTGTTGGCCACGGTAGACCGGCTTTTCCCCACTCTTTGCGCGACAGCCTCCTGCGTCAGCGAAAATTTTTTCATTAAAACTTCTATGCCGCGCGCTTCGTCAAGCGGCTTGAGGTCCTCCCTCTGGAGATTTTCTATTAATGACATAAACGCGGCCGACGCTTCATCGGTGTCTTTTATTGTGACCGGCACTTTTTTAAACCCCGCTATTTTTGCCGCCCGCAAACGTCTTTCCCCGGCTATCAGTTTCCATCCCGTTCCTGCTGGAGAAACCACCAAAGGTTGTATTATACCGTCGTGTTTAAGCGTTTCTGAGAGCGAGGTTATGCTTTCAGCGTTAAAACTTTTTCTGGCCTGATATGCGCCGGGTTTTATTTCCGAGACATTTATCATGTGTATGCGTTCTTCTTCTTCTTTATCGGGAATAAGCGCCTTGAGTCCTCTTCCCAGCACAGCTTTTTTCATCTCTCTTTCCTCCGTATTTACAGTTTTATTTTTACCGGACTGCAATTGTCCGGCAGGTACCTGTTTATGTATTTTAAAGGTTTTTTTCTGACGATGGTCAGAGCGGCCGCTATGGCTCCCCGGTGAGCAACAACAAGAATTTTCTCGCCGCTGTGAGCTTTTTTTACATAAGATATGAAAGCGCCGAGGCGTTTTTTCAGTTCCTGCCAGGATTCCGCCCCCGGGGGGAGGTGATTCCACGGCTCTGTTTTCCATTTTTTGTATTTCTCCGGATATTTCCCGTTTAACCACGATTCCTTTTTGCCTGACCAGCGGCCGTGTGATATTTCAAGAAGCCGCTTGTCTTTTCTTACGGGAATGCCGTGTTTGTCCGCTATTGCCATTGCTGTGTCCAGCGCCCGGGCCAAAGGGGAACTGTAAACAGCGCATATTTTTTCGTTTTTAAGGGTTCTTGCCGCGTGACGGGCCTGTTTTTTACCGTTGGCGTTAAGCGGGATGTTCTGTCTTGATTGAATGCGCTTTTCCCGGTTCCAGTTTGTTTCTCCGTGACGCAGAAAAATGATTTCTGTTGATTTTGAGAGTTCGTTTACGGGCGCATAATACTTTTGCGATACTCTGTGAATGCTGTTTTCTTTCAAGTCATAATAATTTTCGGAAATGCCTTTTACGTGCAGTTTGCCTGTTTTTTGCGCATAATGCAGAAAGGAATGCAGTACCTCAAAGCTCATTATACCGAGAGCATGAAGCGTTTGATTCCTGTGTCTTCTTTCACCGAGATCCGTTTGCGCAATGCCTTTTCTTCCGGCCAGACGCAGTATTTCAATAAGAAACGCCACCTCAACCCCGTATCCGGAAGGTATTGATATTTTTCTGAAAAGCCTCCTTCTTATAGCGTATTCTCCGGAAAGCGGCTGTTTGATATCGGCAAGAGCCGGAAAAAAGGTGTTAAAGATGGGCCTGGCAAGAATTTCGGTGACTCTGCCCCCTTCCCCCTGTTTGAATTTGCCGGAAACCAGAAGAGGCCGTTTATAAAAGGCTTTTACAAAAGAAATATTCTTGTTTTCAAGGAGAGGCCCGACAATGCCTGTTATAAAGCGCGGCGTGAAATTTTTTATGTCCCCGTCCACAAAAGTTATTATGTCACCGGTGCTGGCAAAATAACTTTTGTAAAGGGCATTTCCTTTTCCGGAAAAGTTTCCGAGAGCCGGGGTAACGGCGGAATCCCGGTGCACAATGGCTCCCGCCCGCCGTGCGATTGTTCTTGTGCCGTCGCAGGAACCACCGTCCAACACTATGATTTCATCAACAAGCGGATGTTTTTTAACCAGATCCCGCCTTATCATCCGGACAATCTTTCCGATAGTGGGGGCTTCGTTGAGGGTGGGGATAACTACGCTTATTCTGTGGCCGTGTTTTTTTTTGACAAGATTGGCAATGTTAAAATCACGCCAACTGTATACGTTATCCTGTTTTTTGCTCATTTCTTGTTCTCCCTGGCTAAAAACTCCCCGCCAAGTTTCATATAACTCATTGCTCCCGCTGAATTTTTGTCATATTCAAAAATGTCTTTTCCGAAACTCGGGGCTTCGGCCAGCCTGACATTTCTGGGAATTACGGTGTTAAAAAGATTTTCACCAAAGAAATTTCTTACTTCATCTGTAATTTGAGCGGTTAAATTCAGCCTGCTGTCATACATGGTGAGAATCACTCCTTTTATATGAAGGTGTTCGTTGAAAGCGTCTCTCACATATTTGAGCGTGCCGAGAAGTTTTCCAAGGCCCTCAAGAGCGTAAAATTCGCATTGCAGAGGTATTAATAAACTGTCGGAGGCCGTGAGGGCGTTAACTGTGAGCAACCCCAGTGATGGAGGGCAGTCAATGAATATAAAGTCGTAGTTGTCCCGGGCTTTGCTGAGGGCTTTTTTGAGACGGTATTCTCTGTCTTCCATATCGACAAGTTCTATTTCCGCACCTGTGAGATCTCTTGTGGACGGAATAATATCAGGGAAGTGCTCTTTAGCGATAACGGCCCCGTTCATGGTTCCGCTGATAAGAACATCATAAACACTTGAGGCCGCCTTTGCTACGCCCAGACCCGAGCTGCAGTTAGCCTGCGGATCTATGTCTATGAGAAGTATTTTTTTCCCCTTCAGGATAAGAGCTTTGGCGAGATTTACGGAAGTGGTGGTCTTTCCGACTCCCCCTTTTTGATTAGCTATGGCTATAATTTCACCCATTTTTCCATACAAGCACGAAAGACCCCCCGTAATTTCTTATGCTGACGGGCTCTTTCGCAAATTCTCCTTCTTTCAGTGTCTTTTTATAATACAGAACATAGCCCCCCCGCAACACCAGTCTGAATGCGTGTTTCAGGAATTTTTTGCCGATAGCCCTGCCTGTGACCACATTGTATAACTTTTTATTCTTTAAAGCAAATTCCCTGACGTCTTTATTCACTACCCGCAGACCGTCAAGCTTTAGTAATTTTTGAATTTCTCTGAGAAAAGCCGCTTTCTTGCCGTTTGATTCGATAAGGTCAACCTGTATCTCCGGCATAATCAGCTTGATTATTATTCCGGGTATGCCGGAGCCGGAGCCCACATCACACAAACTGATTTCTCCGGGAGAGCGCTGCGGCACTAAATCCGCGATGGTATCGGCGAAAATAACGGAGTTTCCAACAACTTCATCCCATAGTTTATCATCGCTAAAAGATGTCAGATTAAAACGCTTGTTCCAGTCTTTAAGGGTGCTTATGTAAAACTCCAGCTTTTTTTTCGTTCCTGCTGCGATTGAGATATTTTTAATTTTCAAAGGATACGACATTTTTTAGAAAAAGCCTTTTCGTGAGATTTTTGATCCTGGCTGTCAAGATAGCTTTTTTTAGTTCCTTTAAATTTTCCCGGGCAGCGGCCCTGCCTTTTTCTATGCACTCTCCCATTTTTTTAAAATCAGCCCAGTGAATATCACTCACATCCGGTTTTATTATGAAATCCGCCTGTTGTATCTGCAAATCTGAAAGTTTGTAGGAAGATATGGCATCCGCGCGCGAAAGAATGGCCAGGCCCTGATTAAATTTTGAAATTATTTGCCTTTTTGGCCTCACGTCGCACGCTATGACAAAGTCGCAGTACGGCCTAAGGGGTGAGACGGGAACGGAATTGACGGATCCTCCGTCAAGATAGTGCGCGCCGTTTATTTCGACCGGCGGGAAAATTCCCGGAATTGAGGATGAGGCGAGAACGGCTCTTTTTAGATTCCCGTTAAAAAAAATTTTCTCATCGCCTTTGCCTATATCCATTGCCACCGAGCAGAAGGGTATTTTTAAATTATCAAATGTTTCAGGAAGGGCGAGTTCCCTGAAGATCTTTTCTACCTGTTCTGCGCTAAGAATGGAGGGGCCTATCACCGCCCTGTTCATTATAAAGAATTGCTTGGCGCGGGACAGTATTTTACCAAATGGCCGCGTGGCCGCTTTTTTCGAAAAAAACACGGCGCCGTTTTTAGCACTTTCGCTTTCTATGAAACCGGTGAGCTTTTTTTCCACCGCTCTCGTGTCGCTGTCGGTGGCGTACAAAGCGCCCACAACCGAGCCCATGCTTGTTCCCGATATGGCGTTAATTACTATACCGTTTTGCCGAAGGGTTTCCAGTATTCCTATATGGGCCAAGCCTCTGGCGCCGCCGCCCCCGAGCGCGATTCCTGTCTTAAATTTTTTCACGAACTCTCTCCCCGCCGATTGTTTCACATGAAACAATCGGAAGATGTTTTGAAGGTAGATTAGAAAATTTTCGTTTTAAAAGCAATCTGTGACCACCAGTTCCGCTGTAATTCTAAATTTTCTAATTATCCCAACAAAACCAAAGGCGACGTTTTGCGTTGCCGCATCCGCCGAACCGGTTTTTTTATTTTCAATATTCTTTCAGTCCGTCGCTGTATTTGTCGTTTTTGCTTTTTTTCTTATTTTTTCTTTGAACCTTTTTTTGAGCCTGAGCACACAAGTCTGTCGCTTTTTACTAAAATTCTCATGGCTTTTCTCCATGCGCCTTTTGATGTGGCGAAATCATAGCTTGTTCTTCCGCTTTTGGTTTCATGAGAAATATCTTTTAGTCCGCTAAGTGAAGAAAACGGTCTGTTGCTAACTATACGCTGAGCTTTTCTCTTTGATATGCCGGGAAGCGCTGACAATTCTTTGACAGTTGATTTGTTTATGTCCGCGGGCTCGGGAAACAGGTGCCGGTAAAGAGCGTTTTGATCGACCACGGATGCCCCGTCTTTAAGGGTAAACACCTCTCCCTCAACAAGAATTCTCATGGCTTTTCTCCAGCGGCCCTTTGACGTGGCGAAATCATAACTTGTTTTCCCGCTTCTGGTTTCATGATTTATTTCTTTCAGATCGTCAATTGATTTGATTTTGCCCTTTTCTTCGCGGTAATTGATGATGGCTTTTGCTTTTCTTGACGAAATACCAGGTATTTTCTTTAAGTCGTAAGCATTAACTTCATTTAAATTTATTTTTTCAAAGCTCGCCTTTGCCGTTTTCTTTGCTGCTTTTTTTGATTTTGCCGCAATTTCCGACGGAAAAGTCAGCGCAAGGGCACATGCTGTCATCAAGATAAGTTTTTTCATACAATTTACCTCCTGTAAAATTCCTGAAAACCGTGCAACACATTAACTTCGTCATTTTACCACATAAATTTTATCTTTGTCAAATTTTTCCAAAAATTTTAAAAAAGCTTGCTCCGTCTCGGCTAAATTTGTTAACATTCAGCTGTATAAAATTTTTGATATACCTGCCTGGGGCGGAAATCCGGGGATCGATTAGAATTCGGGAAACGGAAGACCCGGGCGGTAACGTTTCGTTTAGGAGGTTGTGTGAGCGATAAAAAAATTTTTTTGGCTGAAAGTGATATTCCGGATGCCTGGTATAACATACAGGCTGATCTGCCGGCGCCTCTCGCGCCGCCGCTTAATCCCAAAACAGGTCAGCCTCTGGGAATAGAAGATCTGTTGCCTATTTTCCCGGAAAATCTTATTAAACAGGAAATGTCGACCGAACGGTGGATACCAATTCCTGAAAAGGTCAGGGAAATGTATAAGCTGTGGCGGCCGTCTCCGCTTAAAAGGGCCACACGTCTTGAAAAGGCTCTCGGGACTCCGGCGAGAATTTATTTCAAAGATGAAAGTGTTTCTCCGGCGGGGAGTCACAAGCCTAACACGGCAGTGGCGCAGGCTTATTTCAATAAAGAGGCCGGGGTAAAAAGGATAGCAACCGAAACCGGCGCCGGGCAGTGGGGAAGCGCCCTGTCTTTTGCCTGCCAACTCTTGGATATGAAATGCACGGTTTACATGGTGAAGTGTTCTTACGAGCAGAAGCCTTACCGGAAGATGATGATTCACACATGGGGCGCTGAAGTTTTCCCGTCTCCCAGCGACAGAACAAATTCCGGCAGAGAAATGCTCAAAAAATTTTCCGGAACATCCGGCAGCCTCGGCATGGCTATCTCTGAAGCTGTTGAAGACGCGGCGACGCATGATGACACAAAATACGCGTTGGGTTCTGTGCTGAACCATGTGCTTTTGCATCAGACCATAATAGGCCTGGAAACAAAAAAACAACTTGCCATTGCGGAAGACAAAGCGGATGTTCTTATAGGCTGCGTTGGAGGCGGCTCTAATTATCCCGGTTTGTTCTTTCCTTATGTGGCCGATAAATTGAAAGGCGAAAATCTGGAATTTATCGCCTGCGAACCCGAGGCCTGTCCGACGCTGAGCAAGGGGCTTTTTAAATATGATTACGGCGACACGGCAAAGCTGACGCCGCTTTTAAAAATGTATACTTTGGGGCATGGTTTTGTGCCGCCGGGCATACACGCCGGGGGCCTCCGTTACCACGGTGACGCGCCGCTTCTGTGTCTTCTTGTAAATCAGGGGTTGGTTGAACCCAGGGCTTTTCACCAGACCGCGGCCTTTGAAGCGGGCGTGCTTTTTGCGAGAACAGAAGGCATAATACCGGCGCCGGAATCGTCTCACGCCATTAAAGGCGCCATAGATGAAGCGTTGAAATGTAAGGAGACGGGGGAAGAAAAATGCATAGTTTTCTGTCTCAGCGGTCACGGGCATTTTGACATGGCTGCTTATGACGCGTATTTTGAGGGCAAACTGACGGATTTTGCATATCCCGAGGAGAAGATACAAGAAGCGCTCAAAGACCTTCCCGATATAAAAGAAAACAACTGATGAAAACGGATTATTGCGGGATTTTTCGCAGAGTGAGACAGCAGAGCAGAGTTCTTGCCCTGATGAAGGATGCGCAGATCAACTCTGTTCTTAAAAAAATTTCCCGCGGTATTCTTGCCGCTGAAAAGAAGATATTAGCGGCCAACAAAAAGGATCTCAAAAAGGCCGCGGCGTCCGGGAAATCCACGGCATTTGTGGACAGGCTGACACTGGATAAAAAAAGAATCCGTGAAATGGCGTCGCAGGTTATTGAGGTGTCAAAGCTTCAGTCGCCGCTGGGAAAAATTATTTCCCGCAGAAAAAGGCCGAACGGGCTGGATATTAAGAAAGTGTCTGTGCCCATAGGGGTCATTTTTGTTATTTATGAATCGCGCCCCAATGTTACGAGTGATTGCGCGGCGTTGTGTCTAAAGTCGGGAAACGCGATTATTTTAAGAGGGGGATCCGATGCCGTAAACAGCAACGGCGCGATTTACGCCGCCATAAGGTCGGCGCTCCCGGCTGCCGTAAAAGACGCTGTGTGTTTTATCAAAGATTCCGGTAGAGAAACGGTCAAAGACATTCTCAGAATGAAAGACAGCATAGATGTGGTGATTCCCCGCGGCGGTGAAGGTCTTATAAAAACCGTTGTTGAAAATTCACGCATTCCTGTCATATACCACGGAAAAGGTGTGTGCAATCTGTATGTTCATAAAGATGCGGATATGAAGATGGCTGTTAAAATAGCGGTGAATGCCAAGGCGCAAAGGCCAGGCGTGTGTAACGCCATAGAAAACCTGCTTGTTGATAAAGCTGCCGCTAAAAAATTTTTGCCAATGATTTTCAAGGCATATACGGTTAATAAAGTTGAAATGAAAGGCTGTGCCGAAACAAGAAAAATTTTGAGAAATATCCTCTCTGCCTCGTCATCCGACTGGGATACCGAATATCTGGAAAAAATTATATCCATAAAAACGGTGCGCGGTATAAATGAGGCCTGTGATTTCATAAACACTCACGGTTCGGGACATTCCGAGGCTATAGTCACGGGAAGCGAAAAAGCCGCGAATATCTTTTTTGGAGCTGTTGATGCCGCATGTCTTTACCGCAACGCTTCCACCAGATTCACTGACGGCGCTCAATTCGGAATGGGCGCTGAGATAGGGATATCAAATCAAAAACTTCATCCCCGCGGGCCGGTGGGCCTCGAAGAGTTGACATCTTACAAATACACTGTGACCGGTTCGGGGCAAATCAGAAAATAAATGACTGGGCTTTTCGGCGGCACGTTTAATCCGCCGCACATAGGTCATCTGATACTTGCCGAATGCAGTCTGCACGAACTCTCTCTGGATAAAATAATTTTTATTCCCGCGGGAATACCTCCTCACAAAAATGAAGATGTGCTCGGCTGTGAAACACGCTATAAACTGACGGTGCTGGCCACTTGCGGTAATTCGCGTTTTGAGGTCAGCGATTATGAAACGAAAAAGACCGGGGCGTCTTACACGATAGACACATTGAAACATTTTGACAGCATTCTCCACGGGGAGATGGTATTTCTTTTGGGAATGGATTCCCTTAATGATCTGAAAAACTGGAAGGATTTCGAGAATATTATAGACAATTTTTCTCTGGGCGTGTGGAGCAGGCCCGGAGCCCCGCTGTTTGATGAATTTTCCGCTCATCCGCAAATTCAAAGCATAACCGCGCCTGAAATACCCGTGTCATCTTCCGCAATAAGGAAAAACATAAGGTCAGGCAGGCCTTACCGCTATCTTGTTCCGGAAAAGGCGTACACATACATAAACGCAATGGGGCTTTATCTGTGAAAATTTTTTTTATAGCGTTGTCTTTGGCCGCGGCGGCGGTAACGGCGGCGGTTTTTTCCCAAAGTTCGTTGTTCTTAAAATGCGCGGGAGGGGACAGGGTAAACACACTTTTTATTGGCACCGACCAGGTGAGGGGTGGTTCTCATTCGGATGTTGTTTTATGGATGAGTTATGAGCCGAAAACCCGATTCGTTGATATTGTTTCCGTGCCACGCGATGTGCTGATTAAGTGGGATGAGAGAAAGAAGTGGATTCCGCGCAAGCTCAGCGAGATACTTTATCTTAACACTAAAAAACACGGGATGAGTAAAGGCGTGATCTTGTTTAAGCAGGAGCTTGAGAAATTTCTGAATATTAAATTTGATTATTATATGACTGTCACATTTGACGCGTTTGCGCATGCCATTGACGCTTTGGGAAAAATTCCCGTGACTGTTGACAGGCCAATGCATTATGATGATAACTGGGGAGGGCTTCACATACATTTTGAACCGGGAAATTATATGATGTCAGGGGATGATGCTCTTAAATATGTGAGATTCAGGCACACTTCTCTGGGCGATCTCGGACGCATTAAAAGGCAGCATGATTTTTTGCGGAGAGTGATTGCCCGCTGTTTTGATTTTAGAATAATATCTGCGCTGCCTGAGTTTATAAAAATATACAGAGAAGATATTTTTACTAATTTTACGGTGCCGGACATTATTGTCCTGATGGACGTGTTTCGCACTTTTAACGCGGACAATCAGCGGTATCAGATACTTCCCGGGGTGTCGCAGCGGATAGGCGCCAAAGATGTGTGGAGACTGGACGGGAAAGCGGCTGAGGAAATAAAAGCGTCTATTGCTAACTCCGATAGAGAGCTTTGGCCGAGGTCAAAAATACGTCCCTTCCTGATAAGGCGCGGGCCCGAGAGTCTTGAAGGCATACAGGCGGAGGTTTTTAATGCCAGCGGAAAAAGAGGTATTGCCGAAGCTCTTTCCGGGAAACTGCGCAATTACGGATGTGATGTTGTGTTGTGGGGCAATTGGGGTAATTATAAAAAATACACCGAGGTTATCGCCAGAACGGGGAATCTTTCCAAGGCTGTCAGGACGGCAAATGTTCTTGGATGCAGCCGTGTGCGTACAAACATTGACCCTAATCGCATGGTTGATATATCCGTTGTCGTTGGTGATGATTTTCCAAAGGAGTTTTTAAATGAACGAAAATAAGAAAGTTAAAATGGTGCTTGAAATTGCGGAGAAGATGAAAGCCGAAGATGTCAAAATACTGGATCTCGCAAAATTTGACACATGCGGAAGATTCCATATTATTATGACGGCCACCTCGGCGCCTCACCTTTCGGCTCTTGCGCGTGAAATAAACAAGGGCCTGAAGTCTCTGGGAGGAAGCCGTCATGTCGAGGGAATGAAGGCGAAACAGTGGCTCCTGATTGATTCTGAAGACACCGTGGTCCATGTGTTTACCGGAGAATCCCGTAATTTTTACGGCATAGAGCGGCTGTGGCAAACGCCCGGTAAAAATTAGCTGTGGAAAACGCGCGAAAAGAAGCTTCTTTCTATTCGGTTTTTGACGCTGACAAAAATATATTGCGTTGCGAATTATGCGGGCGTCTCTGCAAAAT
>JAYEJT010000011.1:0-5663 GCA_034660675.1 Elusimicrobiota bacterium
CTTTCCTGACGGCGCTTATGGCTTCGGCTATAGGATCGGGCAGCTTGCCGTGCTCCAGGGCCTGAACGTGCGGACTCTTTTCTTTTTTGCCTATGCGCCCCGGAACGCCAACGATCGTCAGGCCCGCGGGCACATCGGAGATAACAACCGAACCCGCTCCCACACGCGCGTCCTCACCTATGTTTACAGCGCCCAGAACAATGGCTCCTGCCCCCGCGACAACACGGTCGCCCAGCGTCGGATGCCTCTTCTTTTTCTCGCTGCTCGTGCCGCCGAGGACAACACCCTGGTAAAGAAGAACGTCATCGCCGATCTCCGTCGTCTCGCCTATCACTATTCCCATACCGTGATCTATAAAAAAACGCCGGCCTATTTTTGCGCCGGGATGTATTTCAATGCCCGTAAAAAAACGGCTCAAATGCGAAATAATGCGCGCCATGGTAAATTCTTTTCTTCTGTAAAACCAGTGCGCTATCCTGTGCGACCAGATTGCGTGCAGCCCAGGATAGCAGCAGATCACCTCAAATCTATTCTTCGCAGCCGGGTCCTCTTTAAAAACAGTTCTTATATCTTCATTTATACGCCTGAACATAATAAATCTCCTCCGATTGCCATCTAAAAAAGGCCTCTTGAAATATATCTGTCACCCGAATCGGGAAATATCACAACTATGCATTTTCCCCGGCTCTCCTCTTTTCCGGCCACACGTAAAGCCGCGGCCGCGGCCGCGCCCGACGACATACCTGAGAAAATACCCTCTTCTTTTGCCAAGGCCGCCGTGACACGCTCAGCTTCCTCATCGGAAACCGTTATTATCTCGTCAATAATTTTTCTGTTCAGAACCTTCGGTATAAAACCGGCGCCTATTCCCTCTATGGCATGAGAACCCGGCTCGTTTCCCGAAAGAACAGCGGATGAAGCGGGCTCCACCGCCACGATTT
This sequence comes from Elusimicrobiota bacterium, assembly GCA_034660675.1. Taxonomy (GTDB): domain Bacteria; phylum CG03; class CG03; order CG03; family CG03; genus CG03. The sequence continues at coordinate 942 of JAYEJT010000011.1, forward strand.
TCAATGACGGCTTTCTCTTTTTGAGAACTTCCCCTATGCCCGTTATTGTTCCTCCCGTCCCCACACCGGTAACGGCTATATCGACTTCACCGTCCGTGTCGGCCCATATTTCCTCCGCCGTGCCAATTCTATGAGCTTCGGGATTGGCCGGGTTTTCAAACTGCCGCGGCATAAAAGCGCCGCTTTTCTTTTCCGCTATCTCTTCGGCTTTCTTTATTGCCCCTTCCATTCCACCCGCAGCCGGGGTAAGAACAACCTCCGCGCCGAAAGAACTTATAAACTTTCTGCGCTCGGCGCTTGCCGATTCGGGCATGGTCACTGTCAGAGAATAGCCCTTCACCGCGCACACCAGAGCAAGGCCTATCCCCGTGTTGCCGCTGGTCGGCTCCACAACAGAGCCTCCTTTTTTCAAAAGCCCTCTTTTTTCGGCGTCCTCTATCATAGAAAGAGCTATCCTGTCTTTAACACTACCGCCGGGATTAAAGTATTCCAGTTTTGCAAAAACACGGCAGGAGAGAGCCTTTACCATTGGGCCGAGCTCAACCATAGGCGTGTTCCCCACAAGAGTTAAAACACTATTTTTCTGTTTCATTTTTTTAACCGATTTTCCTTTCACATATTTTTTTCACAGCCTTCGCTTTCAGCGCCGTGTATTCCCCTATCATGTCATTTGACACCCTGTTGAACGCAAACAAACAGGAAGCCTGCGAGGGGACAGCGCTTATTCCCGCGCTTTCAATAAACTTCTTTACGCGAACGAGGGACATATCATACACGGGGTGCTCATATTTTACGCCAAAATCCCCGGCAATTTCCGCCGCAATATCCATATAAGCCCGCGTCTGCTCAGGATAATATTTCTGTTCCTTTCTGAAGCCGTCCGCCAAAATCCTTATTTTATTTTTCCGGCAGTATATCAGCGCCTCAGCCAGCATTGCCATCTTGCATCCGCAGCAGATAAGATTTCCGTACTTCCTCACATCTCTCTCCATATCCCTTATTGCAAGTTTTCGAAAAAGCTCGCGCGAATCGCGAGCTTCCCACTTAACATTATCCGGATATTCTAATTTCAATTCATCCGCCTTCTTCCCGGATTTTTCAAGGCCGCTCTCGGCGCCGTTGTCAAAAGTCAGAAGATGAACTTCATATCCCTTTTTGACATAATAGAGCGCGGCGGCAACACTGTCAACGCCGCCCGAAAATAAAACTGCGATTCGCTTATTCATTTCACGTTTTTGCTTCCTCAAATTTCACTCAATCTCTCAATCTTTTATTTTACATTTTACCCGGTAAAAAATACAGTAACAAAAACGTTAAAAAACAATAACCTATCCCTGAAGTTTTGCCATAAGAGCATTTATAAAGCAGGCACGGCAGAAGTATCCGGAGCTGTAAGTCTGCCGCTGCAAGTCTGCCGTGGCAGATGGCGTGCGGGCCATATGAGTGAGGGGTTTTGCCTCGTTCCCGAAGCTGAGCCCTGCGAAGTCCGCCTATGGCGGGCGAATAGGCAGCTGAAAGTCCGCCTGGGAGGACGAACCGCATACGTGAGCGTCCGTCTACGGATACTTCTGTCGTGATTGCTTATGGCAAAACTTCAGATATCCCGCTTGAAAGCGGAGCACCTTATTTATTACAATTTCCCTGTATGAAAAAACCAAGGCCGGATGTACTAATCGGAGTTTTAAAAACGAAACGGGACAGAGACATTCTACTTGTAAAAAAATGGTACAGAATCCCCCTTGACCGCGCGCCGCGGAGAAAACCGAAATTTTTAGCTTTCTATCAGAGTGCGTCATTTAAAGATTCGGGTGAGAGAATAGAACTTTACGGCAGGATAAAATACTGGCGGCTGAGAAAACGGAAAGACATTCTGCCCGGAGAAAAAAAACACTCCCGCGCAAATAAACTTTATCTGCAATTTTTTTTCAGCCGCGTGAGCAGACTGAGAAAACCCGTTTTGAACAGGGGCCGCGTCAGAATCTCATTCGGCTTTACAAGTCTTGAAAAACTGCGTCAATGCCGGAACATAAGAGGTCTTTTCGACATTGTTCCCATGGACGATATACTCGCGGCAACGCTTAAAAAAAATAAAATAGACTTTAAAAGAGAATTTGTCATAAAAAGAAAAAACGGAAAAATATTCAGACTGGATTTCGGCCTACCGTCAAAACAGGGCAACATAGACGTTGAATGTGACGGCTACCGCTGGCATTCGCAAAAACAGCAGCGCATTAAAGATAAACTCCGTGATAAGGAATTGCGGCGGCTCGGCTGGAAAATAATAAGAATATCCGAAAAAGAACTTCTCAAAAACCCCTCAGTCATCTTAAAAAATATAAAAAAGAACCTTTGCTGAAGTTCAACCGAACCGGCATATCATACAATCAGGACAACTATTTTTTGTAAGCTTTTTCGGGATCAAAAACTTTTTCCCTGAAAATTTGCCATTTGCCTGAAACATGTTTCCTGAAAAAACAGCTCGCATACCCCATGTGACAGGCGGGAACGCCGGATTTCACTTTAACAACCAGGGTATCTCCATCGCAATCCAGATATATGTCGATCACGTCCAGAACATTTCCGGATTCCTCGCCCTTGGTCCAGAGTTTTTGACGGCTTCTGGAAAAAAAAGTCGTTTTTCCGGTGGCAATCGTTTTTTCAAACGACTCCCTGTTCATGTAAGCGAGCATCAGAACATCGCCTTTCTCATCAACCGTCACCGCAGGAACAAGCCCCGCAGAATCAAATTTAATTTCATCAATTAACGCCATATTTTTTTATTGCCTCCTGTAGATCCAATTTGTTTTCATACACGGCCTTACCCGTGATAACGCCCGCAACGCCGGTTTCAGAAAGAGCCGCGATATCTTCCATACTGCTCACCCCGCCGGACGCAATGATATCCATATCCGTCATTGCCGACAATTCCGAATAAAACCCGGTATCTATACCCTCAAGAGTGCCGTCCTTCTCTATCTGCGTGACAACAATTTCCTTTATATTCCTGTTGCGTACAGCGTCTAAAAATTCTTTAAGAGACAACGGGGACGAATCTTTCCAGCCGTGTATCCTGACTTTGCCTTCCCCCACATCAGCCGAGAGCATGACCTTTTCAGGAAATTGCGAAACAATTTCGCCGAAAGCCTGAATATCATCAAAATACAGAGAACCTGTTATTATTTTATCGGCGCCGGCTGCAAAGCACTCCTGCGCCTCCCTGAAACTCCTTATTCCGCCGCCGACTTCCAAAACAGCAGGCACGGCTTTTCTTATGCTTTTGAGGGCTTCTTTGTTCCGCGAGTCATCTTCGCCGAAAGCTCCGTCAAGATTAACAACATGTATCCTTTTTGCGCCCTGCCTTTGAAAAGACCCGGCAACAACGGCGGGATCGTCAAAATAAATTTTTTCATCTTCGGCACGGCCCTTTAAAAGACGCACAACCTTACCTTTTCTCAGATCAATAGCCGGAATTATCAGCATTCAGATAAGGCCTTTCGTAGATGCCACTTTTTGGGACGAGGGTTTCAGCGCCGCTGAGAGAGCTTTCCCGAAAGCCTTGAACACCGATTCGCAAATATGATGATTATCGCGCCCCGCAAGTGAAACGATGTGAATTGTTATTCCGGCTTTAACAGATAAGGCCCTGAAGAAATCTTCAAAAAGCCGGTAATCAAAATCGGCTTTTCTTATATCGGAAAATTCAACGTTAAATTCGAGAAAAGGGCGGCCCGAAACATCCAGCGAAACAAGCGCCAGAGCCTCATCCATCGGGATAAAGGCTGAACCGAATCTGGCTATTTTGCCCTTTGCCGCTATTTTGCCTATGGCTTCTCCGAGAACAATACCCGTGTCCTCAACGGTGTGGTGCATATCCACTTCGGTATCGCCGGAAGCTTTTACAACGAGACCGAAACCCCCGTGATAAGCAAAAAGCTCAAGCATGTGATTAAGAAAGCCCGAAGGCGTTTTCACTCTGCTTTTTCCCGAAGAGAGAGACGAAAATTCAACGCTCACGGAAGTTTCTTTTGTCTTTCTTTTAATTTTTGATTTCCTCATGTCTTCACCTTCCTTATTTCTATGGATTTTTTATGATTGACCATACCCTCCGCTTCAGCAACAGAAACAGCGGAATTCATATCAGCCTCAAGCCCGCTCTTTGTATAATTTATCTCGGCATAACTCCTCAGAAAAGAACCCGCGTTGAGGCCTGAAGAAAAAACTGCGTTTTTCCCCGTCGGGAGCGTGTGGGATGGCCCCGCGGCGTAATCGCCCATGGCAACGGGAGAATATTTTCCCAGAAACACCGCTCCGGCGTTTTTAAATTTTCCGGCATAGGCAGCCGAATTTTTCGTCATCACAAGAAGATGCTCAGGCGATATCTCATCCGCTTTTTCAATCTGCTTCGTTTTTTCTTTTATAAAAAAAACTTTCACTTTTTTACCAAAGACCGATACAATAAAATTAGCAAGTTTTTTTGACGATGTTATAAGAGAAGCCCGCGCATCGGGAGCGTGCTCAAGCTGCGCGGCCAGATCCGCAAGCACCCATTCTTTCCGGACACTCTCATCGGCTATCACCAGCACCTCGCTGGGACCAGCGAGAAGATCGATTCCGGCCTTCCCGAAAAGCTGCCTTTTGGCTTCCGTTACATATCTGTTTCCCGGGCCGGCTATAAAATCAACCTTAGGCACGGACTTTGTACCCATGGCAAACGCCGCTATC
>JAYEJT010000012.1:0-26429 GCA_034660675.1 Elusimicrobiota bacterium
TTATGGTTTCGCTGTAAAATTCGTCAAAGATCCATTTCAGACGGATTCCCTCAAGGCCGTCAGCGCCGAAAACAAAAGCCGCCCCGCAATCCATGAATATGTGGGGATGTGCATAAACATCAGCGCAAAACAGGCAAAATCCCATGAACAGAACTCTTAAAAATTTATTCACAGAATGATATTTAACAACCCTGAAACGAAAACGGTTGAAACAATCATAACCGCCGTTGACAACAGCATATCCTTCCACCCCAGCTCTTTTATGAGCACGGCGAAAGTCGCCACACAGGGGAAATACATGGTCAGCGCAACCGAAGCTATCACGAGCTGTTTCATTGAAAGACCCAGCGGCGCCAGCATTCCCACCGCCACGTCCTTTCTCAAAAACCCGATAACAAGAGCCGCGGCGGCCTCTTCCGGCAGACCCATAACACCCGTTATGACAGGCCGGAAAATCTTTCCTATAAATGAAATAATTCCCAGCGCATAAAGAAAGTTCACAACCAGAACGCCCGCCATCACGAAAGGAAGAGCCTCGCTTAAAAACCATCTTATTCTCATCAGCACTTTTTTCAAGAGCGCATTAAAGTAAGGCAAACGGTAAGGCGGAATTTCCACGAATATTTCGGGAGAGTCCCCTTTTATGAGGAGATTCTGCAAAACTCCCAGGATGAGCCACACCGCAAAGAGCGTGCCGAAGATAAGAGCCAGTGCGCCCGCTCCGAATTTTCCGGCGAGCCCCACAATCATGGCTATCTGTGCCATGCAGGGAACAGCGATGGCCATGAGAGTCGCGGCGATAAATCTTTCTCTGCGCGTTTCCAGAATTCTCGTTGAAAGCGCCGCCGGCACATTACAGCCCAGCCCCAGAATCATCGGTATTATCGCCAAACCGTGAAGACCTATTTTGTGCATAAAACCGTCAAGCAGTATCCCCAGCCTCGGCAGATAACCCGAATCCTCAAGAAAACTCAAAATCAGATAAAAGGCAAACACATAAGGCAGAACCATCGCAATGGGCACAAAAAGACCTGTCGTCAAAAGACCCATTGACTGGACAAAATCCACCTCTCCGTCTATAAGCTTACCCACAATTATCTTTCCGGCCAGAGTTTCAACGCCTATAAGCGCCGATAATTTCATTATAAGCGGCAGCCACAATTTTTCAAAAAGCGGCTCAAAAAAATTGCCTATGAGGCCTTCCCCTATAAATCTGATAATTTTAAATGACACAAAACCCGTTAAAAGAGCTATAGGAAATCCGGTGTAAGGATTGACGCTGGCGTCGCCCAGAGTTTCCATGAGCGTGTGATGACGATGGGAAAGAGTCTGCACTTTTTCTATTATTTTCCCTATCTCTTTCCAGCGATCTTCTTTTCCTCCGTCGAAAGAACTGACCGCGGATTCATTGACACGGCCGTGAAGAACGTTTATCCCCTCACCCGTTAAAGCGCACACGGACACGGCCGGCACGCCAAGTATTTTCTCAAAAGCGTCCCTGTCTATTTTAATCCCCCTGTGCTTTATTTCATCCCACATATTCAAAACAATGAGCATGGGTTTACCCGTTTTTATCAGCGACAGCGTGAGATTGAGATTCCTTTCAAGTTTCGTGGAATCCACTATGTTGAGTATAATATCCCCCTCTTCAAGCATGTTAAGGGCAACTTCCTCGGCGCGGGAGGCCGCTTTAATGCCGTAAACGCCGGGCACATCAATAACCTCGACTTTTTCACCTTCTATGAACATGTATCCTTTTGTGAATTCCACCGTCGTCCCGGGGTAATTTGAAGCGATAACATTAACGCCCGTGAGACGTGAAAAAACAGCGCTTTTCCCGACATTCGGATTTCCCATAAGAAGTATTTTTCTCATCCTTTTTCCTTAACCTCAACTATTATTTTTTCCGCCATACCGCGGCCCACAGCGATTTCCGTATTTTTGACCTTTATGATCACCGGGCCTCCTATAAAATGCCCCGTTATTTTTTTTATCTTCGCACCCTCGGAAATTCCCATGGAACTGAGTTTGTTCCGGAAAAAATTTCCACCCTCTAGCGAAATTATAACACCCTTCTGAGAGTCTTCCATATCCATAAGATTTTTTTTCATTTTCTGTTTCCCCTTTTAACCGCCCGCTCGCAGCTTCTGCACAGACCCTTAATTTCCAGATTGTGATACGACGGCTTAAAACCGTATTCGGCGCAAATTGCCATCTGCAGATTTTCAATCCTATCATCACTGAATTCTATATTCTTTCCGCATCTTATACACACCATATGGTCGTGATGACGGTGACCGTAAATCTGCTCATACACGGATTTTCCACCGGGCCCCACGGTTCTGCTGACAAGACCCGCTTTTACAAGAAGGGGCAGAGTCCTGTACACGGAAGCCTGGGAAATACCCGTTTTCTTCAGTCGAAGCATTTCAAAAATCTCCTCGGTGTCAAAATGCCTGTGAACGGAAAACACCCCGCGCAAAATAATCTTTCTCTCCGCCGTGCATCTCATCCCGCGCTGACGAAGATAAGAACAGAATTTTTTTTCTATTTCTTTTTTCATAAAACCACTTTTATTGAGATTAATTCTCAATTGGGATTCTATATTTTCAACGCCCCTCTGTCAAATAGAAGGAAAACGGGGACGGTTCTGGTTTGAAGAAAACGGGGACGGTTCTGGTTTTACAATGAGAATGAAGTGAAAACCAGAACCGTCCCCGTTTTCTTCCGTTTTCTTAAAGACCGTGATTTTCTATATAGTCCCTTATGCCTTCTTTGAGACCATAGCGGGACTTGAAACCAAGATATTTTTCGGCGGCTTTTGTGTCAGCCTGTGTGTGATTCTGATATGTCCCAACATAGGGATTATCAATATATTCCGCTTCAAGAGAAGTCCCCAGCAGAGAATTGATGTCTGCAACAAGCTCATTGAAATCCACCGCCGTTCCGGTGCCGACATTATAAACGCCGCTTTTGCGGGCATCAGCGGCAAGAATCGTGGCTTCAACGACATCTTTTACATAAATGTGGTCTCTCTTCTGTTCTCCCATTTTAAAAATGCGGGGGCGGCCGCCTTTTTTCATCTGCCTGACAAGATGGTATACCATGCTCGCCGGACGCCCCTTATGGGACTCGCCGGGGCCAAAAACATTAAAATATCTCAGGCCTACAACATGCATATCCCTATACAAATCCTTCGCCATATCATCCATCGCCAGCTTACTTTCGGCATAGGCGCTTAAAATTTCTTTTTTCTGACTTTCTTTCTGCGGCGCCGGACCGTTACCGTACATACTCGCCGAAGAGGCATAAATCAGCTTGGCACCCGTACGGCGGGCCAGGTTGATTATATTTTTAAAGCCATCCACATTGGAACGCACCATCTCTTTGTCATCACCATATCTGGGATCAGTGATGGCGGCTTCGTGAAAAATTATATCGTAACCCCCCTGAAGAACGGGCCCTTTTGATATGTCCCTGTTAGAAAATTCACCTTTAAAACCTTTCAGATTTTCGCTGCGCCCGGCAAAAAAATTATCAACCGCTGTTATTTCAGCATCAGGAAATCTTCTCTGCAGTTCAAGAGTGAGATTTGAACCGATAAAACCCGCGGCCCCTGTCACAAGTATTTTCCTGCAATTATGCTTGGCCTTATGTATTGTCATGCTTCGCCTGCAATTATGCTTGGCCTTATGTATTGTCATGCTTCGCCTGCAATTATGCTTGGCCTTATGTATTGTCATGCTTCGCCTGCAATTATGCTTGGCCTTATGTATTGTCATGCTTCGCCTGCAATTATGCTTGGCCTTATGTATTGTCATACCATGAATATACCAAAATGACGCCGCTCCCTGCAATCAGGCCGTTTCACTTTCCGTGAGGTAATGGGATATTCTGCGGAGAAGTTTTTTAAAATCCACTGGTTTGAGAAAAATATCCCTCAGGCTCACCTGTTTTCCTATGTGCATCCGGCGAATAACAGCGGGATCTTCGCCTGAGACAATTATCACCGGAATATGATTCAGCTCGCTGAGACTTTTAAATATGGTATAGGCGAGCTCCCCGCTTCCGGCCGGGAGGTTTATGTCCAGTAACATCAAATCCGGCTCTTTTGATTTTGCTATATCCACCGCCTGATAACCCCCGAAAGCCGATATGGTGCCGTAACCCGCGGATTCAAGATTCCTCTTTATTATCTCGTTCATTGATATGTCATCATCCACTATGAGAATTTTCTTTTTCGACCTGTTTTTTTTCTCCGCCAGATACATATTCATACGATTCAGCAATACCGGCAGATCCAGAGGTTTGACAAGTATGTCCTCCGGCGGAATATTTTTCATGTTCTGCATTTTCTGCACTCTTGACGGAGCTTCTCCCGATATCACAATTACAGGCAGCCCCTTCGTGGCTGTCATTGATTGCAAAGCGGTGTAAACCATCTCTCCGCTTCCATCCGGCAGATTGATATCAAGAACCACAAGATCGGGGCAGAGAGCCGCAGCGCACTCTATCGCCTCGGCTGCGGAGAAAACCTGTGTCGTGCCGTAACCGGCCGCATCAAGACAATCCTTTACAAGGTCATTGGAATCCCTGTCATCTTCAACTATGAGAATTTTCTGTTTTGGCATTTGTTTATTTTAGCAATTAACTCGCGCTTTACAAAAATCGGCAGATTAACAACGGCGGCCCAGCCGGCAGAAACCGCAGGATTTTCTCTTTCCCCGGGTTTTTTGTTAATATCACTTATGCATTGGATAACAATTTCAGGATTGTGCGCTGTGTTTTTCGGAGTTCAGGGGCTTTATGTCCGGGGTCTGCATTTAAAACAAATCGGATCATCAGAAACGATACTTTTCTCTTATTTCGCCTTTGCCATGCCTATACTTATGGTACCGGCGCTGAAAGAAGGCTTCGGCGCGATACAGCCGGGTTTCTGGCAATGGGCGATATTTACGTCAACAGGAGCGCTCGCGGGTTTTTATTCCAGCATCAAGGCTCTGGAATATTCGGAAACCTCTCTGGTAATGCCGGTTTTAGCGCTGTCACCGCTGTTTGTAATCCCCGTGAGCGCAATCATGTTAAAAGAACTGCCCTCAGTAACGGCATTAATTTCCATGATCATAATCGTAATCGGATGCTACATGCTTGCATCCGGCAAAAACCTTTACGCGCCTATCAGGATGATAGCCCGCGAAAAAGGTGTGCGCTGGGCGCTGCTGACTGTAATCATCTGGTCATTTGTGGCAAGCGCCGACAAAATCGCGCTGGGCCGGTCTTCCGTGGCCATCTACCCCTTTATCGAATCTGCATTTATAACCCTGCTTCTGCTGCCTTTGCTGTTTAAAATTAAGATAAAATTAAAGGAATTGAAATATCTTTTCGTGTGCGGCGCGTTGAACGCGGGACTTTTTATAACACACATGGCGGCGCTGTCAGTAACCCCGCGGGTGTCATACCTGATAACGATAAAACGCTCAGGAATACTGATCTCGGTGATCGGCGGCATTCTGATTTTTAAAGAAAAGAGTCCTATGCAAAGACTTATTGCCGCAATAATAATCATAAGCGGCAATACCCTGCTCTACCTGAACTCCCGATGACCGTAAAAAACAGACACATTCTTCCGGCTCTTCTTCTCATATATCTGGTACTGGGTTCTTTTAGCATTACCGACAAATCCCCCGTCTATGACGAAACGCTTCATCTCGCCGACGGCATAGCCTATCACAAATTCCACAATTTCAGATTCGGAATAGAGCACCCCCCTCTTTTAAGATACATTGCGGGTTTTTCGTTTTACTGCGGCAAAACCGCCGCACCGGAAGCCGGGACTCTGATAAGAAGCGAAAATGAAATGCGTGTGCACACATGGTCCCCCGGCAAAGATTTTGCTTTCGCTGACAGGCTCTTCTTCAGAAATAACAGCGACACGGAACGTATTCTGTTTACCGGGCGCTTTCTCCTGCTCCTGCTGGGGATCCCACTCATAATAATCATTCACCGCTGGTCAAAAGAACTCTACGGCGCAAAAGCCGCGAATCTGGCGGCTTTTATGACGGCCCTGTCGCCGAATATCCTCGCCCACGCGAGGCTCGTGACAACGGATTTCGGAAGCACCGCATTTGCCGTGACGGCAACTTATTTCTTGTGGAAATACATTAAAAAGCAAAGCGTCAGGACCCTTGCCCCGTCCACCATGATGTGGGCACTGGCCATCTCATCAAAACACACGGCCTTATTTTATTTCACAGCCTTTCACCTGACCGCTTTTTTTCTCGCAGGAGATAAAAAGAAATTTCTCGCGCATTTTTGTGTTCAGATTCCGGCAATAATTTTTGTGATAAATCTCTCCTATCTTTTTACAGAACCCGTGTGCGGGAATTTCTTTAACGCAACTGAACTGAAATCCCTGCCTGTCTTCATAAACAAGGCGCTAAAAATAGCCTCAAAGGTATCTTTTCTACCCGAAACATATCTCAAGGGGATAGCTTACAGTTTTTTTCATTCCCGACGGGGACACAGCGCTTATCTATGCGGAATGTATTCCATAAAAGGCTGGGTCTACTATTTTCCGCTGGCCATTATGGTAAAAAGCACCCTGACGGGAATCCTTCTTTCAGTGATATCACTGATAAGCGCGAAGACATCCAAAATAAACAAAGACGAGCTGTTTTTTTTACTGCCCTCGGCCTCTTTTCTGCTTTTTATGATGATGAGCAATCTCAACATAGGAATACGCCACACGATTATTCTATGGCCGTTTGCTTTTCTTTTTTTCTCGCGGGCGGCGCGAATCCTGAAGAATCCCGCAATTGCCGTGATTACAGCCCTTGCTCTTTTTGAGAATTTTCTTATTTTCCCCGACTACATATCCCATTTTAATTTTGTTCTCGGCGGACCGAAGCAGGGAATCAAATATCTCGGAGATTCAAATCTGGACTGGGGACAGGGTTTGAAACAGCTATCGCTGTGGTGGAAAAAAAGCGGGAAACCGCCGCTCATTCTTTCGTATTTCGGTTCAGGGTCGCCCGAATATTACGGCATCCGCTATCAGGGCTGCCTGATGAGCACACCGCGACACCCGGATGAAAAAACGATCAATTCGGAACACGCGGGCAAAGAATATTTCGCCGTATCCGCCACAAACCTGCAGGGCATATATCTGGGTAATTACGGAAAAACAAAACCTTTTTCTTATTTTCTTTCAAAAAAGCCGGCGGCAATCTGCGGTTCTTCCATATATGTCTATGACATCAGCGATGATTACATAGCGCATCTGCTGATAGGAACAATTTACCGCTCCCGCGGTAAAAAAGAACTTTCGGCCATGGAATTCGGAAAAGCCGTAAAAATAAATCCTGCGGCGGAGAAAATTATTCGGGAGTATTTTTCAAAAAAGAGATAAACTCTTTTACAATTTCAGGATCCCACTGCGTGCCGGAACATTCCCTCAGTATTTTGATAACCTCGGTTTTGTTGATTTTTTTCCTGTATGCCCTGTCAGAAGTCATGGCGTCCCATGAATCACAAACAGCCATGACCCTGGCCCCCAGAGGTATGGCGGAACCCGCCAAACCGGCGGGGTAACCTCCTCCGTCATAGCGTTCATGATGATATTTTATGGTGGGAATCACACTTTTGAGTTTCGTCAGAGACGAACATATCTCGGCGCTGAGAACGGGATGGGTTTTGATAATTTTATATTCCTCATCTGTTAAGCGGCCGGTTTTTGTCAATATAAAATCTGGCACACCTATTTTCCCTATGTCATGAAGAAGACCCGCGCGTTTTATTCCCACACAGTCGTTTTCGCTCCATCCAAGTTCACGCGCAAGACTATAACAGTAATTGCTCACTCTGTTTGAATGACCGCGGGTATAGCGGTCTTTCGCTTCTATCGCGGCGGCAAGAGTGTAAAGCACATTATTGGTATCCTCCAAATCGGAGAGAGCATTTTTCAATCTTATGTGATTTTTTACCCTGGCCATGAGTTCATAATGGTTATAGGGTTTTGATATAAAATCATTACACCCGAGATTGTATCCTTTAATACGCGATTGCATGTCATTCAAAGCCGTTAACATAATAACCGGCGTCAGAGAAGTGGTGGAATCGGTTTTAAATTTCTCCAGCAGCTCAAAACCGCTTTTATCGGGCAGCATTATGTCAAGCAGAATCAATCCGTAATCATTCATTGAAGCTTTCATCTCGGCGGAAACGCCGTCGGGCGCGATATCGCAAAGGTAACCCTCGGCAGACAATATGTCCCTGAGCACCTCGGCGCCGTCCGGGTTATCTTCAACAATCAGTATTTTGTCCATAAATTTTCCGCTAATAAATCCTATTTTCTAAAGTTCCGCCGTGAAAGCATCAAAAAAAAACAAAGTAAGTGCGGCAAAACCTATTTTCAGCAATCATTTGATTTTATCAAAATTTAATGTAAAATTAAAGTTCCATGGAAAAAAAAATTATAAGTTTTCTTAAAAAGAAACTAAAAAACTCGGGCTGCAAAGGGTTTGTGCTGGGATTAAGCGGCGGGATTGATTCCGCCGTAACCGCCGTTTTGGCGCATCGCGCTTCTGGCGGAAAGACAATCGCCCTTATCCTGCCGTGCGAATCACTCAAAAAAGACATTGATGACGCAAAAAAATTCGCCGGAAAATTTAAAATCCCGTACCGCGTAATAGACATCACAAAAACTTACCGCTTAATCCTGAAAACCTGCGCTGTTAAAAGCGCAAAATCAGAAAGAGGAAATCTTAAAGCAAGACTCCGGATGACAATAATCTATTGTTTTGCTAACAGCAAAAAATATCTTGTGGCCGGCACTTCAAACAAAACAGAGTTAAAATTCGGTTATTTCACAAAGCATGGAGACGGCGCGGCCGATGTGCTGCCGCTGGGCGATCTGCTCAAATGCCAGGTGAGAAAACTCGCAAAAGAACTTAATGTGCCCGATGCAATAATCAACAAAAAACCGAGCGCAGGGCTGTGGCCGGGACAAAGCGATGAGAAAGAAATAGGCCTGACCTATGAAATCATGGACAAAATAGCCCGCTCCGGTAGAATACCCGCATCTCTGAAACCCGGCCGGACAAAAAGGGCAAAACAACTAATCAGCAGCGCGGCGCACAAACTGCATTTTCCCGATATCTGTAAAATCAGCTGACTTAACGCTGACCGGCGCCCCGACGAAACCTTTAATTTTCTTAATATAAAAAAAAACCGCGCCTATCCCGACACGTGATCGGGAAAGGCGCGGCCAAAAGAAACTATCTTTTCTTCTTTTTCTTAGCGACTTTTTTCTTAGCCACTTTTTTCTTGGCCGCTTTTTTCTTGGCCGCTTTTTTCTTCACGACTTTCTTTTTTTTCACAACTTTCTTTTTTACGGCTTTTTTCTTTTTTTTCACAACTTTTTTCTTAGCCGTTTTTTTCTTTTTCTTGCCGCCGCGTGACATTTTAGCTTTCGCCACATCACCGTTCTTGTCAAGAAAATAAAGAAATCCTTTCTCTTTTTTTACTCCGGCTGCCGCAACTTTTTTGGCCTTTCCGCCCTTTTTGCCCGCACGGGCCATCGGAGCGGCCCAAACGTTTCCGTCTTTGCCGATGTAATAAAGATGGTTCTTTTCCCTCTTTAAACCAAGTTTAACAATTTTCTGAGCCATACTACATAGCCTCCTTACTTCTTCTTCTTTTTCGCCACTTTTTTCTTGGCGACTTTCTTCTTAGCAACTTTCTTCTTAGCCGTTTTTTTCTTTTTTACGGCTTTTTTCTTAGTGACTTTCTTCTTAGTGACTTTCTTCTTAGCGACTTTCTTCTTAGCGACTTTCTTCTTAGCCACTTTTTTCTTGGCCGCTTTTTTCTTCACGACTTTCTTTTTCACAACTTTTTTCTTGGCTGCTTTTTTCTTAACAACCTTCTTTTTTTTCGCTGCTTTCTTCTTTGCCATTTTGCTCACCTCCCTTTACGACATTTTTTTTAGGCTGAAATAACGGTTCATTCAGAGAAGATGTAATAATATTTTCTTTCAGCCATGAATCGATTACCTGTTTTGAAAATTTGTACTGCCTGCCTATTTTGGATGCAGGAATTTTCTTGTCACGTATCAGTTTGTATATCTTTGATCTGCTGACACCTATGTACTCTGCCAACTCGGAAACATTCATTATTTCTTTTTGCATAAGCAACTTCCAACGGGATTTTACATCTATTAGTTTTTATTGTCAAGTGGTAATTTATACTCACCTCTTTTGGTAAGTATTGGTTTTTTCTATATTTTCGGGAAACCGGTTTTTTTTGAGTTCAACAGGGCTTTGATCAACTCAGGCTGGGATAACTGATAAAAAACATGACGCCCGTCCTTTGTGACATTGAATCCCCCCTCTGTCTCTTCTACCACCGAGATACCGGCTGCGGCCGCGGCTATTCTCAGTTTTGCTGATTCCATGAGTTTTCTTACCTCACCGGGGTATTCTCCAAAACGATCAAGTATTTCTTCTTCATAGACATCAAGCTGCCGCAGACTGTTTATTCTTGATAACCTCATCAGCAGACGGAAACGCTCATCCGCCGAAGCGACATATTGTTCCGGGAGAAACCTTCCGCCGGAAGAAAAAACAACGCGACATTCCTGTTCGACAGATTCCCCCTTGAGCTGCCCCACCGCCTTTTCAAGCAATTTGAAATAAAGTTCCGCACCCACCTCTTTGATATAACCATGCTGCTGAGAACCGAAAATATTCCCGGCGCCGCGCAATTCAAGATCGCTCATAGCTATTTTAAGGCCAGAAGATAGCGCGTCATAATCCCTCAAAAATTCAAGTCGCTTTTTGGAATTCTTTTTCACCGCAGCATCATAAAAAAAATAACAATACGCCCGTTTAATTCCCCGCCCCACACGTCCGCGGAGCTGATACATCTGAGAAAGCCCCAGAAGCTGCGATTTTCTTATTATGAGAGTGTTAACATTGCTTATGTCCAGCCCCGATTGGATTATTACCGTAGAAATAAGAACATCATATTTTCCGTTAGCGAAATCTCTCATCACCCCCGCAAGCTTTACGGAAGACATCCCCGCATGAGCGGTGGTTACCCTGAGTTCGGGAAACATGTTCTTAAACTCTTCGCACAGCTTATTAATCCCGGAAATTCTGTTATACACGTAAAAAATCTGTCCGCCCCGCGCAATCTCTCTTCTGACGGCTTCCTTAAGCATATTATCGTTATATGAGCCCGTAAACGTCTCAACTCTCATTCTGCCGGGAGGAGGACTTTCTATAATTGAAAACGATAAAATCCCGGAAAGCGACATCGAAAGAGTCCTGGGAATCGGCGTTGCCGACATCATAAGAATGTCAGAAGCGGGATATTTATTTTTTAAAAACTCCTTCTGCCTGACTCCGAAACGATGCTCCTCGTCTATCACGGCAAGACCGAGTTTCGCGAAAACAAGATTTTTTGAGAAAGCAGAATGCGTTGCTATCAGTATATCGGTGCGGCCGGATGCGGCCCGGGCGAGAATCTCACTGCGGCGGGAAGCACTGAAGCGTGAAAGCATGTCTATTTCCACAGGGAAACCCTTAAAGCGCTCGCGAAAAACATAATACTGCTGCTGAGCGAGTACCGTGGTCGGCACCACACACACGACCTGACCTCCCCCCCAGCAGCTCCTGAAAGCGGCTCTCATTGCAATCTCGGTTTTTCCGTAGCCCACATCCCCGCAAAGAAGATGTTCCATGGGAGAGGGTTTTTCCATTTCAGACAAAATCCTTCTTGAGGCCAAACGCTGATCTGAAGTTTCTTCATACGGGAATCGGGAAATAAAATCTTTTTCGGCGGCAGAGGGCTTAAAAGAAAAACCTTTTATCTTCCTTCTGTGCGCGCCCGTTTCCATAATTTCTTTGGCCATACTGAAAACATTTTTATACACCCGGGCTGTTCTTTTTTTAAATTCACCGGCCCCCAGCCTGGATATAACCGGCTTTACTCCACGCGGCGCCTGCCAGCGGTGGAGACACATAAATTCCTCCGCGGGAATATGGGCCGTGCTGTCAGCATAAGCTATGGAAACATAATCCACCGGCTTTCCTTTGATTTTAAACTCGGCTAATTTTATAAACTGACCTATACCGTAATCCTCATGAACAACAATATCCCCTTTGCTGTAAACAGCATCCGGCTTGAATTTTTCAGGCCGGATTTCCCGGCGGCGCACAGGCTGTCTTCCTCCAAAACCGAGGATCTCACCGCTCTTAAGGCACAGCAGTTTATCCGGCCGCGAAAGAAAACCGCCGGATATTTCACCCTGAATATATTCAGCCGGAATCCCGTTCCTGAAAGATATTTCTTCTTCAAGATATGTCCTCGCGTCGTTGCCGGCACAGAATATTTTTATCCTGAAACCTTCCCTGGCAAAACCCTTCAGGTCTTTTATCAGAAAATCCATTCTGGCGCTGTAAACAGGAGCTCTTCTTATTCCCGTGTCGGATCCCTCCGCGGAGAAAATATATTCCGCTTTTTCGCACCCCTCAAACGAAACGTGGTTGGGCCTGGCCATAACACACGGACCTTTGATAAAAGTTAAAAGTTTTTCTTCCCCCCTGGGGCTGCGGACAATCTCTGCGGTTTCTATCTTTTGCCCGCTTATTTGGGTTGACGGATTAAAGAAATTCATCCTGTCCGCATCCGTTATTCCGAAGTGAATCCGGACGGGCTGTGGGGACATAAAATCCCAAAAATCCAGCACAGCTCCCCTTAAAGAGAATTTTCCCCTGTCAAAAACAAAATCACTTTTCTCAAAACCCATTCCGGAAAGTTTTTTCACAACATCCTGCGGAGACAGAGCCATGCCTTTAAAGATCCTGAAATTTTTTGAAAAATCACTCCTCGGCGGCACGCCGGTAACCACGGAAACGGCGTCACTGATAATGATGTTCTTTTTAGAGCGGGAAACAGCTGAGAGCGTCGCAGCCCTCAGCAATTCATTGTCGGTGAAAAGCACGGCATTTTTTATGTATAGTGCGCAAAGATCATTATACACAGCTTCCGCTTCTCCGGAATCCTCAAACACCGCAAGGATACTGTCATTATTTCCCGAAAGGGTTGAAAGGAAATACGCTCGGCCGGAAGATAAAGAATCTCTGATTTTTTTAACACCCGGCATACAAAAAGGAACCGGGTTCAGTATTCCCGCGCGCCGGAAGCCTTGAGCGCGGATACCATCTTATCGTTTCTTTTATATTTTGCGATTTCCAGCGCATTCAGCGCTTCCGCATTTCTCGCGTTCACATCCGCGAAGCTTTTGATCAGCAAAATCGCGGTGTCTGAATTGTTCTCTGAAACAGCGGTCATGAGCGGCGTCCAGCCTTTGGAATCCGCGGCATTTACATCCGCCCCGATGCTTATCAGAAATTCCGCAATACACGGAGACGCATTGAGCGCCGCATAAAAAAGAGCCGTTGTCCCGTCGGCAGAAGCCGTATTAACATCTGCCATATTTTCAGTGAGTAAAATCGTCATTTTTAAATCACCGTTTTTCGCGGCAATCATCACAGGCGTCA
This sequence comes from Elusimicrobiota bacterium, assembly GCA_034660675.1. Classification (GTDB taxonomy): domain Bacteria; phylum CG03; class CG03; order CG03; family CG03; genus CG03. The sequence goes on from JAYEJT010000012.1 coordinate 13,563, forward strand.
TATCGCCCTGTTTTTCATTAGCGCTGGAGCCGGTATCAAGAAAAAAGGAAGCCGCGTCAATAGATCCCTCCCTCACCGCTTCGCCGAAAGAACTGCATCCCTGCTTGTCTTTAAATCCGGCGTTAGCGCCGGATTTCATAAGCAGTTTAATCATATCAACATTATTATTTGCGGCGGCAAGATGCAAAAGGCCGGAATCATATTCCGCGTTCACATCAGCACCGGATTTTATAAGCAGTCCGGCTGTTTCAACAACGTTATTTTTTACGGCGTGAAAAAGGGCATCCCTGCCGAGGTCGTCTCTTTGTTTTATATCCGCGCCGTTTTTTATAAGCGCAGCGCTGGCGGCTCCGGCTCCGAGCGCCGCTGAATACATCAGCGGCGTAACGCCGCCGTTAAAAACAGTTTCTCCGGATGAAGACAAAGGAAAAAGAAGATTGGCCATGCCCGCCGAATTGTTTTCCGCGGCGAAAAAGAGAGCCGTTTTCCCCGTTAAATATTCACCCTTTCCCGTATCCGCCCCCTTTTGCACAAGAAGCTCCGCACAGGAGACAGAATTGCCGGCGGCGGCATACATAACGGCCGTAAAACCGTCTTTATCCCGCGCTTCAATATTTGCCCCCGAAGCAATAAGAACAGCGGCTATCTCCGGCAGATTTCTGTATGAAGCTTCCATGAGAGGCGAAACACCGCCGGGATAACCGGCATTAACATCCCGGCCCGCGGCTATTGCGATAGAGAGTTCTTCCCCGCCGCCGGTCCTTATCGCGGAAAGAGGTATCCGCAAAGAGGCGCAGGAAAAAAACATGAAAACCGCGGAAATAAAAAGACCTCTCCGCAAAAATCTCATCTCAGTCCCAGCACTTCGCTCATGCCGTAAAGGCCGGGCTTTTTGCCTTCAAGCCACAAAGCCGCGGCAACGGCGCCTTCGGCGAAACAATTTCTTGAGTACGCCCTGTGAGAAATCTCAAAACATTCCCCCGGCCCGGCAAACACAACACTGTGCTCGCCCACAATATCTCCGGCTCTCACTGAATGGATGCCTATTTCATTCTTTTTGCGCGGGCCTGTCATTCCGTGACGCCCGTAGACTTCGCCGAGTTCCCGCACACCCTTGATCTCCTCAACAAGCTTCAGCGCCGTACCCGACGGAGAATCCTTTTTTTTATTGTGATGAGCCTCCACCACTTCAATATCGTAATCCGGCAGCTTTTCAGCCGCTCGGCGGACAAGCGAGAAAAAAAGATTAACCCCCTTGCTCATGTTCGGGGCAAAAACCACGGGAAATTTTTCAGCGTATTTTTTTATTTCAGCCGCCGCAGCTGCGGTAAAACCGGTCGTTCCAATAACCGCAGAACCCTCAAATTCCGAAAGATGGTCAAGCGTAGCCTCCGGCGCGGTGAAGTCAATAAGACAATTACATCCGGCAGAAGATGCCTTCACGTCATCGCTCACTTTTATCCCGTTTACAGTTTTCCCGATATCAGCACACCCCGTTCTTTCAAGAAGAGCAGCTATTTCTATTCCTCCCGAAGCCTGGACAGTGTCCGCTATCGCCTTTCCCATTTTACCCGATGAGCCGGCTATACAAACCTTTATCATTTGTCCTCCCCCCCGGCTGAAAGCGCGGCCCACACAGAATCATCCGCAATAATTTTTTCTATATCCGTGCCGTAAAATCCCTCTATCGGCTTCAGAATTTCGGGGCTGAGCAGCCACACACTTTTGAGCGCCGACCGGACAGTCAAAACTCCCGACGGCGTCATTGAACCAAGCGGTGCCCTGAATCCCCCGGACGGCATACCAAGCGCCGACATAAGAGTCTTTACGGGAACCGGATTGCGGAATTTATCCATCACTTTATATTGTTCGCCTTTTATTTCCTCTGTACGCGCGGTTGTAACCGTAATAACCTCCAAAAGCGGCCTTAATTTCTTGTGTATTTCTTCCGCTTCCCCGTATCTGCCGGAAAGGCCGGCTTCGCACATCCTGCTTATAGCCGCCGGCACGATATTGGTAAGAACAGAGACAACCCCCCTCGCTTTTATTTTAGGAGAAGCCATCATCTTAAATGTTATACCGTCATCGCCTGAAAGAATAGAAAAGTCTTCCGGCAGGATGTTCCCCTCTATTTCCATCCTCTCTATATTTCCCGTAGCTTCTTTCACGGCATTTATGTTCGGATACTTTTCCGCTAAAAGTGCCAGATCATAAGGTAACATTTCACAACCCGTTCTTCCCGGAATAATGTAAGGGACAAATTCTATGTCGGGAAAAGTTTCAGCGATGCGGCCGTAATGACGGGTTCTGAGTTCAAATGACGACGGGCCATTGTAATAACAGTCTATAATAAGCGCGGCTTTGATGCCGGCCCCGGCAGCGGCTTTTACTGATTTGATCGATTCCTCCGTAGAATTCGAGCCGCAGCCGGCCAGAATTGCACAGCGCCCCGCCGCCATGTCAAAAACTTTCTTGTTAATCGCGCTGTGCTCGTCATGGGTCACCGTGGGAGACTCCCCCGTCGTGCCCATTGGCAAAAGCCCTGATATCCCTTCCTTTATCTGAAATTCAACATTTTGTTCCAGACCTTTCCAATCCACACCGCCGTCTTTCGTAAACGGCGTCACAATCGCTGTCCATGCACCCTTAAATTCCATATTCCCCCCTGTGATTCTATTTCCTGACATCTCTATAGTGACGCATCATATAAGTTTTTTGATATCTTCGCGTTTTCTGATGAGCTCCGATTTATCGCCGTCCACAAGCACTTCCGCCGGTCTTGCGCGAAGATTATAATTAGAACTCATGGAATAACCGTAAGCCCCGGCGCCGCGAAGGGCAAGAAACTCCCCCGCAAACATATTCCGCATCATTCGCTTCTTCGCGAGAACATCCCCCGATTCGCAAATCGGGCCGACAACATCATAATATTTTTTTTCCCTATCAGGAAAAATGCTCACGGGCTGCACTTCATGATACGCTCCGTATATGCTGGGCCGTATAATATCGTTCATGCCGCCGTCAACGATTATAAAATTTTTACGGCCCGACGCCTTGTTGGATATGACTCTCATCAGCAAAACCGCCGTGTTGGCCGCAAGCACACGACCCGGCTCAATTATAATTTTCGGGGCAATCTTTGATGCATATTTTTTTATGACGGCGGCATACTTGTCCAGAGAACCGGGCACCTCACTTTGATACTTAACTCCCAAACCGCCTCCAACATTTATATGCTTCAACCTGATTCCGGCCGTCGCCAGTTTTTTTGAAAAAACCGCCAGTTTTCGCAGAGCCTCCGCAAAGGGGGCGGTTTCCATTATCTGCGAACCTATGTGCATATGGATTCCGGAAACATCCACAGCATCAAGTGACGCCGCAAGTTTATAGGCCCTGAGAGCATCGTCATAAGCCAGGCCGAACTTGGATTCCTTCAGTCCGGTGGCTATGTGCGGATGGGTCCGCACTTTGATTTCCGGGTTTACGCGAAAACTTATGCGGGCTTTCATTTTCAGCCTTCCTGCTATTCTTGAAATGTTCAGAAGATCTTCAATGCTGTCGGCATTTATCATTTTTATTTTCATTTTAACGGCAAGTTTTATTTCCTCATCCGTTTTACCATTACCGTTCATGACAATTTTATCCGGAGAAACTCCCGTTTTACGCGCAAGTAAAAGCTCCCCGAGAGAAACACAGTCGGCACCAATGCCCTCTTTATTGATCAGTTTAAGAAGCTCTCCGTTATTGTTGGCCTTATAAGCGAAACAGATAAGCGCGCCGGTTGTACGGAAAGCCCTCTTCATTTCTCTGATATGACGGAGAAGCGTTTTTCTCGAATAAACATAAAGAGGCGTTCCGTACTTTTCAGCCAGCGAACAAAGCTGTGTTTTCTCGACAAACAATTCCCGGCCTTCATAGTTGAAATAATCCATTTTATTTTAACCTCACCCTGATGATTTTATCTCCGGGGGACAATCTCCCCGCTATATCCAAACCCTGCGTAACTTCGCCGAAAATAGTGTAATCCCCGTCAAGTCGCGGCGCTGAGGAAAGACATATATAAAACTGACTTCCACTTGACCGCCTGCCGGGATTAACGCTGTCAGGGCGGCGGGCCATGGAAACCGTTCCCGGCACATGTTTTAGTTTCCGGGATATTTCCGGGGAGAGCGTGTATCCCGGGCCGCCCGAACCGTTACCGGAGGGATCCCCTCCCTGCACTATAACGTCTTTGACGACCCTGTGAAATGTTAAACCGTTGTAAAAGCCTTTTTTTGACAGCTTTACAAAATTTTTAACCGTGAGAGGAGCTTCCCCTGGAAACATTTTCAAAACTATAACGCCCTTCTCCGTCATAAGTTCGGCGGAAGGACGTTGCCCGCGGCATGAAAAAAAACAAATCCCCATCACAAAAACCAGCACAAATCTCACAACACCCCCGTCAAACATCTAATGTTTTTTATATTCCTTTCCCGCCGCCTTAATCACAGAACCACAGTCTGTTTTTATCATATTTAACGGTAAAATAAAAGACGGCAACGGTAGGTCATGCCCGTAAAATACGGGTTTATCCCCGCGGATGAAAACGCCGGTGAATCTGACGCAGGCGCTTTGTGGAAATATGAGTGTAAATCTGGGTTGTGCTGATCTGGGCGTGGCCAAGCAGCTCCTGTATGACACGCAAATCCGCGCCGTTTTGCAGAAGATGTGTGGCAAAAGTGTGTCTGAAGGTGTGGGGCGTAACGCGCCTTACAATGCCGGCGTCCCTGCAGATTTTTTTTATTATCTTCCACACCCCCATACGGCTGAACGGCGCCCCCGACGGATTTCTGAAGAGGGAATCACCATCCCCCGCCGGCGAGAAGAGAAGAAGGGCCTCCACTGCCGAACAGGCCTTCCCGCCTATAGGAACGATCCTTTCCTTTCCTCTTTTCCCCAGACATTTAAGAAACCCCACATCAAGATTAACATCTTTAACTTTTAGTGAAATCAACTCGCTTATTCTCAAACCGGCGCCGTATAGCACCTCGGCCATGGCGACATTCCGCAGCGATGTTTTTTTCCCGCGCGGAATACGGTTTATGACCCTTTCCGCTTCCTGGATCGTGAGGACATCGGGCAAATAGCTTTCAAGACGGGGACTTCTCAAAGCCGAGGCGGGATTGCGCTTTGCCAAACCGTCCTCTACAAGAAATTTCCAGAAACTTCTCAGGGCGCAGATTTTCCTCGCAAGGGTCCGGGCCGAAACAGATGCTCTTTTTTTTCTCAGGAAAGAGGTGATGTGTTTTTCGTCTATGTTTGAAACAGGAACATCCAGCGCTAAAAAAAACTCACCGATGTCCCGCGAGTAAGCTTCAACAGTCAGCGGTGATAAACCCTTTTCCGAGGCGCAATAATCACCGTATTCGGCCATCAGCTCCGTCACCTCCGCGCTAACCATTGGATAGCAATTCCGCAGCTAAATTCCTTAGAGATAACATTGGATAAGATGACGATTTTTTGTTCATAAATTTTAATTATTTTTTTAACTGCCAATACCCCCCTCTGGCAGATCCAATTCTTTCCAATCTATCTGATTTTTTAAGCTTATTAATTTGCTTTAATACCCCCCGTTTTGTAATACCCAGAAAACCTGCGATATGCTCTGTTGTAATGAACCTATCTTTTGCAATAAGAACAAGTATCTTTTCCTCAGTTTTCAGTGAACTTTTCGGTGAACTTTCCGGTGAACTTTTCTCCGTGTTTTTTACGGGTTTCAACGGAAAAACTATTTTGTAATAATCAAACCCTGACTCAATGACTGGTTTTTTATAATACTTTTTCCAGCCGTTGATCATTTTATGGAATCCGCTTCCCTGTCCCTCTGAAAGCTTCAAAAATCTAAACATTTTTGCCACATAAAAATTTCTCGGCTGAGAATAGTCCTCTTTTAATATGTATTTTAGCGGTTTGGGCAAACCTCCCGGATTAAAAAACTCAATCCGGTCGGTAAAAAATCTTATCCGCGCATTTGCGGGGCTGAAATAATCGGTATGCATTATGAGATTTACCAGGGCTTCTCTTAATGCCTGTAAATGCGGCGGGTCATCATCCCGCACGCCGTTTTTAAGTTTGAACGGTACTTCAATTTTCGGGCTCAACCTTTCATAAATGTCAAAAAATGACATATAAAGATTTTTCTCCGAATCCAGTCTAAATGTATATCGCGTTTCCCCGTCGGAAAAAGATTTACCCGGTATTTCAAGATAATCAATCCTGTAATTTACGAGTTCACTGCCCAAGGCGTCTTCATTTCCAAAAACTAAAAGCCCCGCATAAGTAACTTTGTCGTTTTTAAGCGCCCCCATTTTTTCCAAGAAGCCCTTATCTCTTAATTTCAAATATCTATGCGCGGGATTTTTTGACGCAAAAAAGTTTCGGAATTGTTCTATTGTCTTTGTGTCCAAATCTCTCAATTTAAGTGATGTAAGTTCTTTAATCTTTTCCTCAAAAGAAGCCTGCCTGTAAAAGGAATCAACCTCTTCGGCTGTGGCGCGCTGGTCACCGGAACCGGTGCGTATGAAGGTATTTTTGTTTGTCTCGCCGTAATAAACAGGTCGGTCTTTTGCTGTTTTTTGCGGGATATAAAAGGTTAAAACCGTTTTATCTGAAAAACCGTATTTCTTACAGAGCGGCTTAATTTTTTTGTTGAATTTTCCGCTCCTTAACGCCGAATTAAAGTCCTGCTCTATCTTCTCCGGATTCCGCACTCCGGTAATTTCGTATTTCCGGACGGATTTTCTGACTCCGAAAATCAGCCAGCCGCCGGAAGTATTAGAAAATGCGGAAACGGTTGACCAACTGCTTTTGGGAATGTCCGACTTTGCTTCTTTGACTTCAAAATCTTCCCACTCAATATCTTCAAGTCTGCTTATCAGTTCTTTTTTATCCATCTTAAATAAAAGCGTTTAACGGCACATAGACCTTAACATATTCCGGCACTATATCACGCCAGCCGTTCAAGGCTTTGCATTCTTCCATACTTACTTTTGGGTTGTGAGCAAACTTTGCGTATTGTTTATTCTCACTATTTTCCTGAGTTGAACTTTTGTAAACGACCTACTTTTCATCCGCCTCGTTTTTGGGGTCTTTCTTTGTGTCCTTCGGGTCGTCCTCTTTGGCGTCTTTTTTCTTTTCGGAAAAACAGATGGCCTTGATTTCTTTTTCAAGCGCGGCAGAAGTTTTTTGATCGCCTATGAGCATTTCCACGGAATTTTCGCGGCCTATCCCAAGTTTGATGTCACCGTAAAAAAAGGTGTTCCCCGTCTTTTTGATCAAGCCAAGGTCGCATCCCACATCAAGCAGTGAAGATTCCGGCACAATGCCTTTCCCGAAATAAATGTCAAATTCACAAACCTTGTAAGGCGGCGCAACTTTGTTTTTGGCGACTTTCACTTTAACGCGGGCGCCGATTATGTCATTACTCTTTTTAATTGAACCTATTCTTCTTATGTCCAGACGGACGGAGGAATAAAATTTGAGCGCCCTTCCTCCGGGAGTTGTCGTTGTGGGACCGAAACCAAAAGTCATGCCTATTTTCTCTCTTATCTGGTTTATGAAAATCGCGGCTGTTCTGGATTTGGAGACAGCCGACGCCAGCCGTCTCAAACTCTGCGACATGAGTCGCGCCTGAAGACCCACCGTCGGAGCACCTATGTCCCCTTCAAGTTCCGCCTTGGGCACAAGCGCCGCCACGGAATCCAAAACAATAATATCAAGGGAACCGCTTCTTATAAGAGTGTCTATTATCTGCAGCGCCTGCTCGCCGGAATCCGGCTGTGAGATCAGCAGCTCTTTCGTGTTAACGCCTATTTTTTCGGCGTAATCGGGATCCATGGCGTGTTCAGCGTCAACAAAAGCCGCTGTGCCGCCCGCCTTCTGGACATTGGCTATTATCTGAAGGGCGAGAGTCGTTTTGCCGCCGCCTTCCGGTCCGTAGATTTCCGTGATGCGGCCGCAGGGAATCCCTCCTATGCCCAGGGCAATATCAAGCGACATTGCCCTTGTGGGAATCGCCGACACCTTGCCGAAAAATTTTTCATCGCCCAGCCTCATTATGGAACCTTTCCCGAACTTCTTTTCAATTTCACCGAGAGCCACATCTAAACTTTTCTGCTTTTCATTTTTAGCCATTTTATCCTCCTATTTGATATTTTTACGGCGCTTTTATACAACGCTCTCAGCTTTTTTTGCCTCTATAAAGGCTTCTTCAGGAAATATGGTAACAATTTCATTTTTGTTGAGATTAAGAAATTTGACGCGGTAAGACCATTTTTCCCCGCTAATTGAATCTATCTCCGCATCGGTAACAGGAACAAACTGCCTCACCGGAGAATTAACGAAATCCGACACCCTGCCGCCGGGAGGAAGAAACATTTTGCCGGTTATTTTACAATTTCTGAGATATATTATAACACTTATTTCGTCCCGCTCCGGCTTGTCTATGTCCCTTTCCATAGTCTATTTTTAGAAATAAAACAGACTTTTTGCAATAGCGAACAATTATTGCACTGAAGTTTTGCCATAAGCAATCACGACAGAATTATTGAACAACTATTTTAAATCAAGAAGCTTGTGAATCTGCGGGAGCACACGTACATTTTTGTAAACGCGCTGAAGGCGCCCTGCAAAAAGAACGGCTTTCGCCAGAGCGCACTTATCAATTTTATTTTTTATGGTCACAGGCTGCAGCACAATAGAAGAATTGGCGAATCTGCCCAGATACCGCCCAGCAGAATGAACTTCCTTATATTTCACATCAGAAGTGACAACGATTTTCAGCGTAAACGGGCAAACACTTATGTTTCTTATAAATTTTCTGTCGGCCGGCGAAAGGGGGAGCTCCGCATGAAAAGAAATGTGCTCAAAAGCGGCAGGATCGGCAAGAAATTTTGAGCCCGATGTCTCTATAAAAACGCTCCTCCCCTTCAATTTCGCGAGAAGCCCCGAAAGGAATTCCCCCTGAAGCGTGGGTTCCCCGCCCGTTATAACAACAGGCGCGTTTCCCCTGATACGCCGGAGAACCTTTTCAACCGTCATAAAAGAACCTTCGGTTTTAGCATAAAGTGTGTCACAATAAGAACAATTTTTATCACATCCGGAAAATCTCACAAACCAGCACGGCATACCGCAGTAATAACCCTCGCCCTGCAGTGAAAAAAATATCTCGGTGATTTTGCCTTTTATCACTTCTGTTGTTCTGGCTTTTTTCATAATTATTTAACTCAACGGGAAAACGCCCGGTTTTTTACTCCGGGATCTTTTATCCCGGCCTCGCGAAAACCTTTGGCCCTGAGAAGACAGGAATCACATTTCCCGCATGGATACCGGCCACCGGCATAACATGACCATGTGTGCTCAAGGGGAACCTTGAGTCTACGGGCAAGCAGCACGATTTCTTTTTTGCTTTTTTTAAGCAGGGGGGTCTTTATTCTCACTTTTCCGAGCGAGGCCTGTTTTAAAAGTTTGTTGAACTCCCTGTAATAAAGCGGCCGGCAGTCGGGATAACCGGAAAAATCCACTGCGTTGGCACCGATAAGAATATAGTCCATCTTTGCGGCTTCGCAAAAGGACAAAGCGTACGAAATAAATATCGTGTTTCTGCCGGGCACATACGTTGAAGGAATTTTTTTTGACGATATTTTACCTTTCGGAACACGCCCTTTTCTGCCAATAAGACTTGAACCGCCCCACGGAAGTTTTATATCAATTATTGTGTGCGGCCGGCCGGCGCATTCCGCAATTTTAACAGCCCTGACTATTTCTCCGCTGTGGCGCTGATTGTATGAAAAAATAAGGCAATGTGTTTCATAACCGCGGGCCATCGCCCAGAAAAGAAGGGTGGACGAATCAAGCCCACCCGAAAGAAGAACGGCCGCTTTACGCTTTTTCATCACCGGGAATAAGAGGCTATATTGTTTTCTGTTTCCGAAATTTTTATCTCTTCAAGGCGCACCCCGCGGGGCAAAAGCCGCGCCAGTTTTTTAAAAATATGGCATGCTATATTTTCGGAAGTCGGATTGAGTTTTTTAAAATCCCGTAAATCGTTCAACAGCACATGATCAAGCGGCAAAAGAACTTCTTTCAATTTTTCTTTCAGCTCCTTAAAATCCATAACCATAGCTTTTTTAAGTTTCGGGGAGGACACCTCCGCCGTTACCCCCCAGTTGTGGCCGTGAAGATTCTCGCACTTGCCTTTATAATTTCTGAGATAATGCGCCGAAGAAAAAGTTCCCTTTACAAAAATTCTGTACACAGTTTCACCTCCGCAGCTTTCACATTCATTATTTTTTTTGCCATTTTAGTAAAATGCCCGGGATCATCACTGGCATAAAAAATGGTTTTACCCCGGCCGGAACAGGAACGGACAAGCCCCGCAATCGCATAAGCCACCGAACCGGAATCCACGAGCCGCACACCGCTGCCCATGTAAGAGGCAATTTCTTTTCTGAGCACCGGATAATGGGTACAGCCCAATATCAGCGCATCCGGCCGCATACGCCTGAGGGGGGCCAGATAAATTCCGGCGACCCTTTCCGACACATCCGTACCCGACCAACCCTCTTCCACAAGAGGAACAAAAAGAGGCGCGGCGAGTGATTTCACCTTTATTTTCCCGTTAATTTTCCGGAGTTTTTTTTCGTACACACCGCTTTTAACCGTGAGCTTCGTGCCTATAACGGCCACGGCGGAAAAAACTGACGCCTCTTCCACCGCCGCATCAATCACTCCGTGAACCGGCACAGGACTGTTTGCTGAAATACTCTCAAGCGCCACCGCGGAAGCGGTGTTACAGGCGCACACAATCAAATCCGCTTTTTTCTTAAGAAGAAACGACACAATCTTTTTCGTATACGCTATAATGGTTTTTTCCGATTTATCTCCGTAGGGTACGTGAGCCGTATCGGCGTAATAAATAAAATCGCAGAAAGGGTATTTCTTTTTTAATGTTTTATAAACTGTCAGACCGCCAATCCCTGAATCAAAAATACCGATCTTCGTTCTACGATGAGATACCGAACGCTGTTTTGTTTTCATTGTGTTTTCAGGATTTATATTTGGAAAGCTCTTGATATATGGCCTCTTTCTTTGCGGTTATTGACGAGATTTTATTTTCTATATCACTCTCAAAGGCCTTTTTATTTTTTAACAGTTTTTCAAGGTCTTCAAGTTCAGCGCCCAGCCTGCGGGAATTATCACGGGAAACTTTAACGGTACCGGAAAAATTTTCAAGCAGCCTGTTTATGGCGCCTGCCAGCGGCAGGAACTCATCTTTGTCCCGCAGGACAAGTCTTTTGGAAATATCGCCCTCATCCATAAGACTGATGAGAGCCGCCATTCTGTTTACGGGACCGACGATTCTGTGCGAAAAAAGAATGCCCGCCGCCCCGGCAATAACAATCAATATTATAACCCCCGTCCAATAAGGCAGGAGAAGCCCCTTCGCCACATCCATTGAAATAGATTTCGTGACAGCTTCCGAGAGCCTGGAAGAAAGCAGGGGATACGCCAGAGTAAAAGTAAGAACCGATATCGCCGCCGCCACGCTGATCATAGCCGCTATAATATACGATGTGTATCTGAGTTGATAATTCCTGTGCGTAAAAAAACGCTTTCTCTTATACGAAAGCATCAGCGGCCTATATAAATTCTTTTTGTTAAGAGTTGCCCTTCCTTATTCAGGATTAGGTTAAAATCATTTTTTATAAGAGAACCGTCAGCCGTTTTACCGCTCCACTCTATCTCAAAAGTTCCCGTGTTGTGCTCCCTGTTGTTAAGAATATCCGCATGCTGTCTGGATGACGAAGCCGAAATAACAACCGGCGAAATTTCTTTAACTTTGTATTTTATTATAAGCGTGTCTTTGCCGGGGATGAAAATCCCCGGAGTAACGCTGAACATTCTTTGAGAAGCCGCCGCGGCCTGCCATTTCGCAATCATGTCTGAAAAAAGGGGAAAATGGAAAAAATTCAGCGCAATTATAACAAGGGCCATCGGCACCGCAAAAGCGGCGGCTTTTCTTTCTTTTTTCATAACCCACGCCGTGAGGCCGAAAAGAATACCGACAGCGGCAAAGACATACGGATATATGAAAAAACTCAGAAAAACAGAAGTTGCGCACAAAATGTCCAGAACGGAAGCGGGCAAAGCCTCTTTTTTTACAACAATCCGCTCCGCAAGATAGGGGTTTTCTTCGGAAAAAACAACACTTTCCCTCAACACCCTTATGCCGTTTTTGACATCTTCCATTAGAAGAAGACTTTTTGCGTTTTCCAGCATGACCGCCAAATCGCCGCTTTCACCGGCGTTGCGCGCTGCCCTTGAAACTTTGTTTGTGTCCTCGCGGGCAGCTGTGAAAGATGTCTGTTCCGCCTTAGGATCCATCGCTTCTTTTGAGTGCACGATCTCTCTTATAAGACCCTGCGTCCTCAGATCCGTGGGAAAAACCCTTCTTAAAAATGTTACTATTTCCAGCGCTCTTGAAAAATCTTTAGCGCCGATTTTAGCAAGACACTCATCTTTTTTGTCTTCATACACTTCATTCAGCAGATTTCCTACCGCCACTCCTATGGCGCCCTCGGTTATTATGGGAAGCTGGGGAGGAGACACTTTCCGCTTTTTCCAGCCGGACAGACTTTTTATTTTATCTAAAAGCTCCCCGTCGCTTAAATTTCTGTTGAAGCATCCGGCTATTCCCAGGAGTTCGGCGACTTTCGGCGTGGGGTGCAATTTTGTAACCATAATCAGCGGGGATTCCAGGCACTTTTCCTTTAAACTCGCGGCAAAATTAATTCCGTCAACAGACGGGAAAATCATCTCGCTGACAAC
>JAYEJT010000013.1:0-5605 GCA_034660675.1 Elusimicrobiota bacterium
GGAGGGCCTCCAGTATTCCTTTATTCTTTCGCAGTAAGTTTTGAAATTTGTGAGAAGATCCTCCATGCAGTCGCCGCCGAGTTTTTCTATGACGGCGTTGGCTGTTTCTATGGCTATCACCGACTCCCCTATAACCCCGGCCGCGGGAACAACGCACACATCACTCCTGACAATCTGTGCGTGGGTATTTTCTTTTGTTTTTATGTCGGCGGACTTGAGAGGATGCATGAGTGACGGAATGGGTTTTATGGCCGCGCGTATAAAAACCGGCATGCCGTTTGAAACGCCGCCCTCCACGCCGCCGGCGTTGTTGGTTTTTCTGTAAAAAGAGATTTCCTTGTCATAGAAAATCGGGTCATGTACCTTTGAGCCGGGAAGAGTCGCCATGCGGAAACCCCTTCCTATCTCAACGCCCTTTACCGCCGGGACCGCCATAAGGGCTTTGGCGAAACGCCCGTCAAGACGGTGTTCCCACACATCGTAACTTCCGAAACCCGGAGGAAACCCCCATATGACGACGGTAAAAACCCCGCCGAGAGTATCGCCGGAATCTTTGGCTTTATCTATGGCTTTGATCATCTCTTTTTCCGCTTGCTTGTCCAGACAGCGCACGGCCGACGACGCCGTTTTCCGCACAACATCATCATAATTGTATCTGACAGCTTTGCTCCTTATGCCGCCGATTTCTTTTGTGAAAGAATGTATTCTTATGCCCATTTCGCTCAGAAGTTTTATGCACACGCTTCCCGCCGCGACTCTCGCCGCTGTCTCCCGGGCAGAGGCTCTTTCAAGAATATCCCGGAGGTCCTCTCTGCCGTATTTTATCAGTCCCGCTAAATCGGCGTGCCCCGGACGGGGTTTCGTCAGAGTGAAACCATCTGCTTTGTCCTCGGCTTTTTCGGACATTATTGTTCCCCAGTTTTCCCAGTCTTTGTTTTCTATGAAAAAGGAAACGGGCGAACCTATCGTCTCTCCCCATCTCACGCCCGATATCATTTTGACATGATCCTTCTCAATGGTCTTCATCCTCTCGCCGCGGCCATAACCTGTTTGCCGCCGCGCGAGATGGAAATCTATGTCCGAACTCTGCAATTCAAGACCGGCCGGAACGCCGCTTATAACAACATTGTATCCCTTGCCGTGTGATTCCCCCGCTGTTTTATACTCAATCATATTTTCCTCCCTTCCACCACATTTTTCATCAATTCAACAGGCGCTTTTTCACCGGTCCAGAAACTGAACGAATCCGCCGCCTGCCTGACAAGCATGTTAAGACCGTTCTGTTTGCGGAGACCTTTTTCCGAGGCCGCTTTAAGAAGAGGCGTTTCCCTGTTGTAAATACATTCAAAAACATAAAGACTCTTGTGTAGAAACTCCGCGGGAACAGGCATTCTCTCGTCCATCATACCCAGAGGCGTCGCGTTTATGAGAATATCGCTGTTTATCAGATTTGAAAAATCACAGCTTATAAAAACAGGCAAAGCCGGCGCGAATCTGTTCAAACGTTTTTTGAGCCTGTCCGCTTTTTCCCCGTCAATGTCTTTGAGAAAAATTTTCCGGACATTTTCCCCGGCCAGAGCAAAAGCCGCGGCTTTCGCCGCGCCGCCGCATCCTGCAATAAAAAAGTTTTTTTCGCGGGGATTTATATCTTCCTTCAGAGCTTTGAGAAAACCGGAAGCATCCGTGTTTGTTCCTGTCCATTTGCCGTTTTCCTTCTTCGCGCAGTTGACCGCTCCTATGCGCGAGGCGACGGAATCTATACCGTCAAGGTGTTTTAATATTTTTTCTTTGTGAGGATAAGTGATATTAAAACCGTCAAGATCCACTTTAAGTTTTTCTATGTCAACCGTGAAATTTTCCGGTTTCACCGGATACAGATCATACCGCCAGTTGAGCGAAAGTTCCCTGAAACCGGCATTGTGAATCACCGGTGACAGCGAGTGCTCCACCGGCCACCCCACCAGCCCAGTTTTTTTGGGGCCATATTTTTTCATTTATTCGCCCGACACCTGTATTCCGCTCACAAGAAGTGACGGGCTGCCTTTAGACGAGTAAAATTTGAGGTCATTTCCCACTCCTTTTATATTCCGCAAAAAATCCAGAAATCCGCCGGAAACGGTGATCCCCCTGACATTTTTGATCAGTTTTCCGTTTTTGAAGAGTCTGCCCCTTGCGCCGAACGAAAACCTGGCCGTGCGAGGATCCACAAGATGCGTACCTATTATCTCATCCACCTGCAGAATTTCTCCTCCGCCGAGGAGAGAAGAAATCTCATCTTTGCCGTTCTCTATGAACAAATTGAAAAAACCCGGCTGGGGGAGACTTGACACATCTCTGACGGCGTTACCGGTGGATTTTCTGCCCAAAAGACCCGCCGTCCTGAAATCCGTCAGGAATTCACCGAAAACACCGTTATGTATGATTTTGTGTGTTTTTGCGGCAACCCCTTCACTGTCAAAAGGCATACTGCCGCTCAACCGGGGAATTGTTCCGTCATCTATAATCGTCAGGAGTTGGGAACCGACAAGAGAACCTTCTTTCCATGAATGAGGCACCCTTCCTTCAAGAAATTCGTCCGCACAAAACCAGCCCTCTATGATTGATAGAAAAACACAGGCTGTGTGCGAAGGAAGTAAAACGGTCATCTTTCCGGAATTCAGGGAACCGCCGCCGAACTGGCTGACAGCGTCGTCAACAGCCTCTTCTATTATTCTTTTACGGTCTATGTCTTCGCGAAAACAGCAGCTGTTATAGCTTCCGCCCATCTGTACTTCTCCGCCCGATTCAGCGACAAGGAAAAGACCTTCGGAGAAACCGGTTTTTTCCGCCCTGACTGTTTTTCCCGATGAATTGGCTATGGCAAGCTTTGAGGACACTCCCGAAAACGAAGCGCTGAGGCATTTTTTTATCCTGGAATCACGCGCTCTCGCCTCTTTTTCCATTGATTTCAGATTTTCCCACACTCCCTCGGCGGTAAAATTCATGCCATCTTTGTCACAGATATCAACCGACCCGGGAACAACGTCATCAGAAAGGCCTATCTGCCAGCCCCACGGCGCCGCGTCAAACATCATTTTCCCTGCCTCTGCTGATATTTCTGAAAGAGTATTCCTGTCATTCGTCCAGGAAAACCCCATCTTGCCTTTTTTGATGATCCGTAAAGAAGCCGCAAAACCCGACAAACTCTCATTCTCTTCCTCGGGTTCGCCGTTCATCAAAGAATACGAGCTTCCTTTTTTTTCAACGGTAAAAAGTTCCCTTGATTCAGCAGGCTCCGTCAGGAGCAGCTTGTCGGTTTCAGCCATGTAAAATCAGAAAGAACAGGTATAGCGAAATAAGCAGACAAACTATGCCCACCCTTCTTTTATAGTGCAGCACATAGGAATCATTGAAGATAAAGAAATTGATAAAGGCATGTATCTTTATAACAATGTCCTCTCTGTACAGATAACCGGCTGACAGCACAAGAAAAAAAACAGCAAGCAAAAAAATTATAAATTCCATGCGAAAATTATATAACAAGCGTGAATTGATGTCAAACAAAAAAAAGGTGCCAGAGGTTGACTTATATTACTTATTTCACTATTAGAAAAAACCGCATATTAAGCTCTTTTTTAATGCTACCCGTATAATTTGAGAATAATTAAAGTCAAAATCTCCTTTTTCAAACCTTTCCACTCAAATCAGTTTACTACAATAACTCAACCTCTGGCACCAATAGCCCCAACAGCCAAATAGCGCTGTTTGCGGAAGAAACCGGTTTTATGTTAGTATATAAATTATGTGATGTGAAACACGGGGGGCTACCCCCGGCTGAATAGGAGGAGACAAAAATGAATGCAGATGAAAGAACAATGGCTTTGCTCAAAGAGATTGCCGAAAAATATTCGCTTGATAAACTCACAGCAGCGCTGAATGATGGCAGCACACTTCTGGCCAAAACAGACATATTCATATGTTTGAGTGATATAGTTAAAGCTTCCGAAAGCGGGGAGAATGTTCTTGAGGCGCTGAAAGAGTCAAAGAACGTTTATAAAGCACCGATTTTTGCCGTTAATCCGGCCAAAGGCGAATTTATGATAAAATCCGCGCCGGATTTTGCAAAAGCCATTGAGGCCATGGAAAAATATTCTTTCTGTTTCAAGCTGAGCCCCTACCACATCATCAACACATTTCTGGCTGTTGTGGAAGCTCAGATAACAGGAATGGATCTTGATGAGCTTTACGCCGCTGGAGAAAAACACATAGAGGCCTCCATAGAGGACGCGCTCAAAAATAATCCCAACTGGAACAAAGACACACTCACCGTAAAAGAGCCCAAGCTGATAATGCCCGTCGGAGCAGCCGGCTGCGGAAAATCCACATTTTACAGAGAGCTTCCCAATGTCGTCAATTTTTCATGCGACAATGTGCGGTATCTTCTTTTTAAAAATCTGGGCCCCTGCTTCAGTTCGTGGGAAAGCGGCCTCGCGTGGTGGGTTGTTAACCGCCTCACCGACACATATCTTTCCAGGGGCTATAATGTTTTTTACAACGGCGTGAACACCGATCTTGAATACCGTTCGCCAATAACAATGGAAGACAAAGACCCTCTTTTCGCTGGAATGCCCTATGATGTGAAACTCGTTTATTTTGAACCTCCCGTGAAACTCGGCGACGAGGAACTCAAACAGCTCAAATCAATAAACCTCTGGTCTCAGAAAATTGAAGACATGGACATGAGCGCTTTTTCTCCGAATGTGAAATCGATCATGGAGCTCATTAAGGGAAATTATATGAGAACGCTCGCGCGGACTAAAGATATATCGGAAGGAAAAGTTCAGCAGAACCCCTTTGACATCCTTTACGCCGTGCCGGCCGCCATCGTTAAACTTTTCGTTGAACAGTCTTTTGACGTGCCAAAAGGCGACAATGTCACGGTCATCCCGCGAATAGAAATTCCCGATGCCGACGAGCGTATGACTTTTTACAGGGAACACGCCGCCAAAGTCCTCCAATAAAAAAATAAAAGGGGACGTCCTTAATTTTCCCGCCGGGTAAACTTGTCAGTTAATTTTCTATAAAAATACTGAATTCGGGCGGATAGACGAAATGTTTTTTAACGCTGCATGATGCGGCGGCTCTCACAACGGCATTTTTGTATTTTTCGGGAAAACCCGCGGGAAGTTTTATGGCTATGTCTATTTTGCCTATGGTCCGCGTTTCTTTGTTCTTTTCACATCCCATTGTCATTTTCAAACCTTCGGTGCTTATGCCCCGCCTGGTGCAGAAAGCCATCACATAATATCCCGTGCAGGAAGCTATGGATGAAAGAAACATATCCAGCGGCGCGGGAGCCGAATTTTCACCGCCGTCCTCAACGGACTGATCACTTTTTATCCTGAACCCGTGATACAGAACATCCACCTTACTTCCACCCTGAAAATCAATATCTAATCTCATAACCTCTCCTTTGTACCAAAAGCGCCTTATCGTTTAATTGCTTTAGTATAGTAAAACACTAAAGTTCTGTTTGCAAGTTGGAATCAAAAAAATTATAATGAGCGGAAGGAGTTTGTAAGTTAAATGAAAAAAAGCATTTATGAAATAAATGAGCGGATACGGA
>JAYEJT010000014.1:0-25577 GCA_034660675.1 Elusimicrobiota bacterium
GATTCCAGAGGGGATACGGCCACGCTTCAAAGGGCAGACGTAATCATCGCGCCTGAAACGGCGGACTTGACAGCCGCGCCTGAAACGGCGGACTTGACAGCCGCGCCTGTTGTGGAAGACGCTTCAAAAATTCCGAAAGCGCCGAAAAAAGAAGAACCGTCTGCGAGTTTTTCCGTGCCGGAGAAGGCGGGGCCCGGCCAGGTTAATGATCACTGGGGTTATTTTGATATTCCGCCACTCAACGGAAAATACACATTTGATAATTTGTATGAAGGGGGCTTTAACCGTTTTTTGAAGCAGGCCTGTGAGGATATAGCCAAAGAATTCAGCCCGTCATACAACCCGCTGTTTATATGGGGAGGCGTTGGCCGCGGAAAAACGCATCTGATACAGGCGCTTGGAAATTTCATTAAAAAGCATCATGACGGTAAAACCGTTTTTTACATTCAGGCGCAGGATCTCATCACGATGATACAGGATGCCCTGAGCTCTCCCACTCAAAAAGCAATGCTTTTGAAAAAATTAGGCAGTGCGGATGCGCTGCTCATAGACGATATCCAGTTTCTTGAGGGTGACGAGATTCAGAACGTTTTTTTTCTTATTTTTGAAAGAGCTTATCAGAAAAATCATCAGATTGTTTTTACTTCGGACAGGAGCCCGAAGCGGCTTGCGGGGTTTGCCGACCGTCTGCGTTCAAGATTTGAGTGGGGTTTGGTGAACAAGCTTCAGAAACCGGATTTTGGCTCGCGCAGGGAAATTCTAAAAATGAAAATTTCCACAGAATTCACGTCTCTTAACCTGACGGAGGAAATGCTTGATTATATTGCCGATAAATTTCACGATAACATAAGGGAACTTGAAGGGGTGCTCAAAAAACTTAATATTTATCACAAACTGCAGGGTGAAGAAATCACCATGACAAACCTGAAAAGCATTGTGTCGGAGTTATTGGGCGAAGAGGTTATGGAGGATGATACCAGCGCTTTGCCTCAGGGGGAAAAGGGAATAACGCCGCCGGCGCCGTCTGTTGTTCAGGAGGCTGCTGTATCGGTGCCGCCTGTTTCTCCTGTTCCTTTATCCGGTTCTCCCGCGTCCGTTGAAGAGAACAGCGGCGCTCCGCCCGCGGAGAAAGGGCAACCGCCTCCGCCTGATGATTTTCCTCCTCCTCCGCCGGAAGCGCAATGTCCCAATTGCGGCGCGGCGCTGTCGCACATAGAAATGTATGACAGGTGGTATTGCTACAGTTGTCATCGCTATGCTCCGCCGGATTTTGGAAAGGGAAAATTCGGGCTTTCATCCAAGAGCCATAAAAAAGACAAAAAAGTTGATTTGGAAAAACTCGCCGCGCTGGAAGAGCTCCGCAAGCTGTCTTCTCCCCCAAGCGCTGAGCCTATTTCCGTTATTGAAGAAAAGGATCTTGAGTCTGCACCGGTTCCGGAAAAAGAGTCTGTCGCGACCGAAAAAAAGGGGGATGTTCCCGTCCGCCCCGGAGGGCCGTCAACGCCGCCGATTCGGTTTACACGGGAAATCCAGTGCGCTATTTTTTACCCGGTACGCGCCGATAAAGCTATAAAACTGGTGACAGATTATGTGCGGACAACGGTGACAAAGCACAGACTTCACATAAAGTTTGATTTTATAGTGCAGCAGGAGTATGATATCCCGAACATAAATTACAGTTCTTTTCTGAACATTTTAAATACTGCGAAAGTCAAAGTGGCGATTGTCGTTGGCCCGCCCGGTACTTCGGGAGTTAATGAGGATGAGTTCTATGAAAAACTCAACGGTATGTTTGTTGACGGGGGGCTTTGTTTTGAATACATAGCATACAAGGATATAAGGCAGAGTTATGAATATCTCAACGTTGTTCTGGATATAGCCAATTTCGGCAAACAGCGCTTGGGATATAAAATTATCAGGGAGGCATTTGATGGCAAAGATAGCAAAAAAGGATAAAGCGCCTTTGGTTCTTATAGTTGACAGCGACAAAGAGGTGGTGAAGTTATTGAGGATGTACCTTACCGACGAGGGTTTCAGAACATCTGAGGCTTATGACGGTATAAGGGGAGTTCTTCATGCCCTCAACGATAATCCGGATTTAATTATTACGGAGCTGAATCTCGGCCGTCTTTCGGGATATGAGCTTATCAAAAGGCTGCAGGTCGTTTCCCGCAGGACCGCGCAGGTGCCGGTGCTGATTCTTTCAGCGAAGGCTCTTTCTTCTCAGGAGCGGACGGGTCTTGTTGAACTTGAACCCAATGTCTTTGAATTTGTGCCCAAGCCCATAACGCATGGGGCGTTTATGGTGAAGATTCATAAGATACTCGGCACGGGCAAGAGCGAAAAGGAAGTTCTTGAAAAGCTGGAAAAGCCGCGTCATCTTAGTTCCGGCGAGAAGAGTATAGGGTGAAGTTGTCCCTGAGAATGAAAATTGCTACAATGACGTTTTGGAAAATGCAAGGAGTTTTATAATGGCTAAAATTTTAGTGGTCGATGACGATACCAAAATTCAAATGGTGATTCGTATTATGCTGCAGAAAAAAGGTTATGAAGTACAATGTGCATCATCCGGTATTGAGGCTTTTGAGAAAATTCCTGTTTTTGGTCCGGATCTTATAATGCTTGATGTCATGATGCCGGGAATGGACGGTTACGAGGTTTGTAGAAAACTCAAATCTTCCGAAGGCACGAAAAATATTCCTGTAATAATGCTCACCGCTCTTGGAATGGGTGAGGATTTTGAAAAAGCCATTGAAAATGGGGCTGACTGGTATATAGTGAAGCCGTTTAATTCAAGACAGCTTCTTTCAAGAGTGTCAATGCTTTTGGACGGAGAGAAAACAGAAGAGGAAAAAACAGAGGGAGGAAATAGTGGAAATTAAGGAACTTGAAAAGAAAACGTGGACTATAAGGAAGGACATAATAAAGATGATTGCCGCCGCGGGAAGCGGCCATCCCGGAGGATCGCTCTCGGCGACTGATGTGATGACGGTTCTTTATTTTGACGAGATGAACGTAGATCCTGCCTCGCCCAAAAAAGAGGACAGGGATTATTTCGTGCTCTCAAAGGGGCATGTGTGTCCGGCTCTCTATGCGGTTTTGGCGCGTAGAGGTTATTTTGATCCCGCGGAGCTCATCACGCTCAGGAAACTCGGTTCCCGTCTTCAGGGGCATCCGGGTATAAATAAGGGTCTTCCCGGTCTGGAGGCATCAACCGGTTCTCTCGGCCAGGGTCTTTCTATTGCGGGAGGTTTCGCAATGGCCGCTAAACTCGACGGGAAACCCAACAGGGCTTACTGTATACTTGGCGATGGTGAGCTCGATGAGGGGAATGTCTGGGAAGCGGCAATGTCGGCCGCGCACTATAAATTGTCAAATCTTTGCGCCATTGTGGATAACAACGGCCTTCAGATAGACGGCGCGCTGGAGGATGTTATGGGGCTTAATCCTCTATTTGAAAAATGGAAATCTTTTGGTTGGAACGTTATAGAAATAGACGGACATTCCGTGCAAGAAATTAAAGAAGCTTTCGCGAAAGCAAGGGAATGCAAGGATGCCCCCAGTGTGATAATCGCCAAAACGGTTAAGGGCAAAGGCGTGTCTTTTATGGAAAATGTCGCTGGATGGCACGGCGTGGCCCCGAATGAAGAACAGGAAAAAGCGGCTCTTGCTGAACTGGACGAAAAAGAAAAACAGTGGGAAGCGGCTTCCGCCAAATAATAACAGGAGAAAATAAAATGAAAAAAACAGAACTTCCGAAAATAGATTTTGAGAAACCGGAGCTGGAATCAACGCGCGAGGGTTACGCACAGGGGCTTATTAAAGCCGGCGAGAACAACCCGGATGTCGTGGCTCTGGGCGGAGACATCACATCGTCAACGAAGGTGTCGCTGTTTAAGGAAAAGTTTCCCGACAGATTTATGTCCATGGGGATAGCTGAACAGAATATGGCGGCCACGGCCTGCGGCCTGGCGCTCGCCGGAAAGGTGCCGTTTTTCTCGACTTACGGCGTTTTTGCTTCCGGTCGCTGCTGGGAGCAGATAAGGACTTCCATTTGCTATGGTGAGGCCAATGTGAAAATAGGCGGCGCGCACGGAGGTGTGTCTGTCGGGCCTGACGGCGCTACGCATCAGGCTCTTGAGGAAGTGGCGATAATGCGCTGCATACCTAATATGCAGGTGCTGGTCCCCTGCGATGTTCATGAAACCGAAAAGGCAACGCTTTGGGCGGCTGAAAACAAAGGCCCCGTTTACATAAGGTTCGGCCGGGACGCCATGCCCATAATCACGGATGAAAAAACGCCCTTTGATTTCGGTAAAATAGCGAAATACAAAGAGGGAACCGATGTGTCAATAATCGCCTGCGGGCCGCTGGTTTTTGATTCTTTAAAAGCGGCTTTTCAGCTTGAAAAAGAAGGCATTTCGGCGGCCGTGTATAATCTTTCCACAATAAAGCCTATGGATGTTGAGGGTGTGCTTGAAGCCTCAAAGACAGGAGCCGTTGTTACGGCGGAAGAAGCGCAGGTTATGGGTGGGATGGGTTCGGCCGTGGCGGAAAGCCTGGTGAAAACAAATCCCGTGCCTATGGAATTTGTCGGTGTGCAGGACAGATTCGGCGAATCCGGCGAAGCCCGCGAGCTCATGCATGTTTTTAACGTTACTTACAAAGACGTGTTCGCGGCGGCCAAAAAAGTTTTAGCCCGAAAAAAATAATTTCAAAAAAGGTCTGCTCTAATCAGAGGAAATAAGAGAGTACGGCGGCGGAGAGAATATAAGTTTTCCCGTTACGGCGGGGAATAATACGGCCTTCGCCGCGGATATGAGGGCTCAAAACCGTGAAAAGCGCTGTTTATTTGCATATTTTCACGATTATGTTGATAAAACAGTGAAAAAGCGTATAATTTAACCATGGCTAAAATATTGCATGTCTTTCATTCTATTGATCGTTTGAGAAAGCGGTATTATGCCGTGTCGGCAGGTAAGCAATCGCTTCTGAAATTATTGAATGAAGCGGAAGTTGCCGAGCAGGTGTATAACTCCAATGCCATAGAGAATAGCACTCTTACTCTTGAAGAAACGGAGAAAATTCTTTTGCAGATAAACCCGGATAAATATTAAATTCATTGACAGGAAGATGTATTATGGGGCGTTTAAAGAATTCGGGGAAAAAGGCGCCGCCGGAATTATGGAGGAAATCGTCGGTAAAGCGCTTACAAACAGTTATCACAAGAGACTTGCGTATCTGGAAGGCGCACGCATCATGACACTTGCTGAATATGCAAAAGAGCATAAAGTTTCACACTCTAATTTGATAAATAAAGCAAATCGCCAAACCATAGAAGCTTTTCTGGAAAAAGGCGTTTGGAAGATCGGCGCATAGGCCTTTTGGGTATAATTGATAGAAATTTCAGGAGATATGCGCAGTTATTTTTTAATTTTTAAAAGAGCTGTGTTTACTGCTTTGAGAACGGGATCCCACACGGGGGCGACGGGCGGCGCGTAAGTCAGATCAAGCCCCGCGATGTCGCGCAGTTTCATTTTCTGAGATATGCAAACAGAAAGAACATCAATGCGTTTGGCGATGCCTTCCTTCCCTATCATCTGCGCTCCTAAAAGCTGTCCCGATATTTTTGAATAAATGAGTTTCGTTGTTATTTTTGAACTTCCGGGATAATAGCCGGCGCGTGAAGTTGATTCTGAAACGGTGCTCAATATTTCCCCCGCAGTTTCCCGCGCCTCTTCTTCGCTGAGGCCCGTTTTCGCTAAAGTCATTTCAAGAATGTTCCCAGTAATGCTGCCTGTTATTCCGTTGAAACGCGCTTCTCCGCCTGCCGCGTTTATGCCGGCGACGCGACCCGTCTTGTTGGCCGTTGTGCCAAGGGGCATATAAACATTTTTTCCGCTTATCAGGTGTCTCACCTCAACGCAGTCTCCCGCGGCGTATATGGAAGGAACGCTTGTCTGCATTTTCTGATTTGTGCGTATCGCTCCTGTTGTTCCTGTTTCGCATCCCGCGGCGTGCGCCAATTCCGATAATGGTTTTGTTCCTATTGTCAGCAAAGCCATATCGTAATGATGTGATACCGACGCTGTTTTTATATCTACTCCGCCGGAGGGAGCTGATAAAACAGAGGCCTTTGATTTGATAATTTCTATCTTGTTTTCAGCAAGGTATTTTTCAAGAGGTTCGCTTATCTCCCTGTCAAACCCCGGAAGTATTGCGGGGGACCCCTCAAAGACGGTAACTTTCATTCCGAGTTTGCGAAAAGACGAGGCCGTTTCCATGCCTATCATTCCGCCGCCTATGACCGCCGCTGTTAAGGGGTTTGCGTTGTTTATAAATTGTTTTAAGGCGATTCCGTCGCCTATGTTTCTCAGAGTAAAAATGCCTTTGCCGGAATCGGTTTTTACGGCGGAGCCGCCGGCGGCTATAATCAGCCTGTCGTATGCGATGTTCGCTTTCGCGCTGTTTTCAAGATTAAGAGTTTCAACATTTTTGGCAAAAGGATGTATCCTGACGGCTTTTATCAGCGTTAGCACTTTTATGTTCCGCTTGGTCTCAAAATATTCTTTTGTCCGCACGAGAAGGCTGTTTATGTCTTTGACCTCACCTGATATGAAATAAGGAAGGCCGCAGGATGCCCCTGAAATATAGGGACTTTGTTCTATCACGGTAATCTCAATATCCGGACCTGTCCGTCTCGCCTGGCTTGCCGCGCTCATTCCTGCGGCGTTTCCGCCGATTATCAGAAGTCTGTTTTTTATCATACACGCATTTTATATCAATTTTCTCGCGATGTAAATTATCCTCTCTTGTGAGATGCCGTATAAATCCGGTTGAATCCTTTCGAATTCGGGGAATATTTAATATAATTCTCCGATGAGAAAAACACTGTTTTTATTTGCCGGCGCGGCGCTGATTGTTTTCGGCTGCGGAGCGCGACTTGAGAAAAAGATCAGAAAAGCTGCCTACAAAGGTTCGTGGTATCCGGCGGATAAAGCCGCTGTTCTTAACAGGCTCGAGCGGTATGCCGATGTTGGGATTTCTACCGGCGGCGTTTCTGTTTCCCCGCCGTTTAACGGCACTGTCATAGGGATTGTTCTGCCGCACGCCGGCTGGGTTTATGCCGAATCTGTTGCCGCGGAAGCGGTCAAATTGCTCAAAGGTAAAGCTTTCAGTGACGTTATTCTTGTCGGGCCTTCTCACAAAGAGGGGTTAGACGGCATAGCCCTTGATGATTCCGAGTCATGGGAAACACCTTTCGGTTTGAGGCCTGTCAACACGGAGATAGGAAATCAGATAAACGTTCTTAAGCAGGCTTCTTTTGACGGGAAAATTCATAAAAAGGAGCACTCTCTTGAGGTTGTTCTGCCTTATCTGGAAGCGGCGCTGGAGGATTTTTCGCTGACGCCTGTTCTTGTGGGGCAGAGCTTTGATGATTCCGGGGCTCTCGCCCGCCGCATGGCGGCTCTTTATAAAGAAGGCATGCTTTTTGCCGCGTCAAGCGATATGAGCCATTATCTGACTTATGATCAGGCAAATGCAATGGACAGCCGTTGTCTTGATTATATGGCAAACTTTGATGACGGCGGTTTGCAGACGGCGCTTCAAAGCGGTGAGGTTCAGCTTTGCGGAGCTTCGGCTGTTTTGGCTGTTATGGAGGCCTCCCGCCTCGCAGGGGCCAACGCTGTAAGGGTTTTGAAATATGCGAATTCGGGTGACACGACCGGTGATAAGTCGCGTGTCGTAGGTTATGCCGCGGTGTGTTTTTACAAGAAGGGGGTGGGGATGCTGAATAAAGATGAAAAAAAATCTCTTTTGAAAATTGCCAGAAAAACGGTTGAGCTCTATGCTAAAAAAAGAATTGTTCCTGAAGTCAACCCCATACAGGAGAGACTGAAAGAGGTGCAGGGAGCTTTTGTTACGCTGAAGAAGGATGGGATGCTCCGTGGCTGCATAGGAAACATTGTGGGAGCGAAGCCGCTTTGGGAGACGGTCAGAGACATGGCGGTGGAGGCCTCATCACGGGATCCGAGATTTCCGCCCGTGACAAAGAATGAGCTGAGGGGTGTGAAAATAGAAATTTCTGTTTTGACGCCGCCCCAGAAAGTGATGCCGGATGATATTGTTTTGGGCAGGGACGGGGTTATAGTCCGCAGAGGTACCCGGCAGGGAGTGTATCTACCGCAGGTGGCTGAGGAAACCGGCTGGAGTAAGGAAGAATTTATGAATTCACTATGTGCGCACAAGGCGGGATTGAACGAGGAGGCGTGGAAAGAAGATGACACGGATATTTTTACATTTCAGGCGGATGTTTTTTCAGAGTAATAAATTATTTTTGTTTTTTGCGGTGATTTTATTTTCTTCATGCGCGAGGCAGTTCCATTACGGAAGCGGCGAAGCGGGGCGCGTGGCGAAATATTTTCAGATGGATGAGAATGAGGTGAGCCGTGTTTATTCGTCAAGCGGATTTTCGTGGGATGAGGCCATCAAGCGTTTGCTTGAAGCTAAAACCTTATCGGGGGCTGAGATGCCCGAGGATTTTCCCGCGCGTTTTGAGAAAGAGGCGGAAAAAATCAAGAAAGAATGTTCCGTGGAATAAGAATTTAAAAAGCCGCTATTAAAAAATTCAAAACATTTGAAAGGGGATTCCCCGGAGGGTTTCAGCCAGAAGACTTTGTATGAAAATCGATTCCGCTAAAAAAATTCTCTGTTTTGCCGGGGATGTTAAACAGGCACGCGAAATACAGTTTTCCATGCGCGAGAAAATTGTACGCAGGAAAATGATGGATTTTAAAGACGCGGATTTAATGGCTGGCTGCGATGTTGCTTATAAAAACGGTATGGCAAAAGCCGCGGTGACGGTTTACTCAAGAAAAAACAAAAAGTTCGTTGAAGATGTGATGGTGAAACTCCCCTGCGAATTTCCATATGTGCCGGGTTTTCTCACTTTCCGTGAGGCGCCTCCGCTGATTACCGCGATTGAGAAACTAAAAAGTAATCCCGAAATTTTTATTTTTGACGGTCAGGGTCTGGCCCATCCTCTTCACATGGGCCTGGCGACGCACATGGGAATTGTGCTTGAAAAGCCCAGCGTCGGATGCGCGAAGAGCTGTCTTTACGGTATTGCAGAAGAACCGCCGCTGATTAAAGGCGCCTACACCTTTATAAAAGAGAAGAGCGGCGAGCTTTTGGGTGTGTGTTTCCGCACGAGAAAAAATGTGAAGCCTCTTTTTCTTTCCATAGGATGGGGTGTGGACATTCCTTTTGTGATGGATGCTGTTGCTGAGACTCTCGGAAAATATAAGCTTCCGGAAGTTATGAGAAGGGTCGACAGACTGAGCAAATTTGAACAAAGCGGAGGGGGCAGGAATGATTAGAAAAGCTGTTTTTGCGGGAAGTTTTTATCCCGGTGAAAAAAAAGAACTTTTGCGGATGATAGATGGCTTCCTCGATGAGGCGTCAAAAAATGTTAAAGAAAAAAAGTGCCGTGGCGTGATTGTTCCGCATGCCGGTTATGTTTATTCGGGCCAGGCGCAGGCCTATTCCTACAGTGCCGTTATTCCGGAAAGAGTTGTTGTTCTGGGCGTCAATCACACGGGCGGAGGGGGACCGCTTTCTCTGTTCGGTCAGGGGAGCTGGATTGTCCCCAACGGCAGGGCCGATTGCGACGGCGAATTTGCGGAAGAGCTATCAAAAAACATGCCTTCTCTGACAACGGATATTTTTTCCCACATAAGAGAACATTCAATAGAAGTGCAGATTCCTTTTCTTTTGAGGCGTAACCCGGGCGTTAAAATAGTGCCGGTTTCCATGTATGATTACAGCGTTGACAGCGCCCGCGCTCTTGGAAAAGCGCTGTCTGAAACCATAAAGCTTTTTCCGGACACGCTGATTGTCGCATCGTCTGATTTTACGCATTGCGGCCCCGGTTACGGCCAGATGCCGCCCTCGGGTATGCCTGCGGCGAAGTGGGCCGAAAAGCAGGATGCCATTGCGGAAAAGAAAATTCTTGCTATGGATGCGGAGGGGCTTTTTAAAACGGTTCATGAAAGCAAAATAAGCATGTGCGGTCTGGGCCCGGTTATGTCGCTTATGTTCGCGCTTGCCGGCTCTGCGCCGGAAAAACTTTTTTACGACACATCTTCTTCTGTTTCGGGAGATGAGCTTTCTGCCGTGGGATACGCCTCTTACGTCTTCAGATGAGCAGCAGCGGGGCGTCCGGCAGTGCGATTCTGGAAATAAAAAATCTTTCCGTTGTGTATAAACACCGGACAATGGGCAGGGTTTATGCTCTCACGGATGTGTGTATGGAGTTGCGGGAAGGAGAGGCTCTCGGTATAGCCGGCGAATCGGGCTCGGGGAAATCCACGCTGCTCAAGAGTGTTTTGCGGCTTTTTAATCAGGAGGAAATAGACAGGGTCACGGGTGAGATTATATATGCGGGGCGCGATGTGCTGAAAATGACATCCGGGGAACTGCTTAATCTCAGGCGCGGAGGCATTTATATGATATTTCAGCACCCTTACGCGGCTTTTAATCCGGTTCTCAAAATAGGTACTCAGCTTGACGAGACAATTCGTTTGCACGGCTGCCTCAGGGATGCCGGCGAGCTTCTTGAAATCTGCGGTCTCGACGGCAGGATTCCGGAAATGTTCCCGCATAACCTTTCGGGTGGTCAGCTTCAGCGTTTGCAGTTTGCTATGGCTCTTGCCTCGGGTGCCCGCGTTCTTCTCGCGGATGAACCAACAACGTCCCTTGATGTTGTTTCGCAGTTTGAAATATTAAAACTTATTAAAAATCTGGTTGAACGGGAGTCGCTGACACTGCTTTTTGTTTCTCATGATCTTTCGCTGATAAGATATCTCACAAAGCGCGCGGTTGTTTTCTACGGAGGAACGCTGGTTGAGGATTCGCCATGCGGGGATCTATTCAAAAATCCTCTTCATCCTTACACGGATGCTCTTATCAAGTGCATTCCCCGGGCTGACGGGGATATAGGAATTATTCCCGGGGACCCGCCGGATTTATCAAATCCGCCGAGAGGTTGCCCTTTTTTTCCAAGATGTCCCTACGCCGCCGATATATGCCTCGGGCATGTGCCCCTTACAAGGACCCGCCACAGAGTGAGATGTTTTAATGCGGGGCCCTTCC
The DNA here is from genome assembly GCA_034660675.1 of Elusimicrobiota bacterium. GTDB lineage: Bacteria > CG03 > CG03 > CG03 > CG03 > CG03. Next base: position 11,155 of record JAYEJT010000014.1, read on the forward strand.
CGGAGGCGAAGCGTTGCTGATAGAATTTAAAAACATAAGCAAGACTTTTTATACGGAAAAAGGTCCTCTTTTTACCCGCGGCCATGCAAAAAAAGCCTGCAGGGATATTAATATGAATATCTCCTCCGGAGAAATTGTGGCTATTGTAGGGGAGTCCGGATGCGGGAAAACAACTCTGGCGAGGATAGCGGCCGGTCTCGTCAGGCCCGATGCCGGGCAAGTTGTTATAGACGGAACATCTCTTGAGAAGTACAGTTCTCTTGATAGGGCTTCAAAAACGGGGATTGTTTTTCAGAATCCCCATGAGAGCCTTAACCCGATGCTCACAAGCGGGTTTATTATAAAAGAGGCTATGGAAAACAGAAAGCGTCTCGGAGGCGAAATACCCCGTGAGCTTTCATCCGTTGAAAGCATTTTTGCCGAATTTTCGCTTGATATAAAACTTGCAGGCTCCCGCCCGGGCGAGCTTTCCGGCGGGCAGTGTCAGAGGCTGGCCGCGGCCCGGAGTTTTGCCATGTTTCCCTCGTGTCTGATTTTAGATGAGGTCACTTCTTCTCTGGACGTTTCAACGGCGGGGTCAATTATCAGGCTGTTGAAAAAAATAAATTCCCGCTACGGCACGGCCATGATTTTTATAACGCACGATCTTGTTCTGGCGGAAATCATATCGGAAAGGATATGCGTTATGAAAGACGGCGAAATCGTTGAAAGCGGTGATACGTGGGAGGTGTTCAGCCATCCGAAACATCCCTATGTGAGGCAACTAAAAGCAGTGGGGTCAGGTCTTGACATTGGACATGATAAATATTAAAAAAAACTATGAGCCGCCCAATAAGAATTGAATATCCAGGAGCCGTGTATCACGTAATTTCAAGAGGGGATGATAAGGGTAAAATATTCAGGGACGCTGCTGATTATAAAAAATTCCTGAATGTTATAAAAAAGGCGAAGCGCAGATACGGCGTAATTGTGTGTGCTTATGCATTGATGCCGAATCATTATCATCTTCTGATTGAAACCACCCGTGCGAATCTTGCGCGTTTTATGCATTGTGTTCAAACAGCGTACAGTGTGTATTACAACAGCAGGCACGACCGGGCGGGGCATGTTTTCCAGGGACGCTATAAGGCTCTTCTGGTGGATAAAGACAATTATCTTCTCCGTTTAAGCAGATATATTCACTTGAACCCCGTGAGGGCGAAAATGGTTAAGGTGCCTCAGGATTACGTATGGAGCAGTTTTCGCGAATATTCCGGCCTTGTTGACAGCTTTGTGTCGGAGCCCGGATTTGTGCTGAGGAGTTTCGGCTCTTCCCCGTCAGAATCAATCAGGAAATATGCTGAGTTTTGCGGAATTGACGAAGGAGAAGAGATTAAGAAACTAATTTACGGGCAGTTCGTGATAGGAAGCCGCGGGTTTACCGATAAAGTGAAAAAAATTCGTGCCGCCGGTAGAAAGGCTTTGAGCGGCGAAATAAGCGGCGGCCGTAAAGTGAAGAAGAGAAATTCTAAAGACCGGATAATCAGTGAAACGGCCCGTGTCTATGGAGTAACCGTTGAGAATGTGCTGAAAAAACATGGGCTTCCGCGGCAGACGGCGATGTATCTGATACGAAAGCACACAGATATGAAACTTAAAGACATGGCGAAGATGTTTGGAGGTGTGTGTTACAGCGCGGTAAGCAAAAGCGTGTTAAGATTTGAGAAAATAGCCGGTGAATCAGCCATCAGAAAAAAAATTGACTTTGTCGAAATTGCTGTTCTAAGGTAAATGTCCAATGTCAAGACCTGACCCCATAATAGAAATTAAGTTGATTGCGGAAAAATATCCGGATTCTTATATTGTGGGGGGGGCAGTGAGGGATTTGATGCGCGGGAAAATGTCGCGGGATATAGATCTTATAATTCCCGGAAATTTGCCGAAAGCGGTAAAAGAGCTCTCGGATATTTTTTCGGCCCCGTATTTTGTGCTTGACAGCGAACGGCAGGTGTTCAGGATCGTGCTGAAAAAAACGCATGAATGGTATCTGGATCTTTCTCCTCTGAGAGGCGACATAAAAAGTGACTTGCTGAAAAGAGATTTTACTGTTGATGCCATTGCGCTTTCCGCGGCAGAATGGGGTAACCCGAAGCGTTATCTGGATCCCACCGGTGGTATAAAAGACCTGAAGGAAAAAACAATACGCATGGTCAGCCCGAATGTTTTTAAGGAAGATCCTTTGCGCTTGTACAGAGCTTTCAGAATTGCCTCCCGGATAGAGGGAACAATAGAACCTGAAACGCTTGCACGGATAAAGGAAGATGTTGCGCTTATTTCCTCTTCGGCGGGAGAGAGAATAAGAGACGAGCTTTTTTTTATTCTCGCGCATCCGCGTTCCGCAGCAAGACTGGATGATATATACGCAGCCGGCCTTTTTAACGCCACTTTTTCGGAGTTCTCCGCTTTTGGTGACAGAAGCGATAATTATTATCATAAAGGCGGTTTGTGGGAGCATTCCCTGGAGACGGTCAGAAAATTTGAGGAAAAAGTGCTTGCCGGCAATTTTGAGCGGTTTTCCGAATTCAGGGAAGACCTGAACAGATATTTTGATCGTCACAGGATTATTTTAACGAAGCTGGCGTGCCTGCTGCATGATATAGGAAAACCGGAGGCCGCATCCCGGGCGACAGGGCGTCTGCGGTTTTTCGGCCATGAAAGGATAGGCAGTTTTCTCGCAAGAAATATCATGAGAAAACTCAAAAGCAGCAGAAACGACATGAAGTTTGTTTCGGATGTTGTTTATCATCACATGAGGCCCTCAAATATGAGTTCCCGTTCTACGGAGCGTGCTTTCTACCGTTTTTTCAGGGCATTTTCCACGCCGGGGCACATTGCGGCGGTTTTTACCGCCTTCTGTGACAGGTATTCTTATGAGACGGCGCCGGGGAGATTTGCGGAAATGGTAAATCAGGAGAATTTCACGGAAAAAATTCTGCGGGTTTATTTCAGGGAGAAAAAAATAGACAGGCCGCCGCTTTTAAGAGGTCATGAGGTTATGGCAAAACTCGGAATTTCTCCGGGGCGGCTGGTGGGCAGAATAATAGATGCGGTGGAAGAGGCGCGGGTTTCCGGGAAAGTAAAAACAAAGGAAGATGCCGTGAGGTACGCGGAAGAAATAAAAGACAGTGTGCCTCTTATGGATGTCAGTGTTATCGTGCCGGCTTATAACGAAGAGGCCACAATCGCGGAGGTGCTGGAAAAATTAAAGAGCCTTCCGGGGTCATGGGAAACGATTATTGTGGATGACGGTTCTGCGGATAAGACGGTGGAAATAGCGGCCCGTTACAAAGTCAGGGTGATCAAACAGGAAAAGAATATGGGAAAAGGTGCGGCTTTGCGCGCCGGAATTGCTCTTGCCCGCGGAAAATATATTGCCGTTCAGGATGCCGATACGGAATATGATTCTCTTCAGCTTAAGGGCCTTGTCGAATACGCGCTGAAGGATGATCTGGACGCCGTTTACGGTTCCAGATTTCTTAAAAAGAACCCTGTCCGTTATTTCAAATATTTTCTTGGCAATAATCTGGTGTCGATGTTCATAAGCGTTATTTTTTTCTCGCGGGTGACGGACACATACACTTGTTACAAAGTGGTGCGGGCCAATGTGCTAAGGTCGTATAATCTTCGTTCCTGCGGTTTTGAAATAGAAGCCGAGATCACTTCCAATCTTTTGAAAAACGGCGTTAAAATCGTAGAGATGCCCATAGATTACAGCCCCCGCTCAAAGGAAGCAGGTAAAAAAATACGTCCTCTTGACGGAGTGAAAGCATTGATCGAAGCTCTCAGGGTGAGATTCTTGTGACAAAGGCCGGCGTGAAAAAAGCGCATTTTGTTTCGCTGGGCTGCGCCAGGAATCTGGTGGACAGCGAAATTGCCGCGGGCCTTCTCGGATCTGGAGGATGGGCGCTGACAGCTTTTCCGAAAGAAGCTGACGCCGTTGTCATCAACACCTGCGCTTTTACACGCGAGGCCCGGGATGAATCGAATAATGAAATAGAACATCTTTCAAAACAAATATCCCGGTCTGCCAAATTTGTTGTTTGCGGATGCCTGGGGCAAAAGGAAAAAGCAAAGCTGTTCAAGAAATTTCCGCGTATAGATGCCGTGGTGGGAAGCTCGGATTACAGGCACATAGACGATATTTTGAAGAGGATTGTTTCGCGTCATGAAAAACCCCCGGCTCATAGAGCCCCGCTGGATACTATCCGCCGCGAACATTTACTGTGTGTGGGGAAGCCGGATTTTATCGCGGATTCTTCCTTCCCCCGTCTTTTATCCACACCGGCTTCATACGCGTATATAAAAATAGCGGAGGGGTGTTCCAATCACTGCAGTTATTGCGCGATACCCGCGCTGCGTGGTGAGTTCAGGTCGAGGAGCATAAAAGACATATTAACTGAGGCGGAAAATGTGGCGGCAATGGGTGTTAAAGAATTGATACTGATCGCGAATGACACGGCTTTTTACGGCGGCGATGCGACGGGCGGGAAGTTGGGCAGGCTTCTGGAAAAACTTCATGTTATAAAACCAGTCAAGCGCATAAGAATTCTGTATATGCATCCGGCGCATATCGGAGACAGCCTTATAAAAAAAATAGCGTCTCTTCCAAAAGTCGCGCGTTATTTTGATATACCTGTTCAACACACCGACGACTTTATATTAAAAAGAATGAACCGCCCGGCGTTCCGAAAAACCCAGCGGCTCATAGAGAACATCAGAAAATATATGCCTGATGCCGCAGTGAGGTCCACCTTTATAACGGGTTTTCCCGGAGAAACCGGAAAGCGTTTCGGTAATTTGGCGGAGAATCTGAAAAAAATTAAATTCAGCTGGGTGGGGGTGTTCAATTATTCCCCTGAGAAAGGCACCCCCTCCTTTAAAATGGGCGGTCGGGCTTCTGTCGCGGAAGCGCTAAGACGCGCGGAAAAACTCATGGAAATTCAGCAGGAAATCAGTTTTGATTTTGTCCGTTCCTTTGTCGGAAAAAAGCTGGAAATTATAGCGGACAGCTCTTTTAAGGGAAGGACCTATTTTCAGGCGCCGGATGTAGACGGTGAAGTTCTTTTTAAGGAAAAACAGCTTCCCGGAAGCCTGAAAAAAATGAAGATAATATCGTCAAAAGGTTACGACCTCATTGCCTGATATTATAAATAAGTCACGAAAGTCAACCCCTGGCACCATAGTGGCGTTTATTGCCGCCTTAGCGTTCATTTTTTATATGCGCAGTGCCTCCGGGGAGCTCGCCGCTTACAGGGATACGGGCGAGCTCGCCACCGTCTGCGTGACCCTCTCGGTGGCGCATCCGCCGGGTTATCCCGCATATGCGATTCTGGGCAAATTTTTTAACACGGCGATCTTGTCGGGGAATCCCGCATACAGGACAAAGCTTATGAGCGCATTTTTTGCGGCCGCCTCATCGGTGATTTTTTTCTTTATTTTCATACGTATAGGAGTTAACCCGTTAATTTCGGCGTCACTTTGTCTTGTCTTTATTTTTTCAAAAGCGAGTTGGCTGCTGGCTATTGTGAGCGAGTCTTATGCCCCTGATCTGTTTTTCATATTCTTGCTCTTTTACACGGCTTATTTTGTGAAAGTCTATCCTGAAAAACTTTTCGCATTTGCTTTTATCGCCGGTTTGAGCATGGGGGTGAGGCCCACACCCGTGCTGGCGCTGCCGTCGTTTGCTTTAATTTTTCTGACAAAACATTCTTTCCGTATAAATGATTACGTTAAAGCTGTTCTTTTTTTTCTGGCGGGTTCAGCCGTGTTTTTTTATCTACCCGTCAGATCTTTTGCAAATCCGCCTATAGACTGGGCCGATCCCCAGACGATCCATCAGTTTTTTTATTCGGTGACACGCAAGGCTTACGGCCACGGCCTTGATAAAATTTCTGATTTTTATACATTGCGGGAGACTTTTTTTAAACAGTTGCATGTTTTTTGCGGTAATCTTTTTTTCCAGTTTACTCCGCCGCTTTTTTTTGCGGGACTCGTGGGGGCGGTAAAAGGCATAAAAAATAATCTGTTGATCCGGGCGCTCTTTGTGTTCTTCTTTGTAACGGGGCCGGTTTTTCTGTTTGTCTCGGGAATGCCGGCCAATGAGCATGCTCTTGTGATAGTTGAGGCCGCGTATCTTATTCCATTTGCCTGTTTTTTTGTGTTTATAGCCTACGGAATAAAAAAAATTCCGGTTCTTTATGCGGGCCCGCTGATTTTACTCTGCGCCGGATGGCTGTTGTTTGCCAATGAGGGGGAACTGGATCACAGAAAAGATTTTTTTGCGCGTGACTGGGCGGAAAATGTTTTTGTTTCGGCGCCGATGGGTTCCGCCGTTGTTTTGCGAAAAGATGTTCAGCTTTTTTCGCTGTGGTATGAGACCATCGCGCGCAGGAAGAGAAGCGATTCTCTTTTTCTCGCTCAGGGAATGATGCGTGCGCCGTGGTATAGGAAACAGCTTTTGCGCGAGGGCGGAATTGTTCTCCCCCCCCTTGATTTTGCGGGAGATGATTTTTTTCAGGAATTTGTTTCTTTAAATGACAATGTTTTTATAACGAATCATTTTGAAGCGGGAAAGGGCTTTTTCGGCAAAACGAAACCCCGTTCGGCGGGTGTTTTGCGGGGCTTTGGCAGGGGGGTGTCCCATGAGCCGTTTAAAAAAATGTTTTTTTCAGGCGAATTTTCATCAATGTTTTATAAGGATTTTTACGCCAAAGAACTCTGTGGCGATTACTCTGATGCCTTCAGCGCGAAAGGGCTTGAATTTTACGCTGGAAATGATTTCAACGCCGCAGAGGAGCGCTTCAGGGAAGCCCTCGCTTTCAATCCTTATAATTCCGCGGCACTGTATAATCTTGCATCCAGCGCCTATGAACTGAAGAAATATGAAGATGCTCTCAAATATTACGGTTTTGCCCGGAAGGCTCTGAACAGGGAATACCGGGACAGGAGAACGGCGCCTTTTATAGACAACGCCCTTGCAAGAAACTATAATAACACAGGTGCCGTTTATGAAAAAGCCGGAAGGGATGACGATGCGCTTGATTGTTATAAAAAATCGGTGGAGAAAGATCCCGCTTTTGCCCGGGGTTATTACAACTGCGGGGTTATCTATTGGAAAAGAAAGGAGTGGGATAAAGTGATTCTTAGTTTCGAGGCCTGTTTGAGGGCGGATCCGCAAAACAGACAGGCCCGGTACTATCTTGAAATGCTGAAAGGTGGAAAGGGTGTTCACCCCGTTAAAAAATAAGGAGTAAGAATTATGAACATTAATGAGTTGATTTTCAGGGAGTACGATATCAGGGGTATTGCCGACAGGGATTTGAGCGATGAAGCCGTGGAGAAGATAGCGGGAGCTCTTTCGGCCATGTTTTCAGCCAAGGGAGTTGAGAAAATCATAGTGGCCCGGGACGGAAGGCTTTCCTCTCCGAGGATATCAGTCAAACTGATAGATTCTTTTCTGGCCTGCGGAATGAATGTTGTTGACATAGGAATGGCCGCATCTCCGGTGTTTTATTTTGCCTGTCATGAAATGAAGATGAACGGGGGTATAATGATAACAGGCAGCCACAATCCGCCGGAATACAACGGCATGAAGATATCGCTTAATCAGGCCACGATCTACGGTGAGGACATAAAGGCCCTATTTAAAAAAGTCATGGCCGGAGAAAAACCGGAGGGAGCTGGTGTTCTTGAGACGACAGCGGATGTCGTGCCCGGATACAGGAAATACATCAGGGAAACCGTCAGCGCCGGCAGAAAACTTAAGATTGTCGTGGACTCCGGAAACGGTGTCGGCGGCGGCATAATTGTTCCGGTTTTGAGGGATATGGGAGTGGAGGTGGAGAGCATCTTTGAGGAAGTGGACGGTAATTTTCCGAATCATTTTGCTGATCCCACCGTGCCGGAGAATCTGAAAGCGCTCATAGCAAAAGTCAGGGAAACAGGGGCAGATTTCGGTGTGGCCTTTGACGGCGATGCGGACAGGATAGGCGTTATAGACGAGAAAGGAAATATCATCTGGGGGGACCGTCTTATGGCTCTCTTTGCCAAACCGCTTTTGGCCGCAAACCCCGGAGGAAAAATAGTGTTTGAGGTCAAGTGCTCCAAGGCCTTGCCGGAAACGATAGAGAAGCTCGGAGGGAAAGCCATTATGAGCAGAACGGGCCATTCGCCCATAGAGGCGCGCATCCAGGATGAAAAAGCGCTTTTCGGCGGCGAGATGAGCGGCCACATATATTTCAATGACAGGTATTTCGGCTATGATGACGCTCTTTATACTGTAGCCAGACTCGTCGAACTTGTCAGTTCTTCGGATCAAAAACTGTCATCTTATCTTGACGATGTGCCGTCATATCCGATCACCCCGGAAATAAGAGTGGATTGCGCCGATGAGATCAAGTTTGATGTCGTGGCCAAGCTGTCCACGCATTTTCAGAAGACGAACGAGGTTATAACCATAGACGGCGCAAGAATAATTTTTGAGGACGGCTGGGGTCTGTGCAGGGCCTCTAACACAGGGCCTGTTCTTGTCATGCGTTTTGAGGCATCCACTGAAGATGGCGTTGAGAGAATAAAAAAGGAAGTGACGGATGTCCTGAGCGGCATACTGAAAGAATATAAAAATAGCGTTCGTTAATCCTGTGATCTGTCCAATATTTATCCGGGCCGGACACCATATGCCGCTTTTTCCGGAAACATGATCTATTTTCTGCTGGCGGCCTACAATGAAGCAGAGTCAATTGAGCCCGTACTGACAAGTATAAAAAGAGCGATAGGCGGGAATTTTGTTATTCTGCTTGTGGATGACGGTTCGGTTGACGGCACATCGGACCAGGCAGAGGCTATTGCAAGAAGCTTAAACATTAATCTGAAGATAATCGGCCATCCCCGCAATCTTGGTTTGGGGGTGGCGATCAAAACCGGTTTTGAATGGATAGATCAAAACGCCGCTGCGGAGGATATTGTTGTGACCATGGATTGCGACGACACTCATCCACCGGAGACGGTGAACGGGATGATTAAAAAACTTGATTGTGTGTTCTCGCGGGCCGGCGGCGCCGGTGTTGTGATTGCGTCAAGATTTGTGAAAGACGGTTCGTGCCGCGGCGTGTCTTTTGCGAGAAGTTTTATAAGCCGGGCGGGGTCTTTTTTTATGAGTTTATTTTTCTACAAAAGCTCTGTTTCAGACTGGACTTCAGGTTTCAGGGTTTACGAAGCGGGTGTTTTGAAAAAGGCGGGCATTCCTTCCATTTTGCGTGAAAAAGGTTTCAGCGTTCAGCTCGAGATCCTTTTTATTCTGCTTGCCGCCGGCGTTGTTGTAGATGAGTACCCTCTTGAAATGGATTATTCTCTCAAAAAAAGTTCCTCCAAAATGCGGCTGTTTCCTCTTCTAATCGCATATATGAAGGTTATGGGGCGTTTTTTATTTGCAAAAATTAAGAGCAAATGTTATAATAGAATCAATTAAGGCTTGAGTTTATAGGGGGGAGTAATAACCAAATCGGAGCGCGGCGGGTTTTTTAGAAAATGATAAAACTTAATGATGTAAAAAAATATTACGGCGATTTTAAAGCTCTTGACGGTATTTCGTTTGAAATATCAAAAGGCGAGATCGTCGCTTTTTTGGGGCCCAACGGCGCCGGAAAAACCACGACAATGAGAATTATATCAAACTACTTTCCGGCAAGCTCGGGGAAAGTTTCAATAAAGGGTCTCAGTCTTGAAGACGGAAGGCGTTTTATAGGTTATATGCCGGAATCAAACCCTCTCTATCCGGAGATGTTCGTGGAGGATTATCTCCGCTATGTCCTGAAACTCAGGGGCATAAAAAAGGGCTCCGGAATAAAGAAGGCGGTGGAGCAATGCTCTTTGGCCGGGGTGATGTCAAAAAAAATAGGAGAGCTATCAAAGGGTTACAAACAGAGAGTGGGGTTAGCCGCGAGCATTGTGCACGATCCGGAAATACTTATTCTTGACGAACCGACAATAGGTCTTGACCCCAATCAGATAAGGGAGATAAGGGCTTTGATAAAAGATCTGGGAAGCGAGAAAACCGTTATCATTTCAACCCACATACTCTCGGAAGCAGAGGCCATGGCGACCAGAATAATCATAATAAACGAGGGCTCTCTGGCTTTGGACAGACCCGCGGACAAACTTGAAAGTTTTTTTTCGCAGGAAATTATTCTTAATTTCGGGGAATTCCCCGGCGATATAGAAGAGCTTAATAAAATCAAGGGCGTTGAAAATATCGCGCGCGAGAAAAATGGCGTTGAAATAGCCTACGAGCGTGGCAATGACATAAGAGGCGAAGTTTTTTCGCTCTGCGCGGAGAAGAAATGGAAGGTTGTGGAAATGTATACGCGGAAAAAAGGCCTTGAAGAAATATTTAAAAAACTCACCTCGGGAAACGGGAGCGGCAACTCGGAAGGGCTTGTCTCTGATGTAAAAGCACAAGGTGAAAATGACGCGCAGGTTCAAAATGGAGATACAGGATGAGAACGGATGCCGTGTTTGCAATAGCAAAGAAAGAGTTTTCTGATTATTTCACAAGCCCTGTGGCTTACATCATACTCACTGTCTTGTGGCTTGTAACGGGCTGGTTTTTCACCTCTTCCATATTCCTCATAGGCGAGGTGACGCTGGCAGGGGTGACATCCAACCTTGATCTGCTGTTTGTTTTTATAGTGCCGGCCATAGCCATGAGGCTTATATCTGACGAAAAACGTTTCGGCACCATTGAAAACCTTTTGACAAGCCCCGTAAAAGCGAAGGAAGTTGTTATAGGAAAATATCTGGGGTCGCTGGCTGTGATCTTAATAGCGCTTGCGGGTATGGCCGTTTATCCTGTGTCGCTGTCTTTTTTGGGGCGGCTGGACTGGGGTTATGTCTTCGGAGTTTTTGCCGGCTATTTTATGCTGGCCGGAATGTATCTTGCTGCCGGTCTTTTCGCCTCGTCCGTCACCGCAGCGAATGTGTCGGCTTACCTCATATCTTTTGTTATGTGTTTCGCGTTTTTTATGATAGGAAAAGTGATGGCTTTTATGCCGGATTTTTTGCAGGGCCCGCTTTCCTTTATAGCCGCTGACACGCATCTGGCCAACATTTCGAAAGGCGTTGTTGACATGAGGGATGTGATGTATTTCGCGTCTTTTTCGGCGCTGTTTCTCGTTCTTTCCGAATGGCGGATATCGGCTTTCAAAAAGAAAAGGAACACGGCTTCCTTTATATTCCTGGGAATGCTCGTTGTGGCGAATTATTTTTCGTCTTATTATTTTTTCAGAATAGACATGACAGCCTCAAAATCGTATTCGCTCTCAAAGGCGTCGAAGAAAACGGCAAAGGCTTTTGAGGAACCCGTTTTTATCAAAGCTTATTTTAACGATGACCTCCCCGCCCAGTATATGAATGTCAAAAATTATCTCTCCGATCTTCTGCAGGAATACAAATCGTACAACAGAGCGAAAATTAAATATGAATTCAAGGATCCCTCGGGAAATCCCGGAATAATGAAGGAAGCCGGCGCCGCGGGGCTCTTCTCTGTACAGTTTACAAAAATAGCGGCGGATAAATATGAGGTGAATGACGGGTACATGGGGCTGGTTATGTATTACGGCGATAGAAAGGAGGTGATTCCCTATGTAAAAGACACGTCCGGTCTTGAATATATGCTGACATCATCGTTTAAGAAGCTGCTGGATCCCCGTCGCCGCAAAATAGCTTTGATCAAAGCTTTCGGTTCGTTGGACTTTGCTGAAAATGCCGAGTTGGAAGCGCTCATTAAGGAAAATTATGACATAGAAGAAATAAAGCCGGGTGATTCCGCGGACGGTTTTTCGGCCGCTCTCCTGATATCGCCGAGAGACGAGATGAAAGACGCCGGCCTTGAATGGTTTCATTCAATCAGTGAAAAACTGCCCGCGGGCATTTTCGTGGATAGGCTGACTGTGCCGTCTGACACATTCTACGGCGTGAAGAACAAATGCGATTTCGCAAAACTTCTTGCGCCTTACGGCGTCAAACTCTATGACGGCACCGTTCTGGATGAGCAGAATCAGAGAATAGGCGTGCAGCAGCAGAGGGGCTGGTTTACAATATCCAACATCGTGAATTATCCGCCTCTTGTGGCGGTCACGAATTTTAGTAAGAGTCCTGTAAGCTCCAGAATGGAGAGAGCTGTCCTGCCCTATGTTTCGGCTTTTGAAATTGATAAGAGCACGGTGTCGGGAGTAGAAGCCTTCGTATTTTCGTCAAAAAAATCATGGCTGGACACGATAACCGTTTTTAATCCGCTCCAGAAATTCATAAAGCCTGTCAACGCTCCACAGGGGCCTTTTGCGCTGGGGGTGACGGTTGTCAAAGAACCCCTGAGGCTTGTGGTTCTGGGTACGTCAAGATTTATAGATTCCACTGTCGCGAAGGATCGGTCAAATTTATCGTTCTTTCTCAATGTTGTTGACTGGCTTGTGCAGGACACCGATCTGATAGAAATCAGAAACAAGGGCGTGACGTTCCGTCCGCTGAAAAAAATCTCTGATTCCCGAAGAATGCTGTTCAAATATATCAATATTTTCGGGAGTTCTCTCGTTCTTTTGTTCGCGGGCTTGATTGTGTGGAAAAGAGGCCGCTCAAAGAGGGAGTATTTCAAAAGGGTTTATGAATCGTAGATTGTCCTTTATACTCGGAATCCTTGTTCTTCTTGCCGTAATACACCATTTTATCAAAAACGCGTCGCCGGAAATAACGCCTTTTGCAAAAATAAAAGAAATCCGGGTGATTGAAGTGGAAAACATGGCTTCCAAAGATAAATTCTGTTTTATAAAATCCACCGGCGGCTGGGAGATAATCACCTCGACAAATTATCCCGCGGCTTTCAGACGTGTCCGGGTGTTGATGGCGGAGATAAAGAAATTAAAATTTGAAACAGTTATTTCTTTTTCGGAAAATAAACGCTTTGAGAATGATCTTAGTTCGTCATCCGCGATAAAGCTGACGGTCACCGGTAAAAAAGCGGTTTCTATCCTTATAGGAAAGCAGGCTTTTGACAGAAATCATTTTTACGCGGGTTTTGAAAATGATGAAAAGTCATATCTCGCCGGAGGTCTCAGAAAAGAACTTCTTTTAACCGGCGCCGATTATTACAGAAACCGGATTTTATCATCGACGAAAGAAGAGGATACGGCAATTTTGAAAATAAAAGGCGGTAAAAAAACATACAGTGTTCTTAGAAGCTCATCGGGCTGGAATTTCCGCGGAAATATGCCGGAAGATTTTTATAAGACGATTGCATATTGCTTGAATATGAAATCGTCGGGTTTTTATGACAAGAGGTTCAATGCAACGCACACCATAGAAATAGTAGCAAAAGACGGCGGAAAGATTGTGTGGGAATTCGGAAAAACGGGAAAGAATAAATTCTGCGCCCGTGTTCCCGGAAAAAACGGGGGTTACATAATCCCGACGGAAAAAGCCAAAAAAATTATAAAATTTTTCAAAAAAAACACCCCATGATAACTTTGTGACTTAAATCACCAAAAAAATCCTTGACATGCCTTGCTAAGCATGATAGCATTTCAGTGAATGAAAAAGAATTTGAATTTAATCAGCCTGCGGCCATGTGCGTTGCACGGGCATAGCGGTTTTTCCGGGAGGACATTATTATGAAAAATTTTATCAAAGGTTTGACGGTGATGCTTTTTGTCTGCTCATCTGCCATCGCCGGCACAATAAGCGGGAACATCACATACCAGGGTTCTCCCGTGGATACCACGGTTGCGGTTTTTGACGATCCGGCATTTGGTGCCGATCCTATAGCAATGTCAACGATGACTGCGCCGGGCGCATACAGCGTTACCGGTGCGGCTATGGTGGACGGAACAAGTTATTATGTCACTTGCGTTGCGCCATCGGTTGATCGGTATCACATAAAAGACACTGACCCCTGGTCCTGCTATATGAGTACCACTAATGTTTCAAGTCCTGACGCTGTGGTGTTATCAAGTGGTTTAGCTACGGCTGATATGGTGATGGCCGACGGAGCAGTGTCTCCGTGTCCTTTCGCGGCACCGATTTGTGACATTGAGACAGATCTGCGTTATAACGGATTCGCTTCAGGCGCCCCGTCTTCTTACAACGTTTATCTTTATGTCAGCGATATAAGAGATCCTCACGCGACTTCTGTTGTCGTGAACGGCTTTGGCGCAACAGCCATGCTCCTTGACCATTCTGATGACGGTCTGGATAGAGAGTGGAGAAATGCTGTGTCCACAAAAGAAATTACGCAGGCAACCGAGCCTACGCTGCCGCTTTATTATGACTACACCATCAGTGACGGCGCCGGCGCAGATGTGTATTTTTCAACAATAACAGCGTCTCTGACGACCTTG
>JAYEJT010000015.1:0-5371 GCA_034660675.1 Elusimicrobiota bacterium
CGTTCCGTCAACAATAACGGATTTGGTTGTGACTTCGGGAGACAGTCCGGGTTCGCTGAAACTTGTCTGGACGGCTCCCGGCGATGACGGAACAAGCGGCACAACCGCGGGTTATGTCGTCAGATTCGAAGAAGTGCCTATAAACGCTCTTAATTTTGATAATTTCTATCAGGTGGATAACTGGAAACTGTCGCTCCTCTGGTATCCTAAGGAAGCCGGTTCTACGGAAGAATACACTATTGCCGGCCTTGACAAAAACACGGTTTACTATGTGGCAATTGTTGCGGAGGACGAGACGGGTAATAAATCCGCTGTTTCAAACTGCCCCTCAGCGTCGTCGGGCGATACCGTGGGTTCTCTTATAAGGATAAACGAAGTGGCGCCCAAAATTGAAGGCGGAAAGGACTGGGTTGAACTCTATAATGCCCACACGAGCAGTGTGAATCTTTCCGGCTGGAAGATATATCAGAGGAGCCTCACCGTTGCCTTTTCCGGTGACAACGCGCGCTACGAGGAAGAGGAACTTTATGAATTTCCGTCGTTTCAGCTGGGGGCCGGCGATTATGTGACGCTCAATTTTATGACAGAGGGGGTTGATCTCACATGCACAAGCAATGCGGACGGCTCAAAACATTATCAGCTTTTTGTAAAGAATCAGACCACCGAGAACAAGCAGATAGACGAGCTCAAGGACTGGCTGATGCTCAGGGACAGTCAGGATGTTATGGATGATTTTGTTCTTTGGAGCAGTAAAATAGGTGTGTGGAATTCACAGTACTGGTCTAACATGATTTCAGCGGCCAGGAGTTATCATCAGTGGTATCCAAGTAACGCCAGTGAATATTACGCCGTGGACACCAGCGCGATGTCTTCGTCTCAATCAATTAACAGAAACGAAAGCTCTAATGACACCGATGATACCGATTTTGAAGCCAAGGGCGACTGGCGGGTGACAGGACACACAAAAGGTTACAAGAATGACTGGACAGCTCCGGCTGCGGTGACCGCTTTTTATAATGTGTCCGCTTCCACTTCAACGGAAGGCGCTCTCACGCTTTCCTGGACGGCGCCGGGCGACGACGGAACGATGAACAACAACACCGGCGGTTATTATGAGTTGAAATATTCAACCGTGTCAGCAGATGTCGGCGATTACGACGGGGTGTGGTGGGATGCCGTTGGTTCCGTGTCCGGTTATCAGGCTAATTTTATTTTCGGTTCGCCTGTCGCGGCGGGGGAAACAGAAACAAGGGCCGTTACCGGTCTTTATCCCGGGAACACATTTTATTTCTGTGTGAAAACCTATGATGACGTTGGAAATGTTTCTACGATAACTGCCCACACGAGTTTATTCTTGTCCGACTCCACGCCGCCGCTGCTTGAAAGGAGCGTGCCCTCGTGGGTGCGGAGTTCGACCTCAACCGTCGCTTTATACTGGCAGGCCGGTCCGCTGGATGTGGCCTATTATGTTATACAAAGAAAACAGCCTGATGGCGTGTGGTTGCTCTGGCCTGGTTCGCGGGTTGATATCACAACATCTACGAATTACACGGATACCAATATTTCAACCACGACTTCTTCTGAGGGTAAATATGTTTACAGGATTTCCGCTGTGGATTTTGAAGGTAATGCGAGTACCACAACGCTGGACGATTTAGGCTATCTTGAAATTTTTGTTTATAACGATTATTCATTTCCCGCTGTTATATTGCCTGATTCTTTTCCGAACGCTGTTTATATGAAAGGCAATGATTTTAAATTTAATCTTTATCTTGATGATGACAGTGTCATTCAGGGAACCACCACCGTAAATTATTTTCGCTCAAACGGCGTTGTTACCACTGTGCAGGTGTTAGACGCCGATTCGGTTTCAGATACGTTTACAGGCGTGCCCGCGGTTCCCGCGAGTTTCGTGTCGGGCGGGGATTTTTCCTACTATATTGATTACAGCGATTACGCCAGCCGTTCAACACGGACGCCGACGGTCAATGTGACGGTTATGAGCAGCCAGACATTCACCTGGACGCAGGGTGTGACAAGAACCCTGACTGACGGCAATGACTCGGACGGCTTTACATCTATTGTTCTCGGTTCTGTTGACGGCGAATTGCCGACGTCGCTGGAGATAACGCAGACGGATATTCCTTTGGCCGCCGCCGCGTCATATTCTTTTCCGACAGGAACGGCGGGCGAGAGGGTTGATACTTCTGTCAACGGCGGGATGCCTGTTATCTGCTGGGACATAGATCCCAAAGACGCTGACGGATATGATATGGATGTGACATTCGCGGATCCCGTGCAGATAAAACTGCTTTATCTGGAAAGGAGCGGAAATGTTTATCTTGCCGACGGCAGTTCTCTCGGCTCGCTGGAAAGCAGGCTCAAAGCGTATTTCCTTGACGAGAGAAATCATGTGTGGAGATATGTAGGCGGCACGCAAAACACTTCTGCTAACACGCTGACTTTTAATTTCCCGCATCTTTCAAGATTTGCTCTTTTTGCGACAGAAGCCGGAGGCATTAAACCCGTGCAGAGATTTTTAACGGCCAGAACGCCTGTCGATTTTGATGAAGCGTCAAAAGTTGTGATATACGATCCGAGGGGCAGGGAAGTTGTGACTCTTACGACGGGTTCTCCCCTCACATGGTACGGAGCGGACCGTGAAACGGCTTCCTCCGTTCCCGCGTCGCAGATGGTGGAGAGCGGCGCTTATATTTACGAAGCAACGGGCGCCGGCGGTGCGAAAGCCACCGGCGTGATAATTGTGGTAAAATGATGATGAAAAATAAAAAGATAAATGAAGCGAATTTGAAAGCCAATGAGTTAAAGGCTTTGAGGGAATTTAAAAGCAGATTGCTTGAAAAATTTTCCGATGCGGAAATTACTCTTTACGGTTCCAAAGCGAGAGGTGATTCAACGCCTGAGTCGGATATTGATTTGCTGATACTTATGGAAAGGCCTGTTACAAACGAACTGGAAGAAGCAATCACAAAAATAAGTTACGCTATTGAATTAAAGTATGATGTGGTTTTCGGAAAACTTGTGAAAAACAGAAATTTTTGGAACACTTCCTTGGCGAACGTGATGCCTATTCACAGAAATATTGATAGAGAAGGAATCGCCCTATGAAACAGGAATTTATTGATTTAGCAAAATACCGTTTAGAGAAAGCTGAAAATACGCTGACATACGCGAAAGGAAATGTAAGCGATGCTTTTCTGGATTCTACGGTAAATCGTATTTATTATGCCGTGTTTTATGCCGTTAACGCTTTGTTGACGGCGAAGGGGTTATCGTCGTCCAAACATTCAGGTGTGCGTTCGCTTTTTAACAGGAAATTTGGAAATACGGTATTTCATTATGAAAGAAGAAAATAAAAAAGTTATTCAGAAAATTGACGATGAAAATGATTAGAAAAATATCACTTGGCGCAAAGAGGGGAAAAACGGCGGGGACATTTTTTGCAGTTGCCGCATGGACGCTGTTTTTCGCGGGGAGCTCAAATGCCGCGTTTTTTGACACGGGGCTGTCGGCGCGGGGCGCGGCTATGGGCGGAGCTTATTCCACGATGTACGGAAGCCCGGATCTTATATTTTATAATCCCGCGGGTTTGAAAAATGTAAGCAATCCCGAGCTTGCGCTGTATTACCACAAGCCTTTTTCGGGGCTTTTGAACGTGGACTTTAATACCACGGCTCTGTCTTTTGCCATTCCCGTTTACACAAAAGGTGTTTTCGGTTTGGGTTACACTCAGTTTGCGGCCGGCGACAGCCTGGATAAACTGTATCAGGAAACTTCTCTTTCCGCGGCTCTCTCATATAAGGTGTCAGAGCGTTTCCAGACGGGTTTCGCGATCAAACAGCTTTCGCACGAGTTTTTTCCCGATAACAGGATGATGACTCTCGGTGACAAAACATTTGATTCCGCTTGGAGCGCTTCGGCTCTCACAGCGGACATAGGGATGAGAGCCGTTCTTTCAAGGACGCTCAATGCCGCGCTCACCTATCAGAACATACTGCCGGCCGATTTAGGGATCTATGATGAAGATGAGGTGCCGTCAATTCTGCGGGCGGCGGGGGATTTTACAAACGGAAAATTCACGCTTGCCGTTTCTCAGGATATAAGGGGGCAGGACTGGGGTGAAAAGACGACAACCTGCGTGGGGAGTGAATGGAGGATCTCGGAAAAGTTTGCCATGCGGGCAGGTTACAATAATGACGAAGTCGCTTTCGGTTTTGGCTTGAACATGAAGGTTTTCGGTGAGGACAGGCTCGCTTTTAATTACGCTTACTGTGTGCCGTCGGGGATAAGTTCCGTTGTTTCGCACCGTCTTGAGCTGAGGCTCCGGCGCGGCGAGAAACAAGAGGGGGGCGAACCTGCAAAAGCCGAAAAGCAAGAGGATTACTGGGCAGACGAAGGTGAAGAGATAGAATTAGAATGAGAGGAGATAAAATGAAAAAAATTATGAATGTGTTTTTTGCGTTATTGCTTGTTTTGACCTTAGCGCCAAAGTCTCATGCCGTGATGGGTGTGACCGAAGTCAGCATAAGAGGCAAGAAGGCGACTGTTGTGCTTGACGGCTATCTTAAAATATCGGGTATTGACGTTTTGAAAAGAGGAGACAGGATAAAGATCAAACCTCCCATATATGTGTCAAAAAGCGGAAAGATCTTTCCTCAAGTTGACTTCAAGAATTCGGCTCTTAAAAAACGCGTGATATCGGCCATAAAGACGGGTAAGCCTATCGGTTCCAAATCCAGCCGGCTTTCCTATAAGGTGTCAAAGATGTCGCTTTATAATCCGAGAGGAAAAAGATCTTCGATGAAGGCCTTTTCGGCGGTGACGTTCAACAATGAAATAGAGATTGAGTGCAAAGTTATGACGGGAAGGAAAGGCCCCTGGATTTCGTGGCCGTCAACAAAATCCGGCAGAAAATGGGTGAAACAGGTCAACATCATCAAGCCCGCAATCAAGAAAAAGATAGAGAAAAGCGTTCTTGCTAAATATGAAAAAGAAACTTCTTATGAAGCTGAAATAGTGCCGGGCGGAAAATCGCTTCCGCTGACTGTGACTGAAGTGGAGGTGACGCCGGTCAAGGGCGCCGGTTCTACAAAAGCCATAGCCACTATTGTTCTTAACAACGCCATAAAAATATCCGAGATAAAGGTGAAAAAAATTTCCGGCAGAACAAAATTAAAATGGCCGGCATATGTCAACAAGAGAGGCAAAGTGTATAAGCAGATCAAGATTCTGGATCCGGATTTTGAGAGAATGGTGGTGAAAGCCATTGAGAAAAAAGAGCCCTCGTCAAAAACATCAAGCAGAATATCGTACAAGATATCCAAGTATTCGCCTTTTACCCGAGGAGGCA
>JAYEJT010000016.1:0-5278 GCA_034660675.1 Elusimicrobiota bacterium
TGTTTCAAGGGCGGTTATATTGACGCATGGGGGCGAGGAATTGAAAAGATTCTGAGTGCCTGCCGTATTGAGAGACTTCCCGAACCTGAGTTTGAAGAAAATAGCGGCGGTATGATGGTAACACTTTTCTCCCGCAGGGATAGGAAGAAACAGCAGGATGATGCCAAAACCGGACAAGTAGCAAAAGCCGCACCCGAAGTTACCACGGAAGTTGGCACTAAGTTGGCACTAAGTCGGCACCAAGTTGAAATTATCCATAAATGTTTGGTAGAGAGACGAATTGGCGAACTGATGGTAATTGCGGAGCGGTCTGATCGCACTAAGTTCAGGAACCAAGTGCTTAATCCTTTATTAGAAGCAAAGCTTATTGAAATGACAATGTCTGATAAGCCGACCAGCAGTAAGCAAAAATACAAACTGACTGAAAAGGGGAAGAAGATTAAGGCGAATTTATGAATGTAAAAGATATTGAGAGAAAGTTAAACGAACTATTCAAAAAAGATCGTGTTATTTTTTGGAACGACGCAGATGGAGAATTTGAAGAAGTTCCGGGGAAATCAGATTTAGAGAGAGTGAGGATAGTCAGGTCGGATAAAATATGTCAGCTCAAACACATACGTTAGGTGGTATCAAAGGGACAATGATATGAAATTAACGCCTCTTTACGGCGAGCACAAAAAGCTGGTGGCGAGATTCGGGGCTTTCGGCGGATGGTATATGCCCATTTCGTACGAGGGGATTCTTGCCGAGCACAAAGCGTGCAGAGAATCCGCGGCTGTTTTTGACATCTGTCACATGGGAGAGTTTCTGTTTAAGGGCGAAGCGGCTGAGCTTGACAAGGCCGTCACTCAGAATGTGTCCGGTCTGGGCGAAGGGAAAAGCCGATATGGTTTTCTTCTTAACGATAAGGGCGGCATAACGGATGATCTCATAATATTCAGGATTTCAGAGGATGAGTTTATGATTGTCGTTAACGCCGCCACGGCGGGAAACGACTATGAGGCGCTGAAAAAACTTCTGCGAAAGGGTGAGCTTTCCGATGTGTCGGGCGAGACGGCTAAGATAGACATACAGGGGCCTCTCTCAAGAGATGTTCTGAAAGGAACGCTGGGGATAGATGTTGGTTTGAAATATTTTAATTTCGGACATTTTGATGTTTTGGGAGAAAGAGCTTTGATCAGCCGCACGGGATACACGGGAGAATTAGGTTATGAGATTTTTATAAACTCCGTCAAAGCCGTGGAACTGTGGAACAGGCTGCTCGGCGATGGGAGAGTGAGGCCCGCGGGGCTGGGCGCGAGGGATATTCTGCGTCTTGAAATGGGTTACAGCCTTTACGGAAATGACATTGACGAAAGAACAACGCCTGATGAGGCGGGGCTGGACATGTTTGTGAATTATGACAAGGATTTTTTCGGAAAAAAAGAGCTTGTGTCCCTGAAAGAGCAGGGAATGAGAAAAACAAAAATAGCTTTTAAGACAGAAGGGCGGCGAAGCCCGAGAAGTCATTACCGGATTCTGCGTGAAGGGAAAGATATAGGGGGAGTAACCAGCGGAGTTTTCTCTCCTGTTCTTTCCTGCGGCATAGGTCTGGGTTTTGTGAAGCCCGGCGCTGTTAAAGATGGCGACGGCATAACAATTTCCGACGGTAAAAGAGTGGAATTGAAGGGAAAAATAACGGAAGTCCCGTTTTTGAAGGATACATCACTTCGAAGTTGAAAATCCGCCGTTTCAGGCGGGTTGAAAATCCGCCGTTTCAGGCGGGCTGAAAGGAGAACAAATGGATATTTATTACACAAAAGATCATGAATGGATAAAGGTTGAAGGGCGTTCGGCCATTATGGGGATTTCCGCTTACGCGGTCAAGCAGTTAGGGGACATAACTTATGTTGAATTACCGGAGACTGGGAAGGAACTGACAAAAAGCGATGTCGTCTGTACGGTGGAATCCGTCAAAGCCGCCAGCGATATATACGCTCCCGTGACGGCAAAGGTGACGGAAGTCAACACCTCTCTTGACGCGTCGCCGGAAAAAATGAACGAATCTCCCGAGGAAGAGGGCTGGATAGCCAAACTGGAAATAAGCAGTCCCGACGATGTGAACGGTCTTATGACTGCCGAAAAATACGAAGAGTTCGTGAAAAGCCTGGGCTGAAACTTGCGTTTGTTATCGAGAAAAAAGAAGGATAAGTCGCCTCCCGCACGGGGGCGTGGATTGAAACATGTCATACTGTCCGCACACCGATAAAGAGATAGAGAAAATGCTGCGCGTTATCGGCGCTGACTCTGTCCCTGATCTTTTTTCGGATATCCCTGATGACCTTCGCGCGGGAGAGCTTGCCCTTGAAAACGGGAAAAGCGAATTTGAGGTTATGGGGAAGCTGGAAAAACTTTCCGCAAACTGTTCCGCCGGCAGAATCAGTTTCACGGGAGGCGGGTTTTACGATCATTTTATCCCTTCGGCGGTTGACGCTCTTTCGCAGATGAGCGGATTTCTCACTTCTTACACGCCCTATCAGAGCGAGTGCTCGCAGGGCACGCTTCAGGCTCTTTACGAATACCAGACGGCGATTTGCCGTTTGACGGGCCTTGACGGCGCGAACGCTTCGGTTTATGACGGAGGGACGGCTCTGGCGGAAGGGATAATGATGGCCGCGCGTAAAACCATGCGTAAAAAAATCGTTATAGACGCCTGCGTGAATCCCCTTTACAGAGATATTGTAAAAACATATTTTTCGGGACAGGGTTTTGAAATCCTTGAAATTGCGCCGGACGGCTGCGCTGTGGACAGAGAGAAATTTATAAAAGCGATTGATGATAATACGGCAGCGGTCGTTATTCAGAACCCTAATTTTTTCGGCACGGTTGATGATTACAGTGACATAACAGCTGCGGCTCATTCCGCGGGGGCGCAGGCGGTGGGGTCGTTTTATCCTGTGGCTATGGCTCTTTTGAAAACGCCCGCCGAAACGGGCTTTGATATTGCAACCGGTGAAGGGCAGAGTTTGGGAATGCCTCTTTCTTTCGGAGGTCCGTACCTGGGATATGTTGCCGCGACTTCGGCGTGTTTAAGGAATCTGCCCGGAAGAATAGTTGGCGCCACCTGTGATTCCGAAGGCCGCAGGGGTTTTGTTCTGACTCTCCAGGCGAGGGAGCAGCACATAAGAAGAGAAAGGGCGTCGTCCAACATATGCAGCAATCAGAATTTGTGCGCGATCAGGGCTCTAATCTATCTTTCTCTCGCCGGAAAAAAGGGTTTTCGCGAGGTAGCGGAGCTCTCAAGGGATAAGAGCGAATATGCCAAAGAGCTTATCGGGAAAATCCCGTCGATTAAAATAAAAAATACGGCTCCGACATTTAACGAGTTTGTCTTTGAAACAGATTTGCCGGCGGATACGGTTCTGGAAGCCATGTCAAAATCTGGTATTGACGCGGGTATAGCACTCGGCGGTTTTTATAAGGGGTTTGAAAAAAGCGTTTTGATCAGTTTTACAGAAAAAAGCAGAAAAGAGGACATTGATTTTTTTGCGCGTGAACTTGAAAATTTTTTAACGGAGAGGAAGTGAAGCTCATATACGAAAAATCGGTTGAGGGGAGAAAGGGCGTAAGAATTCCCGTTCGCGATGTGAAGCATTATCCGTTTCTTCCCGTTGATCTTTTGCGTAAAAAACCCGCGGATCTGCCTTCTGTCAGCGAGTTCAATACTGTCAGGCATTTTTCAGCTCTTGAAAAGAAAAATTTTTCCATTGACTCCAATTTTTATCCGCTGGGTTCCTGTACGATGAAATACAATCCCAAGGTTCTTGAATCTGCCGCTAATCTGCCGGGATTCAGAAATCTCCATCCTTTTTTGTCTTATTCCGCGCGGGGTTTAGAAGCTGCGCAGGGGGCGCTTGAAATTCTTTATAATATGGAAAAAGCTTTGGCCTCGCTGACGGGAATGGATGAGATTTCTTTTCAGCCCATGGCCGGAGCTCACGGTGAGTTCGCTGGAATAAAAATTGCCGCGGCATATCACGCCGTGCGGGGAGAACACAGAAAAATCGTTCTTGTTCCGGACACCTCCCACGGGACGAATCCCGCTTCGTCGGCCATGGCCGGTTTTGATGTTGTCACCATTCCGTCGGACAAAAACGGCGAAATGGACATGGGTGAATACAGAAAAAAACTTAACGGTTCCGTGGCCGCGGTTATGATGACCTGCCCCAACACGCTGGGAATTTTTAACAGAAACATAAAAGAGGTTTGCGGCCTCGCCCGTAAAGCGGGGGCTCTGACTTATTGCGACGGGGCAAACATGAATGCTGTCCTGGGAAAAATGCGTCCCGGCGACGCGGGTTTTGATATTATGCATCTCAACATGCACAAGACTTTTGCCACGCCCCACGGGGGCGGCGGTCCCGGAGCGGGGCCGGTGTGCGTGAAGAAATATCTTTCGGATTTTTTGCCGGGAGAGGCCGTGAGAAAAGACGATGACGGACGGTTTGTTATTGTGAAGAGGCCGCGGAGCGTGGGCAGGTTAGCGCCATTTTTCGGAAATTTCGGTGTGCTGGTTAAAGCCTATGCTTACATATTGCTCATGGGAGGAGACGGGTTGACCGACGCCTGCGAAAAAGCCGTGCTTAACGCTAATTACATAAAGGCGGCGCTTGAAAAATTTTATGAACTGCCCTATAAAAGACGCTGTATGCACGAATGTGTTTTTTCGGCGTCCGCTCAGGCGAAAAAAGGTGTGCGCGCGCTGGACATAGCGAAATTTCTTATAGACAGGGGCTTTCATCCGCCGACGATATATTTTCCTTTGATTGTGAAAGAGGCCCTGATGATAGAACCGACCGAAACGGAAAGTATAGAGACGATGGACGAATTTATAAAAATCATGAAAGAAGCCGCGTCTCTCGCGGAGGAAGACCCGGAAGCGTTTAAAAAAATGCCGGTTAATTCTTGCGTTGGCCGTATGGACGAAACAGCCGCCGCCCGGAAACTTGATATAAAATATTCAAAATGATCAGACTTGAATTTTATTGCAGACAATTGCGGCAGAGGTATCCGTAGACGGACGCTCACGTATGCGGTTCGCTGCCTATATCGCTTCGGGAACCATGCAAAACCCCTCACTCATATGGCCCGCTCCGGATGCCATCTGCCTCAATTTATTTTTGACGAGGTTGTTATAAAATTCCAATGATTGCTTTAAAGGAAAATCGTTTTGCGGAAATCATGGCGGTTGCGGGAGAGTGGACTTTTGTTGATTCCGGTTTCGGTACGGCGGGGGAAA
>JAYEJT010000017.1:0-5272 GCA_034660675.1 Elusimicrobiota bacterium
CGCCATGTGTTTTTTACATACATGGCATATCTTTTTATTCCACCGGCGCTTGGCGTAGGAAATTCTTTATATTCCGTTGAAAGAAGCAAATTTCTGTATAAGGCCGCGCGAGTAACGCCTTTTTTGATAAGAAAATAGTAAAAATCATCAGGAGATGTGTAAACAACAGGCAGAATTGTTTTTACCCCCGTTTTAAGGAAAAATCTATCTGCTGTTTCGCTGACAAACACATCTTCCTTTTTGTTGCTGCTCTTCACATAAGCGAATGTCTCCGGAAACAGCTCGGGCACAGGCGTTATCAGAATCAGATAATTCTGATAAGCCGATACAATGAGGATAAGTGTTGTAAAAAACACGGTGGCCTTACGGCGGCTTACTATTGAACTCCCGGAAACCGCAAAGTCAATCGCCGAAAAGAAAAAATAATAAATAAACGGCAGTATTGGTATCACAAAACGAACGCCCTTTGCCGGCCAGATCATGTGAAACACCGTATAAAGAACGAAATACACGGCAAACACGGACGGAACACTCCGAAAAGACGCTGTCTTGCCTCTTTTCCTCACGGCAGTCCAAAGACCTAATAATATAACAGCCATAACAACGAGCGCCGCATAAATTTCAAAAATGCCCATGCGGCTCCTTATCACCTCGGTAAAAAACGACACCGCGGAAATATCTTTCAGAAAATATGCGGAATTAGTTTTTAAAACCGCAGACGGACCGGCATAAAGCATTGGAAATAGAAGTTCATTCAGATATTTGTCCAGGCTGGAGCCTATACCGAAGCTGTTTGTGACAAGCGGTAAAACCAACAATATAAAAAAGAAAACCGTGTAGAGGGCATCCCTGTTGCGCCGCGAAAAAACCAGAATGACAAAAACAGCAAAAGCCATGAGAAAGCCTTCAGGCCTTATGTAAGAGAGAACCGCCAAAGACAAGGCCTGACAAAAGGAAGCCCTGTACGAAAAATCTCTGTTTTCGTATCTGATAAACAACCACAGAGCCAGAAGAGAGAAAAAAAGATATGCCTCCTCGCTCATAACCATTGTGCTAAAAATAAGATTCATGTGATTAAAAGCCGTCAGAAGAAGTATGGAAAAACAAACACCCCCCGCAGCCGCAAATGTATTCGCGCGTGTTTTTTTTCTGAAAATCAGAAATATCATCCACAAGGACGCCAGTGTGAACAGTAAAGAAACCATACGAAAAGGCAGAAGAGAATCCCCCGCCACGCGGGCAACCGGAACAAGCAGGAAAGCAAAACCCAGCGAACGTGATGATAATTCTTTTTGCGCCGTCTGCACGCCCGCAAACCAGCGCGCGGCGTTTATGTAATAGGCGTCATCATTAAGATGACCTATCTGACCAGGTTTTATATTCAACGAGTAGAACATACCCGCAATCAGAATGATCAGAACCACCGCCAGATTCTTTTTATTCATCGTTCTTCCTCAATCGTTATAGCTGCGCCTCTGACCGGAGCTATTTCAAAAATGGCATCCGGCTTAATTTTTACTCTTATGCCCGCGCACTCTGTGGCCGGGGTTGCGCCGGATCGTAACGAAACGCCTGATTCCTCAACGGGAGAAATCTCCAGAACCTTAGCCTCTAAGTCTTTGCTTATTTTTACGGCCGCTTCCGAGGCGGCCTTGCCGGTGATATTTATTTTCAGTATCCTCGCAAAAGGCGGAAACGAAAATTTTCTGCGCACATCAAGCTGCTCTTCATAAAAAGAATCATCTCCCGAAAGCGCGGCCCCAACAAGCGCCGGGGCAATTCTCGTCTGTACGAGAAAAAGCGCGCCGGTATTTTCCGGCGAAATAAAGCCCGAAAGAGCGTTCAGCCACAAATACGTTTTTTCCTCAGCCGCCCAGTCATCGCCGTAAAGCAGAAAATCAGCGTCCATAACAGCGAAAAGCCCTGTCTTCGACCAGTCACACACAGCGGCGAAACCCGGTCCGCTTATCAGGACGTCAACTCGGCCTTTTTCATAGTTGTCATAATCCCTTTTTTTCTCCGCCGGCGAAGACTCCATTTCCACAGCTCTGACAATAGTTCCCGGAAACTGCTTTCTCAGAAAAGACGCCACAAGAGCCCGGCCTATCCCCCTGTTTTTCATTTTCTTTCTTTTGCATCGCGGACATCTTTCGGGCAGAGGAAAGCTTTTCTTACACGAGGGGCAATAAAGATTGAAACGCGACACATAGAGTTTGCGGCCGCATTTTTCGCATTTCATCACAAATTTACAGACTCCGCAAACATAGGAAGTGGCCCATCCTCCCCGGGGAGAATAAAGCATCACCTGCTTTTTCGCCGCAAGTGTTTTTTTTATGTTTTTCAAAAGTGTCGCCGACACCCCGAAATTCACGCTTTCCTCCGTGAGATCGCACAAAACATCCCGGTTTTTCTTTGATTTGGCTTCACGCACAAAAGCGGCATCTCCTTTTTTAACCCTGTAGAACTGCTCCACCGTGAGGGCGCCGCCCGAGGCGATGAAACGCCCGTTTAAAAGCTCCGCTCTTTTCACCGCCACCTCTTCTGTGCTGTAGCAGGGATGCTGCTCTTCTATGTAGGTTTTTTTCCGGGCGCCTATCATGATTATCAGGCTGTTTGCACCTAAAGGCGCGAAAACAGCGCTTCTCGTGCCTATGATTACATCTGTTTTTCCGTCCCTGAAATCGCAAAGCATCCTGTATCTGTGAGACGGCAGAAGCGCAGAGCTGAAACGCTCCGTCCGGAAATCGCCGAGAATATCATCAAACCCGTCAGCTTCACCCATCACCGGTACCAGAAATATCACCCTGCCCCCCGATGCCACCGTTTTTTTCATCTCCCGCCTCAAAAAACTTTTTTGAAACATCCTGCTTCCCGAAATATAAACGTTTTTCGCCGCCGGCATCTCAGGAACATCTTCTTTTTTAAGCAATTCCGCGCTGAAAGAAGACATCTCCGCGCTTTTGAAATTACGCGCCATGCCTTTAATTTCCTTAGGCAGTATCATTTTCAAAGCCATACCGCGGGTCGTAAAATATTTTTTTTCCATCCACAGAGATAAGGCAAGCATGTCGGCACCTATAAGAGGCTTATCGTCTATTTTTTTGATAATTTTTTTCAGTTTCTGATTTTCCGCGCCATCCCCGCGCCCCGGCGCAGCAACAGATGAGCTCACGCAAGTAGCTATGATTTTTCTGTGTCCGAAAGGAACCCTCACCCTGCATCCGGGCAGAACGGGCTCGTTTGCCTTATAATCAAACGAACCTTTAACCGGAATAGGCAGACAGACTTTTATAAAATATGTTTTTTCCTGTTTACCGGCGGACGCCATTTTCTACTGACCGAGAAGACGCATCACGACTTTTATGTCCTCCCATGCGAATTTTTTCGCGGGAGGATTGCGCAGGAGATAAGCGGGGTGAAATGTCGGCACGAGTTTCACGCTGTAATCCGGCTCATCCGGCAGAGGGCAAACATTAAAAATTTTGCCCCTGATGGATGAAATACCACTGGACGTGTTAAGCATTATTTTGGCTGCCGGAGAACCGAGAGTGCATATCACAGCCGGCCTTATCAGTGCTATCTGACGCTGAAGTATGGGCATGCATTTTTTCACTTCATCCGGGGACGGAGGCCTGTCGTTACCGTGTTTTTCGGGATTGGAAGGGTCTTTCATGGGATGGCATTTCACAATGTTTGAGATATAAACGTCTTCCCTTTTTAATTTCATACCGTCGGTGATAATTTTGGTTAAAAGATTCCCCGATCGCCCGATAAAAGGCCGGCCGGTGTGATCTTCGGTGAAACCCGGACCTTCTCCCACAAACATGAGTTTAGCCGCGGCGCTGCCCTCGCCGAACACGGGGTTGAGCCGGCTGTTTCCAAGCGGGCATTCGCGGCAGCTTTCACACGCGGCCCTCAGCTCTTTAAGAGCTTCAAGCGTATTTAAATCATTTGCCCGCTCATTTTTGCCTGCGCCTTTTACCTTAATTTTTTCGGGCGGCGCAATCAGCGAAAGATAAGAAGCAGGAACATCCTTTATTCCGGTATCACGCATCTGCCGGAGAATTTTCTTCAGTTTATACTTCGGCATATTTTTTCGCATAGAATTCCGGCAAGATTTTTCTTGCTTATATCGCTGAAAAGAAGAACTTCGTTTTCCGAAACGATGTAGCCCGTTGTTCGCGATGAAGCCATGGCAGGAAGGCTGTTCTGAACAATGATATCAAATTTTTTCTTCCGCATTTTATAGAGAGCCGCAGCCATATCCAGTTCGTCTTCCAGGTCAAACCCCGCCGACGGCGGCGATAATTTATCTCTGTTTACCGTTACGGCTATGTCAGGAGAGCGGATCAGTGCAGGAATGGGTGAGTTTTGTTTTTTAAGTTTCTTTTTTGCCCTTACAAAAGGCGTTAAATCACAGGGCGCTGCGGCAAAGACGGTAAAATCCGCCCATTTTACATTTTCCCGCGTTAAATCCAGCATCTCGCGGACGCCCACGACCCGGATCACTTCGCAGGCCGGCGGATAGTTCAGCGCGACAGGCCCGCTGATAATCCTCACCTCACAATTTCTTCTCAAAAACTCATCGGCAAGAGCCGAGGCCTGCGCGCCGGTTGACGAATTTGTTATAAACCTAACCGTGTCAAAATATTCCCTCGTGGGACCGGCCGTTATCAGGATTTTTTTCACAAAGATAGACTTTTTATTATGTCTTCCGGCTCGCTCATTCTTCCTAACCCCTCGGAACCGCTTGCCAAACGGCCCGAACACGGGCCTATAAATTTAACGCCTGATTTTTTGAGTTTTGCCACATTTTCGCGTACAAAGACATTCTTCCACATCATGCTTTCCATGGCCGGAGCCATAAAAAGCGGCGCTCGCCGCGAAACAGCAAGCGTCAAAAGAAGATTATCGCATATTCCGGACGCTATTTTTCCTATGGTGTCAGCTGTGGCAGGGGCTATCAGAAAAATATCCGCCCAGGCCGAAAGGGAAACGTGCCCTTCACGGCAGGCGCCGGTACCGTAAAACTGTTTTGAAAAAGCCTCGTTTTTTGTGAGGGAGCCAAAGAGCTGAGGCGATATAAGTTTTGCCGCTGAGGGGCTTAAAACCGTTTTTACTGCATGGCCTTTTTTCACAAGAGCGCTCGCCAGAGTTAGCGCCTTACCGCATGCGGCGGAAGCGCTCACCCCGAGAATAATGTTTTTATTTTTTATCATTCTTCGGCGCAACTGCATCTTTGCCGGCGATGGCTTCGTCAAGCGCCTCCGTC
>JAYEJT010000018.1:0-6757 GCA_034660675.1 Elusimicrobiota bacterium
TATTCTGATTCTGTGACGGGCGCGAATATTTATCTCACAAAAATCACTGATTCACACGGAGATAGTGTTTTTGAAAATGTGCTCTCCGGCATAAACTATGTGTCTTCATCGTGTGTTGTGGATGTGTCGCCGTATTCGCTGCTGGAGTACGGGTGCGGCTACAGAGTGACGGTAACGACCGCCGTTTGTGATTTGTCGTTAAATAAAATGCTTGCCCTGTTTTCTTTTGAGTTTGAAACGCTCTTTGATTTTTCATCCGGTTTTTCTCTTTCCAGCGGCGCGGCGTCTATTGTTGTGCCTCCGGACGCTTTATCGGGTTCGGGAAGAATAGAAATGGTTATAGACGCGGACGATGAAAAAATAAGATCCGCTTTTCTGCGCGAGGGCGAGATGGGCGGCGTTTCGCACCGCCGAATTGTCGGAGGCGTGGTGACAATTGAACTTTATGATGATTTTGATAATTTGATCTCAACAACTTTTGCCGAGGCCGTGACATTGTCTTTGAGTTATAACGATGACGATGATGACGGTTTTGCCGACGGTTTGTCTCCTCCCGTGAGAGTTGATTCTTTCGCAATATACTGGCTGTCGGATACGACTTCCTGGATCAGACTCCCGAGTTCAAGACTTGTGAAATCCCAGAAGAAAGTGACAGCCCTGTTGCGGCATTTTTCAAGTTACGCGCTTATGGGAGGCCCTCTTTTCGGGATAGATAATGCTCATCCTTATCCGGTGCCGTACAGAAAAAGCGAAGACGCGGGCAACGGCATAAGATTTACTTTTCCTTCGGGCAGTGACGCCGAAATAAAAATATACGATATTATGGGCAGGGTTCTCAAAGAATTCAGTTACACTGACGCTACAGCCTCGCCGCCCGGGCTGTTTACCGGCTGGACCGATGTGAAGCTTCCTTCGGGTGTGTACATTTACAGAATACAATCCGGCGAGAATGAGAAGAGAGGCAAGCTGGTGATCATACAATGAAACTAAAAATCCTAACTCATAGAGCCCTGAAGGATATCGTCCGCCGTGTTTGCTTTATGTTCCTGCTTGGTGCGGCGGTTTTTTCGGGAGCGCCGTCATCGGCGTCGGAAACATCGTTTCTGCAGATGCTTTTTGTGCCGGCAGACCCCCTGAGTTTGTCCATGGGCGGAGCAAACGCTTCTGTTCCCGGTACGGCTTCTTTTTTAATAAATCCTTCTCATGCTGCGGGCGTTACGAGGCCTTCGTTTGGCGCGGGAACGGTTTTGTGGTGGGAAGATATATCTTTGCGGAGTGTCGCGGCGTATTTTCCGGTGAATGCCGCTTTTACAGCCGGATTTTATTCAATGACTTCGGATTACGGAAACATAGATGCTTACAGTGCTCTGGATGCGCCCATGGGTTCGGTTGAAGCGGGCGATTCTTTTTGGGCGGCCGGCGCCGGTTATCGTTTGTCCCGGGGCCGTCTCGGGGCCGCTTTTGTCAGCATGAGCCAGACTTTATCCGCCGAAAACGAGGGGAGCGCCGCGGCTTTGCTTTGCGGTGCGGAATATAAAATGTGGTTTTTAAACACCGGTTTTTCATATTTACAGCCCTTGGGCGAAATGGATTTCGGGGGAGGAACAAGCACTCAGGAAATTCCCTCAATAATGAGAATCGGGGCAAATTGCAGTATTCGGGGAAGCTGTTTTACCGGAGCTTTTACATTGCCTTCCGCGGGTGCCGCGGTTCAGTCTCTCGGAATTGAAATTCCGGTATGGGGAGTTCTGAAATGCCGCGCGGGGATGAACACCGTTGATTCAGTGATGGGTTTCAGCGCCGGTCTGGGTTTGAAATATGACAGGTTTTCATTTGATTACGGTTTTTGCTCCGCCGAGTTCGGTGATGCCGTCCACGCTTTTTCTTTTTCGGCAAGGCTGGGCTATTCCACATTAAAATCACGGCTTTACCGTAAAGCCAAATCTTTTTTTAAACAGGGTTTTTATGAAAAATCACTGAGGACACTCAATGAAGTGCTGATTCTTGATCCCGGCCACACAAAAGCGAAAATATTATCCGCTAAAATCGCGAAAATTATTTCCCGTTTAGAAAATCCTTCCACAAAAGAATAGCTATAATTGTTTTTGAGTCGCCTATTTTATTTTTCCTGATCATTTCAAGCACTTCTTCCAGCCCGAATTCCTTTTTTTCTATAAATTCGTCATCATCGGGTTGGGCTCCGACGTTTTTGAGGTTTAAGGCGGCGTAAACATATATTGTTTCCGTTGAAAAAGCCGCGCTGGGCTGGTATTTTGACAGAAGAATAAATTTTTTTGCGAGGAGGCCGGCTTCCTCACGCAATTCCCTTTTTATGCATTGAAGGGGTTTTTCACCGTCTGTTATTTTTCCGGCCGGTATTTCAAGAGTGAATTTCCCCGCCGGGTAACGGTATTGACGTATCAAAACGATTTTGTTTCCGGGGAGAACCGGCAGAGCTCCCGCAGCTCCGGGATGGCCGGTGTATTCCCTGACGGCAGATTTCCCGTTCTGTAAACGTACCGTATCGGTTAAAAAATCAATGGCTTTTCCTTTGTATATCCTTTTTTTTCTGACGAGCGTTTCTTTTTTTAACATTTTCAATGCTATCAAATGAGTTTATTTTTCGCAATGTTGACTGAATACCGGCGAAAAATACTTTTTCGCTTGACGGAAAATTTTTAACGGATAAAAAATCTAAAATTGCTAAACTCCTTCGCCTGAGAGCGTCGTTAAACAGCCGCAATTTCTTTACGATTTTTTATCCTAAATTTCCCTATATCGCTCTAAAGCAGTTTTTCGCCGGTATTTTATATTAGACAATCAGACATTCCTCAATTGTAAAAACTTAAGCTTGCCGAAGAGACGCTGATTTAATATCATGTGAACTGTGAATTATGGGCGATATATTAAGTGATATAGTGAGGCTGCGCAGAAAGGATGTGAGTGAAGATGAAAAGCGTCTTCCTTTGGTCCGTTTGAAAGCGTTAGCGGGTTTCCCCCCTGAGGCGAGGAATTTCGCGGGGGCTCTGTTGCACAGGCCGTATTCGCTTATAGCGGAGATTAAAAGATCGTCGCCTTCGGAAGGTGAAATTGTGAGACGGTTTGACCCTGTTAAATTAGCAGGCATTTACGCATCGTCAGGTGCCGCAGCTGTTTCTGTACTTACAGAAAACAGTTTTTTTGGCGGGAACCCTGATTTGATAGGGGTGGTCAAAAAGGCCTGTTGTTTGCCTGTTCTGAGAAAGGATTTTATTTTTTCGGAATATCAGATTTACGAATCCAGATATTACGGCGCTGACGCGCTGCTTTTGATCGCGAGGATTCTTGCAAAAGGAATGCTAAAAAAGCTTTTTGATTTGACAAAAAAGCTGGGGATGACGCCTCTGGTGGAACTTTACGGAGTATCTGACGTGGAAAAGATAAGAGGGATGAATGTCCCGGTGCTGGGGATAAACACGAGGGACCTCAAAAGTGGCGAAATAAGTTTCGCCAAAGCCGCCGCTCTTGCAGATAAAGTAAAAACGGAAACGCTTGTCTGCGAAAGCGGTGTGAGAAGCAGAGGGGAGATAGACGCGGCGGTGAAAGCGGGATTTAATTCTTTTCTTGTGGGCACGGCCATCCTCAAAAGCGGAAATAAAAGAAGATTCATAAGGAGTTTGACGAAAAAATGAAAAAATCAAAAAAAACACCGGGCGCCAGGGGTGTAAAAATTGCGATTGTGGGCTCAGGTTATGTAGGGCTTGTCAGCGGGATATGTTTTGCGGAGATAGGCCACAGGGTCATCTGCGTTGACAACAACAAAGAAAAAATAAAAAAGCTCAAAAAGGGGATGATGCCCATTTATGAGCCCGGCCTTGAGAAACTTCTGGCGAAAAATATGAAAAACGGCAGGCTCAAATTTTCGGATTCCGTTAAAAAAGCCGTGCCTGTGTCGGAAGCGATTTTTATAGCGGTCAACACGCCGCCCCGGCCTGATGGTTCCTGCGATCTTCAATATGTGGAAGCTGTTTCAAGGGAAGTGGCGCTGTCAATGAACGGCTACAAGGTTATTGTGGAGAAATCCACGGTTCCCGCTCAGACCGGCCGGAAAATAAAACAGACGGTCAAGATATATAACAAAAAAAATCTCCCTTTTGACGTGGTTTCCAACCCCGAGTTTCTGAGGGAAGGGAAAGCCATAGGAGATTTTCTGAGGCCCGACAGGATAGTGATAGGCGTTGAAAGCAAAAAAGCGGAAGAGCTTATGCGCAGAATTTACGCTCCCGTAAAAGCGCCGCTGATCGTGACGAACACGGAAACATCGGAGCTGATAAAGCACGCCTCCAACTCATTTTTAGCGACCAAGATTTCTTTTATCAACGCCGTGGCCAACATAGCCGAAAGAGTGGGCGCGGACATAAAGGATATTTCTCTGGCCATGGGCCTTGATAAAAGAATAGGCGGCCGTTTTCTCAACGCGGGGATAGGTTTCGGGGGTTCCTGTTTCCCCAAAGACGTGCTCGCTTTCATACACATGGCCCATGAGACGGGCATGGATTTCAGGCTGCTCAAAGAGGTTTACGGAATAAACGAGAGACAGAGAATGACGGTGATAGACAAGCTCAAAGACATCGTGTGGAACATAGAGGGTAAGAAAATTGCTGTCTGGGGCCTGGCCTTTAAGCCGGACACGGACGATCTGCGCAACGCCCCCGCCATAGACATTGTCAGAGAGCTTCTTAAATTTGACGCGCAGGTCTGTGTTTACGACCCTGTTGCCATGGAAGGTTTCAGAAAAATAATAGGTAAAAACAAAAATCTCAAATACGCTCCTGCCATGACGGCCGCGAAAGGCGCTGACGCGCTTATGCTTCTTACGGAATGGGATGAATTCGCCAAGGCGGATATGAAAAAGGTGAAGAGCGTTATGAGGGTGCCGGCTCTCATAGACGGCAGAAATCTTTATGATCCCGTAAAAATGAAAAAGCTGGGATTCCTTTATAGAGGCGTGGGAAGAATATGAGAATTGTCATCACCGGAGGAGCCGGATTTATAGGTTCGCATCTGTGCGAGAGGTTTTTAAAAGAGGGCGCCGAGGTCATCTGTCTGGACAATCTCATAGCGGGGAGTGTCGGCAACATCAAACATCTGTTCAGTAGCAAAAACTTTTCTTTCATTGAGTATGATGTGACAAACTACATTTTTGTTGACGGGAAAGTGGACGGAATACTTCATCTGGCATCCTGCGCTTCGCCTGTCGATTATCTCAAATTCCCCATACAGACAATGAAGGTGGGGTCGCTGGGCACCCACAAGGCTCTGGGTTTCGCAAAAGCAAAAAAAGCCGTTTTTCTCATGGCCTCCACTTCCGAGGTTTATGGCGACCCTCTTGCTAATCCGCAGAAAGAAGATTACTGGGGGAATGTTAATTGTGTGGGACCGAGGGGCGTTTATGATGAATCAAAAAGGTTTTCGGAGGCCTTAACCATGGCTTACCACTACACTCACGGCGTGGACACCAGAATTATCAGGATTTTTAACACTTACGGTCCGAGGATGAGGGCTCATGACGGAAGAGTTGTTCCCGAGCTGATAAATCAGGTGCTTGAAGGAAAAGCCCTGTCAGTTTTCGGGGACGGTTCCCAGACGCGAAGTTTCTGCTATATAGACGATCTTGTGGAAGGCATTTACAGGCTTTTCAAAAGTTCTGAAAACAATCCCGTGAACGTAGGTAATCCCGATGAGAAAAAAATAATAGATTTTGCTAAAATAATACTTGAAGTAACCGGGAGTTCCAGCAAAATTATTTTCGGGAAACTTCCCGAAGATGATCCCAAGGTTAGATGCCCCGATATAAGCAGGGCTAAAAATATTCTTGGATGGCAGCCGGAAATCTCTTTAAAAGAAGGTTTGCTTAGAACCGTTGAATATTTTAAATCGCGGAGAGACGCAAAGGGGCGCGCATGATAGCAATGACGGATTTGGGACAGCAGTATAATGAGATCAAAGATGAGATAGCGAAGGCGGTGGAGAAAGTGTTCGCGGAAGGAAAATATATTCTGGGACCCGAAGTTGCTGAGCTTGAGGAAAGATTGGCGTCCTACTGCGGTGCGCGTTACGGAATAGGTGTTGCTTCGGGAACGGACGCGATAGTCCTTTCTGTTGTGGCCGCGGGCATAGGAGAAGGAGACGAGGTTATCACCACGCCCTTTACATTCATAGCGACCATAGAAGCTGTTATAAGAGCCGGAGCGAAACCGGTTTTTGCCGATATAGACCCGAAAACCTATAACATTGACCCTTCTGCTATTGAATCAAAAATAACGGCTAAGACAAAAGCTGTTATCCCCGTACATCTTTACGGACTTCCCTGCGATATGACAGCCATCATGGAAATCGCTAAAAAGCATAATCTGACGGTAATAGAGGACTGCGCCCAGTCTTTCGGTGCCGCCGTGGGGGGCAAAATAACGGGGAGCTTCGGTGATTTCGGCTGCTTTAGCTTTTTCCCCGCTAAAAATTTAGGCTGTTACGGTGACGGAGGTATGATCATCACCGATAACAAAGATTACGCGAAGAAATTAAAACTTCTGCGCATGCACGGTTTTTCTTCCGATTATGATTACAGGCTTCACGGTTTTAACAGCCGCCTGGACACGATACAGGCCGCCATTGTGAATGTGAAAATGAATCACATAGACGGATGGATTGACAAAAGACGGGAAAATGCTGTGCTTTACGAGGAAGGCCTGAAAGATGTTAAAGAGCTGGAACCTCC
>JAYEJT010000018.1:6767-24970 GCA_034660675.1 Elusimicrobiota bacterium
TATTACGCTCTGCGTGTTCTTTCCGGGCGTGAAAAAAGAGATGGTTTGAAAAAATATCTGACGGAAAAGGGTATAGGCAACAGCATTTATTATCCGCTGTCGCTGCATTTGCAGGAGATATGCGCCGATATGGGCTATAAAAAAGGCGATTATCCTGTTTCGGAAAAACTTCAGGATGAAAGCATAAGCCTTCCCATGTACCCCGAACTCGGGCCGGAAAAAATAGAATTTATATGCGGAGAGATAAGAAAATATTTCAGTAAATAAGGAGACAATGCATAAGGCCAAGCATAATTGCTCCGCCGGTTGTTTCCCATAGTGTTTACAAAGGAGAAATTGCAATGACACAGGACGA
The DNA here is from genome assembly GCA_034660675.1 of Elusimicrobiota bacterium. Classification (GTDB taxonomy): domain Bacteria; phylum CG03; class CG03; order CG03; family CG03; genus CG03. The sequence continues at coordinate 7,123 of JAYEJT010000018.1, forward strand.
CAGGATGGACGACGAAATAGATCTGGGGCAGATTTTTCTGGTTTTGTGGAAGAGGAAAGAGCTTATAGCTTTTTTTACAGGGGCGTTGTTAATAGTGGGTATGGCTGCCGCTTTTTTGCAGCCCGGGGTGTATGAGAGCAGCTCAATGATAATGATAATCCCTTCAAGAACGGAGTTCATAAAAAATCCTCTTAACGCTTCTCTCAGCCTTGATTTGGGCGGAAAAAACAAGATGAAAGGTTCCATTTCTATCATTGACCATCTCTCTCTGCTGACATCCGGCGATGTGGCCGAAAATATAGCGGCTGAGTTAAGCACACCGGAGGATAAAATAAAAAACGGAGTTGTCGCAGAAATGCTTCATCCGGAAAGAGTAAAAGGCAGCTCAATGATAAAACTGGCTGTTAAAGGCAGGGATCCTGCTCTCTGCGCGCGCGTTGCCGATGTTTGGGCCAAGGTTTATCTGAACAAAGTGATAGCTATGGTTTCCAGCGAAACGGCGGCCTCTCAATCGTTTCTTTATGGAGAATTAAAAAAAGCCGAAAAGGAGATGTCTTCTGAAGAACAGGCGCTATTTTCATTCAACATAAAAAATAATGTTGAGATGAAGACAAATGAGCTTGCCGTAAAAAGAGCGAAATTGCAGAATATCCAGTCAGCTGCCATCAATAACGCCAAGACCCTGGAAATTAAACGTATCCGCCTGGCAGCTTTGAAAGCGGAAATAAAAAAACACGGCCAATACAAAAGAGAGGCCAAGGTCATTACGGATGATGTCCTTTGGAGCAAAATACTGGACGGAAAAAATGTCAATTCTCTGAAAGGTCAAAAGATTTATTCGGAAGAGATCAATTCCGTTTATAGTAAGCTGGAATCACAAATTTCCGGTATTTCCGTTGATGTTGCTTTTCTTTCGCAAGAATTAAATTATCTGAAAAAGGAAAAAGAAAAGCTGCAGAAGGAAGTGAAGAAGCTATCCATTGAAGTTTCGGCTCTAAAAATTAAAAGAGACGAGCACACCAGGACGCAGAATATCGCCCAGACAAGGTATAGGTCTATTTTTTCGCGTATAACGGAGGCCACAATCGCTTCCTCTGCAAAACTGGGGGATGTTAAAATTATTTCAAAAGCCATTGTCCCGGTTAGTCCGGTTTCGCCCAACAAAAAGAAAATTGCCGCGGTAGCGCTGGCCGGCGGTTTGTTCGCGGGTGTGATGGCGGCTTTTTTTGCGACGTTTATAGAAAAACAGCAGAAGGGGATTTTATGAAAAAAGCGCTTATCACAGGCATCACCGGTCAGGATGGTTCATATTTGGCGGAATTTCTTATGTCAAAAGGATATGAGGTCCACGGTATTATAAGGCGGGCCTCCACTTTTAACACACACAGGATTGATCATCTTTATGTGGATCCGCACACGAAAGGGGCCAGATTCTTTCTTCATTACGGGGATTTGTCGGACGGAGAGCAGATAACGAATGTTATTTATAACATAAAGCCTGGTGAAATATATCATCTCGGCGCTCAGTCTCATGTGCGCGTGAGTTTTGACATACCGGAATACACAGGGAATGTGACAGGGCTGGGCACGACAAGGATTCTTGAGTCGGTGCGGAAAAGCGGTATTAAGACAAAGTTTTATCAAGCCTCATCTTCTGAAATGTTCGGAGCGGCTTCTCCCCCGCAGAGCGAAACAACGCCGTTTAAACCGCAGAGCCCCTACGCCGCGGCCAAACTTTATTCTTACTGGATTGCTCGTAATTACAGAGAGGGTTATAATATTTTTGCCAGCAACGGCATTCTTTTCAATCACGAAAGCCCGAGGCGGGGCGAAACCTTTGTGACGAGAAAGATAACAAGAGCTGTTGCCGCAATTGTCAAAGGTTCGCAGAAAAAAATTTATCTGGGTAATCTGGACGCGAAAAGGGACTGGGGATTTGCTCCCGAATACTGCGAGGCCATGTGGCTTATTTTACAGCAGGAAAAAGCTGATGATTACGTTATCGGCACCGGAGAAAGCCATTCCGTGAGAGAGTTCGTGGAAAAGGTTTTTGATTACGCGGATATTGAAATAAAATGGAGAGGAGAGGGCGTGAAAGAAACGGGAATCGCCGGAAATGTCGGCGGCAGCGTCAGCACCGTTAAATCGGGCGACACTCTTATCGAGATAGACCCCAAATATTTCCGTCCCACGGAAGTGGACTATCTTAAAGCCGATATAAGCAAAGTAAAGAAAAATTTGAACTGGAATCCCAGGATAACTTTCGGTGAACTGGTGAAAATAATGTTTGATTACGACATGAAGCTTCTTGGCATGAATCCGAAAGGCGAAGGCATTGCTGTTTCCATAGAGAAAGGGTTCTCATACACGGAGCACCATGTTTCTTTTGCGGCCGGAGTGGGCCAATAGGGGCCTGGATTTGAATCTGTGAATAAAAATTCAAAAATCTATGTCGCCGGGCACAGCGGCCTTGTGGGCTCGGCGCTTCTGCGGAACCTCCAGAGCAAAAATTATGATAACATTGTCTGCCGTTCTTCAAAAGAGCTGGATCTTTGCAATCAAACCTCTGTTGAAAATTTTTTTGAGGAGGAAAAGCCGGAATATGTTTTTCTTGCAGCCGCCAAGGTGGGTGGGATTCTCGCCAACAGCAGCTATCCCGCGCAGTTCATATATGACAATCTGATGATTGCCTCTAATGTTATTCACAGTGCCTATAAGCACTCTGTAAAAAAGCTTTTGAATCTTGGCTCTTCCTGCATATACCCCAAAAATTGTCCCCAGCCTATGAAGGAGGAATATCTTTTAACATCAGCTCTTGAGCCTACTAACGAGGCGTACGCGGTGGCAAAAATCGCGGCCATTAAACTTTGCCGTTATTATAACAGTCAGTACGGCACGAATTTTCTTTCTGTCATGCCGACGAATCTTTACGGGGAAAACGATAATTTTAATCTGGAAACAGCTCATGTCCTGCCAATGCTTGTGAGAAAATTCCATCTGGCGAAGCTGCTTCACGAAAATGATTTCGAGGGACTGAGAAAAGACCTTGAAAAATTTCCTCTCGGTTACGGTTATGACACGAAAAAAAATGATAAAGATTCTTTGGTTGAAATCCTCGGCAGACTTGGAATCAACGGTGATTATGTTTCTGTGTGGGGCACGGGTAAGCCTTACAGGGAATTTTTAAATTCGGATGATCTTGCGGATGCCTGTGTGTTCCTGATGGAAAACAGGAATTACAAAGAGATAGGGGAGTTTGTAAATATAGGCAGCGGCTGCGACAAAACAATTGCCGAATACGCCGCAATAATCAAAAATGTTGTCAGTTTTAAAGGCGAAATCCGGCATGATCTTTCAAAACCCGATGGTACACCCCGTAAACTTCTTGATGTTTCCCGTTTGGCGGAGCTCGGTTGGAAAAGTCATATGAACATAGAGGCCAGCCTGAAAAAATATTATCAAAATTATGCGGACTCCGTTAATTCGCGGTAGTTCAGAAAGGTGTTGTTTTGTGACGGGTGTTCCAATTATTTTGTTTCATGCGGCAAAATAAATCCAAAATAAAACTTGAAAGCACTCACAAGACCCGGGGCAATACGGAAAAGTGGTGATCAGGAAAAGTGTTTGGGGCGTTTTGCTGGCCGCTTTTTTCGTTTTTCTTTACAATCTCTCCCCGTCAATAAGTGTCGGTGATTCAAGCGAGCTCATCGCGGCTTCATAAACGCTGGGTGTGGCCCATCCGCCGGGTTATCCGGTTTTTGTCATAGTAACGTCGGCAATGTCAAAAATTTTTCCTTTCGGGAATGTTGCCTACCGCATGAATTTTATAAACGCTCTTTTTGTGCTGTCAGCCGTGGTTTTTGTGTCGCGCTTTGCAGACCTTGCACTGCTTATTTATTTTTGTCTTTCTCCTCTTGTTTTTTCTTCCGCTCTTTCCTGCGAGGTTTTTACGCTCAATCTTCTTTTTGCCTGCGGAATAATATATCTTCTGTATTCTCCGAAAAGAAAAAACGCAGTGGCCGCGGCTTTTCTCTTCGGAATCGGGCTCGCCAATCACCAGACGCTCATTCTTTTTCTGCCGGGAATAATATACCTGCTTGTCAGAAGAAAAATGTTTGATTTTAAATTTGTTGTTTTGCTGGCTTTTGCCGCTACCGCCGGATTTTCAGCGAACATTTTTATGTTTATCCGCGCCCAGAGTCCTGCCGCTTTTAACTGGGGGGATCCGTCAACCCCGGGCAGATTTTTAGCGGTTCTGCTGAGAAAAGATTACGGCACTTTCGCTCTTCACGGAGCGCATCACGCGGTGACGCTCAAGGCTTTGCTGGATTATCCTTTTCTGGGTTTTTCTTTTTTCGGGCCTTTTTTTGTTTTTGGCCCGGTTTTGTATATTTTCAATTTACGAAAGGCGGACAATTTTGACCATTTTCTTTTTTTGTGTTTTCTTTTTTCGGGGCCTGCTTTTTTTCTGGCGGCGGGGCTGTCGTCTCCCAACAGGGCTTTTATCGAAGCCATAGCCGAAAGATTTTTTCTTTTGCCCGCCGGGGTTTTAACAATTATGACGGGGCGGCTTTTGCGTTTTGTGTCCCGCCGGAAAATTGTTACCGCTTTTGCCTGGGTGGGGGCTTTCTTTTTCGCGTTTGCCCTGAAAGGCGGTTCACTGAGAAATTTTTATTCGCTGTCCGATCTGGCGGATTCGGTTATAAGAGACGTGCCCGCGGGAGCGGCGCTCGTTATTGAAAAAGGCGCGGTGGGGGATGACCTCATATTCGCGCTGGCCTATAAAAAATGGGCGCAGAAAGCGCAAATGCCGGATGTGTACAGCGCTTACGGTTCTATTTTCCCGTCATTTTACGGCTCTGGTTCTGCCGGCTTCCGGAAACAGAGTCCTGCCCGCCGATTTGCCGGTAAAATGAAGTTTATGCTGTCGGATGACGAAAAATGTTTTTTTGCGTTTTCAAAATCCCAGATACCTCTTTCTGATTATGATTTTGACGGTTTACTGTGGAAGAAAGATTCCGGGCAGCCCGGTGATGATTCCTTTTTTTTCTGGCGGACATCAGGCCTTGGGAATTACAGAGTGAGATCTCTTGAGATTCTTTATCATTATTTCGGGGTTTTACAGCGGCCTTCTTCCGCATCCGCGGCTTTTTGTTCTTATTCCGGAAAAGACATAGACTGGCTGCTGACAAATATGGGTCCGGTGTGGGCGGGTTTGGGAGAGAGCGGGAAGGCGCGGCGTTCCTACGAGAGGGCTCTGTCAATTAATCCGGCTTTACCGGAAGCTTTAAATAATATGGGAGTTCTTTCTTTTGCCGACGGTGATTATGTTTCGGCCGCGAGTTATTTCGAGAGATCCCTTGTTTTTGAGCCGGATGATGTCAGATATTACAATCTGGCTCTGTCGTTCGGAAAACTTGGTAAAACGGCAGAGGCTATGAGCGTGTTAAAAAAATGTCTGAGCATAAATCCGTTTAGTTATAACGCTTTAAACGAGCTGGGGCTTATGGAAATGCGTTCAGGGAATATTTCTGCCGCAAAAGAATTTTTTCAAAAAGGGCTGTCCGTTAAGCCGGATGACGAAAATTTAAACTATAATCTTGCTCTTCTGGGGGATAAAAAATGAAACATTTTTTTGTTGTGTTTATTTTTTTGCTTTGTATGCCCTTGCGCTGTTTTTCAGGTGACCTTTTCGAACTGTGCATAATAAAGAAAAAAGGAAACCATCTGCCCCCGCCCAGTTCCGTGGCGGCTGTTTTGAAATATCTTGCGTCTTCCACGTCAATAGATCCGTCTCCGTCCGCGGTTTATCTTGATAAGGGGGAAGATATTTCCGATTATCCCTTTCTCTGCCTTACGGGCCGGGGTGCGCTCGGTCGGTTTACAAGAAAAGAAACAGCTCTTTTTGCGAAGCATCTTGCGTGCGGGGGAATTCTTTTCATAGATGAAACGGATTCCTACGGTCTTGACGATTTTTATGATTCGGTGGAAGATTTTTGCGCGGATATTTTTCCGGACGAAAAACTTGAGAAAATTCCGGATGACGATGTCATATTCAGAAGTTTTTATCTGCAGCCGAAAGTTGCGGGGCGTAATTCGGTTTCGCCGTCTCTTTACGGCGTGCGCAGAGACGGCCGCTGGGTGATCGTTTATTCCAGGAATGATATTTTCGGCGCATGGGCAAGGGATGAGTCAGGCAGATTTATTTACAGCTGTTATCCGGGGGGTGAGGCCCAGCGGCTGGAGGCTGTTAAACTCACCGTGAATATAGTGATGTATTCGCTGACAGGCACATATAAAATGGACATAATCCACAAAGATTTTATAGAGAGGAAGCTGAAATCATGGTGAAGAGATGATCGCTGATCTGACACTTGTGCTTTTGGCGGTGCTGGTGTATTTGACGCTCAGGTCACACGGAGGTTTTTTGCGCGTGGTGGCGCTGGGACTGGTTTTTTTTCTTATAGCTAATCCCGCATTCAGGAAAAAAAGCTCTGCTCCGGCCCCAGTTTTGGCAGTTTGTCTTGACACGTCGTTAAGCATGGATGCTGCCAACGGCGGGGAGTCACGTATTGCCGCGGCGCTTGATGCTGTCAGAAAAAATCTGCCTTCTCTCAGAAAAAAATTCAAGTTGCTGTTTTATTCTTTTGACACCTCGCCGCGAATGCTTGAAGAAAGCGCTTTTTTTAAGCTGAAAGCCTCGGGGAAAGCGTCGCTTATATCCAAAAGTATTGCCGAAATAACGGGTTTTTTGCCCGAGGATGCATCTCTGCTTGTTCTTTCCGACGGGCGTGACACTTCTTCTGCCGCCCGTTATTTTTCAAAACCGGCGTATTGCGCGGGTTTCGGGCGGAATTGCCTCAATGATATGTCCGTGAAAATACTGGCTTATCCGGAAAAGGCGTTTCAGGGCGCTGTTGCCAAAGTCCGTGTCCGTTTGGAGCGTTCCGCCGGATGCGCGGAAGCGAGAGTGAGAATATGCCGTAAGGGAGCCACCTGCTGCGAAAAGAAGGTTCTTTTTTCAGAAGGCCAGACTGTAAAGGAGTGTGATGTGGAATTTATTCCGGCGGAGGCGGGTCAAAATGTCAGGTACACAGTTGAACTTTCCCCGTCCGACGGAAAACCTGAAAACAACCATGGTTTTTTCAGTTTATCGGTTTTCAAATCAAAAATAAAAGTTATGTTTATAAGCGGCCGTCCCGGCTGGGAATACAGAAACTTACGCGCGCTGATAAAGTCCGACAGCAGGATAGATCTCACATCTTTTGTGATACTCAGAAATCCGTCGGATTATGTTCCTTTTCCTGATAATAAACTCTCACTGATACCTTTCCCCGTGAGGGAAATATTTTTAAAAGATATAACGCAGTATGACCTTGTGATATTGCTTAATTTTGATTACACCAGATTTCTGAGACCGGATTATCTTCTGCCGCTGGCCGGGCATGTTAAATCTGGAGGATCTCTCATGCTCATCGGAGGAGAAAATCTGTTTAATAAAGGCAGCTATTTTAAAAGTCCTCTCTCAGCAATTCTTCCTTTCAAGGCTCCGTTATCGGGCTCTTTCAGCGACGAAGAATTTTTTCTGGAGCCCTCGCCGTCTCATCCGGTGACATCCCGTATCAGCGCGTTCAGGGGTCTTGCTTCAACACCTCTGAAGGGAATGTCCCCCGCGGGGGTGCTGGCTTCCGGCGCACAAAGTGTTCTTGCCGCTTCCACAGGCAAAGTTGCCGCGGCGGTTAAGAACGCCGGTAAAGGCAGAGTGATGGTGGTGCTGACGAACAGCATGTGGCGGCTTTTTTTCGGAGGGGATGAGACCTCTTACTTTTATCAGGAATTTTTTAAAAATTCTTTTGCATGGCTGACACGTTCTCCTTTGCTGGATGAAATAAGCCTTTCGGGCAGAAAGAGATATAAAATAGGAGAGGAATTATCTCTGCGCATAAAGTTGAGAAATATACCGCGGGAAAGCATCAGTGTCAGGCATATTGCGCCTTCGGGTATGTCTTATCTTTCCCCTGTTATGATATCACCCGGATTTTTCAATGTGAAAAAACTGCTCCGTGAGTCCGGACGGCACAGCGTGCGGATTTTCCTTTCCGGTGAGCACGGGGTCCGCGAGGAAAAAGAGTTTGCGTTTGACGTGGAGAAGACGGAGATAGAGACGGCTGATACTTCAGCGAACCATTCTCACTTGCGTGAGATTTCCCGACTTTCTCTCGGTAAATATCTTGGCACCAATTCGTTTGTGTCTTCTGATATTCCGTATCCGGAAGATAACGCCGGTTTTTACAGACCGGCTATGAAAAATTATTATCTGATTTTTATGGCTTTGTTTTTCGCATGGCTGTGGTTTAAGGAAAACACGCGATGATAAGAACTGCTTTTTTAAAAAGAATGCGCGGCCTGCACACAATCAGAATGATATCCGCTGTCGCGGGGGAAACACTCGGGGGAGTATCGTATTTTTTGATTTCGCTGGCCGTTTTCTCGCTTGTTGATTTTATTTTCCCCCTTAGTTTCCGTATCCGGCGGTTTGCTCTGATCATTTTGGCTTTTTATGTGCTGATAAATCTGTGTGCAGGTTTAATCAAAATCTTTAAAAATGCAGTGAAGAAAAGCTGTGCGGATGCGGGGCCGGGCGTGCTGAGAGCTTTTGAGCTCGCCCGCAATAAAGATAAGCTTGCGGCGCTCGGAATTTCGGAGGAGCTTATAGACGCGGAAATAAAAGCCGCCGCGAAAATCATCCGCGCTGTTCCGCTTTTTGCCTTTGTGTCATTTAACATGAGAGCCTGCGCCGCCGCGTTTTTGGCCGGTGCGGTGTTGTTTTTTAACGGTGTTTCGGCAGAAAGGGTTATTGTTCCGCGCTCCGACGACATAGGCAGGCATTTGTCCGTTGAGATGAAAGAATTTGCCGTGAAGGGCGAGCCATGGGAAATTTTAGTTCGCGTTAAGGGTCCCGTGCGCCCGGAGGCGCTGCTTTTTTTCAAAGATTCTCCGCGTGTGAGGCGTAAACTTGCCGGAACAGACGGTGTTTTTTCCTTCAGGATAGAAAGATGTTTCCGACCCTTTAAAATTAGAATCAGATGGAAAAATTTGTATTCGGTTGTGTACGACATAAAACTTTTTGAGAGACCGAAAGTTCTTTCGCGGAAAATAAGGATACGGTATCCTCTTTATCTTAATTTGGAAGATGACGAAAGTTCATTCGGGGGGTTCGCGGCTTTTCCCGGTACAGTGGCAAAAGTGCTCATAAAATCTTCACGTGAACTTGAAAGCGCCCGGATTATCACTGTTTTTAACGGAAGGGAAAAGAAAATTCCCATGAAAGTGTCAGGTGATTCGGCCGAAGGCGGATTTACAGCCGGCGGCGCCGGACGGTGGCGCGCGGAGCTTCTTTCACGCGAAGGGCTCGTTTCGTCGGGAACGGTTGTGTGGAAGGTAGAGGAGGCCCGGGATAGCGCGCCCCGCGCGTATATACTCAGCCCGGGGGAGGACATCGTCATCAATGAAAGCTTTTCGGGGATTGATATAGCGTGGCTTGCGGAAGACGATTTTGGAATAAAAGAAGCTTTTTTCTGTTGTTCAAAAAACGGCGCTCAACCTGAAAAAATAAAAATTTCTGATGGTTATTCCAGGGTGTCACGGGGAAAATGGAAATGGAAACTTTCTCAGGTTCTATCCCCCGGCGATGCGGCGGAATACTGGGTAGCCGCCTTTGACGCCGGCGGCGCTGTCGGGGAAAGCCGCCGTTTCAGCGTCACACTGAAAGATTTTCTGGCGACTCACAGGCAAAACATGGAGAAAGAGGAGGCTGTGAAGGAAAAAGTTTTTGCCGTTTACCAAAAGCAGGCGGAATTAAATATTGACCGTTGGGTGCTTTCCGGCTCTGATATAAGCCGCCGTCAGAAGGATATTGAGAACAATCTTCTTTCTCTTGCCGAAAACGCCGCGGATTGCGCTTCCCGCGCGGAAAAAGATCCTCTTTACAGCAGCTTTTACGCTTCCGAATACAGGGGGTTGCAGAAAGCGCTTGATGAGCTTGCCTCATCATCTTCCTTTGCGCGTAAGGAATTGGAATCCGGAGCAAAAGAAGGCGCCTTTAACACGCAGGATGAAATTGCTGCCGGGCTCGAAAAGCTCTCCGCTTTCAGCGAAGATCTTTTCAAAAGAAGTTCTATGGATAATCTATGCAGCATAGGCCGCGAATCCGCTGAAATAGCGGATAAGCTGGATAATTTCCTTGCTGATTCTCCCGATGCGGAGAAGATGAGAGAGTTGACGGAACTTACGGGGAGAATAGAAAAGCTGATGAGGGAGCTTGCTGAGACGGTTAAGAATATGCCGCAGAATCTGCCGGAAGAATTTGTGAATTCTGATTCGGTAAAATCCATGGATTTTAATTCCGTGCAGAATGCCGTTTCCGGACTCAAAGAAGCTCTTTCGTCGGGAAATCTGTCATCCGCTATAAAGCGCGCGAAAGAACTTCTTGAGAATTTAAACGGCATCAGAAAAAGTGTTGAACGAGCGTCGTCGGACGTCTCGCCGATGAGCCTGCCCCGGGGAGACCATGACAGGTCTCTGGCGGAAATAATACAGGGAGAAAAGAATATAATTTCATCATCTGAAAAGTTCGTGTCAGCCCGGCAGGACAGAATGAGGGTTCAGACCGCTCAAAAAACCGGAAAACTTAAGGCTATAGCAACCCGGATAAAAGAGACCGCCTTAAAAATGAAAAACGACAGGCGGAATATTTTTGGTCCGGATGCCGCGCGTCTTTCTCCGGGAATATACAGATTTAACAAAAATGTTTCCGGTTTCGCCGCAAGATTTATGGACAATGGTTTTGATTTTGAGAGTCTTCTTGAAGCTGCCGGCAAAGAACTTGAGTGTATGACAGAGATGGAGTTAAGCAGCGCGACCTCAAAGATTCTCCGCGCGACATCGTCGGACATAGAGGATTTTTTTGAAATTTACAGGGACACGGCTGTTCCTCCGATCCGCGCAGGAGACATGGAATACGCCCTGGAACTATCTTCGTCACAGAGGGCGCTTGCCGGCCGCGCGGGTGCTTTGGAGAAAAAGTTACGCGGATATTCAAGAAAGAGCGCTCAGTTCCCTACCGCCATCGCGGGTGATATAAAATCTGCGCGCAGGGCAATGGCAGGAGCCGCCGGCGTTATGGAAAAAGGCAAGGCTTCTGATTCGCTGGTGTTTCAGGAAAAGGCTCTTTATTATCTGAAAAAAGCGGAAAAAGGAATGAATAATTTTGAATTTACTCCTCAGGGGGAGGGTTCTTCAATGCCGTCATTTTTTCCTTCCTCCGGCCGGCCCGGTTCTTCTTCAGGAAAATCGTATGCGGGCACGGGTTTTAAAAAATCTGATTTCCCTATACCCGTTTCTGCCCGCCCCGGATATGATGCCGGCAAAGAACGCTTAAATGAGGCCATGCGCGGATCGCGTCCGCTCAAATACAGAGATGTTCTCAAAGAATATTACGAACAGCTTCTGAAATAAAAGGGTGCCTGCCGCTTTTTATTTATTTTCCCCTTTTTTTTGAAAAAGTAGCCTGTCCCGCTTTTTTTTGTTAAAATCCGCCTGTATGAATAAACACTCAAAAAAACTTTTTCTTTCGGGGAACGAGGCTGTTGCCCTCGGGGCTTATGAGGCCGGCTGCTCGGTTGGCACCGGCTATCCGGGAACGCCCAGCACGGAGATTATAGAGAATTTTAAGAATTATAAAGGCGTTTACGCCGAATGGTCCGTGAACGAGAAGGTCGCTCTTGAAATAGCCATAGGCTCTTCGTTTTCCGGGGCGAGAACAATCGTGACAATGAAGCATGTGGGGCTCAATGTCGCGGCAGATCCTCTTTTTACATTGTCATACACAGGCGTTAAGGGAGGCCTTGTCATAGCCGTGGCCGATGATCCCGGGATGCATTCTTCGCAGAACGAGCAGGACAGCAGGCATTATGCCCGGGCCGCGAAGATGCCCGTCCTGGAACCTTCCGATTCCGCGGAAGCCAGGGATTTTACGAAACTGGCTTTTGAAATAAGCGAAAAATACGGCACCCCCGTTATTCTGCGCATGACCACCCGCACTTCTCACGCGAAAAGCATTGTTGAATCCGGCAGTGCGCTCTCGCCGGAAAAACCGGAGGGTTTTCTGAGAGATATACCAAGATATGTGATGATTCCCGCCTTTGCCCGCAAGAGGCGGGTTGCTCTGGAGGAAAGGCTTTCCCTTATTTCCGCTTATTCCGCGGAAACAGGTATAAACAAAACCGAGATGAGGGATGAGGCCACAGGCATTATAACATCAGGCGCCGTTTATAATTATGTCAGGGAGGCCCTGCCGTCAGCATCAATTCTTAAGCTGGCTGTTTCCTGGCCTTTTCCCGATAAGAAAATAAGAGAGTTCGCGGGAGCTGTGAAAAAACTCTATGTCGTGGAAGAGCTGGATCCCTTTATAGAGGATCAGGTGAAAGCCCTGGGGATAAATGTCACGGGTAAAGAGATCATCCCTTCCGTTGGAGAATTGAGCCCGGATATAATAAGGAAGGCCTTCTCTTTGAAATTGTCACCGGGGCTGAAAGCCGTAACTGACATTCCTCCGCGGCCTCCGTCTCTTTGCCCCGGCTGTCCCCACAGGGCGGTGTTTGAGATTCTGAGAGATATGAAAATAACGGTTGCCGGAGACATAGGTTGTTATTCTCTGGGGGCCATACCGCCTTACAGCTCGATGGACACGCTCATTGATATGGGATCGGGCATAGGCCTTGCGCAGGGCATGGAAATCGTCTCGCCCGGAGACGAAAGGGTTGCCGTCATAGGGGATTCAACTTTCGCTCATTCGGGCGTGAGCTCTCTTATGAGCGCCTCTTACAACGGCCGCGGCACCGTCGTCATTGTTCTGGACAACGGCACCACGGCCATGACGGGCATGCAGCCCAACCCTTTTTCCGGCTCGCGCATAACGGGTGCGGAAACGGCCGTTTTGGATTACGGCTTTCTGGCTAAGGCGGTGGGTATAGGCGACGATAATTTTGCCGTCGTTGACGCTTACAAACCCGAAGAAATAAAAGGTTTTATAAAAAAGATGCTGTCATCGCGAAAACTTTCTCTTCTTGTTGTGAAGGGCCTTTGCGTGGTGCTGAAAAGAAAAGTTTCTAAAAATGGAAAAAACTAAAAATGTTCTGATTGCAGGCGTCGGCGGACAGGGTGTCATTCTCTCAAGCGATATAATGTCTCAGGCCGCGGTCAATTCCTCCTGTGATGTGAAGAAGAGCGAGATACACGGCATGAGCCAGAGGGGTGGTTCTGTTTCCAGTCACATCAGGTTCGGCGAAAAAGTGCATTCCCCCGTCATATCTTCCGGCACGGCTGACATAATTATTTCCATGGAAGAGATGGAAACTCTGCGCTGGCTTGATCACGCTTCGGGGGAAACCCTCGTTGTGGTTCTGGCCAACAGGATTCTTCCCGCGAATGTAAAAAACTATCCCGGAAATATCAGGGAGCTTCTTGAGAAAAAAGTGAAAAATCTGTTTGTCATTGAACCCGCGGGGCTCCTTGATATTGTGAAGGTGAAAAAAATCATTAATTCGGCCGTGCTGGGTGCTGTTTCGGCTTTTCTTCCTTTCGGCGATGACGCCTGGGAAAAAGCTTTTGAGGAACTCTGCCCCGCCGGAACGGCTGATAAAAACAAGGCGGCTTTCTTTCAGGGGAAGGCCGTAAAAAGAGAGGTGCAAAAATGATATGGAATGAAAAATTAGAGACGATGCCCGCGGATGAAATGAAAAAACATCAGTCCGCGCTTCTTTCAGTCCTCGTGAAAAAGCTTTACGGAAAAGTGCCGTTCTACAAAAAAAAGCTGAATGCAGCGGGCATAAAGCCGGAGGATATAAAAAGCGTTGATGATATTTCTTGTCTGCCATTTACAACGAAAGCCGACATGAGGGATGTTTATCCCTACGGAATGCTGGCTGTTAATAAGGAGGACATTCTTGAAATACACACCTCTTCCGGCACGACGGGCAAACCCGTCGTTGACGCCTACACGGCCAAGGACATAGACATATGGTCGGAAGTCATGGCAAGGGCTTTCGTCACGGCGGGGGCCGCGAAAAAAGACACCATTCAGAACGCTTACGGCTACGGCCTTTTTACCGGAGGCCTCGGCGCTCATTACGGAGCCAGGCGGCTGGGGGCGAATGTTGTTCCGATTTCCGGCGGCAACACAAAAAGACAGCTTCAGATTCTTCAGGATTTTCAATCGGATGTTCTCACGTGTACGCCGTCGTATTGTCTTTATCTGGCAGAGGTCGGCAGGGAGCAGGGGATAGATTTTTCAAAGCTTTCCCTGAGGCTTATAATTCCCGGAGCCGAATCATGGAGTGAGAGCCTGAGAGATGAGATAGAGAGCAAGCTCGGCGTTATGGCGCTGGACATATACGGTCTGACAGAAATAATAGGTCCCGGCGTCGCGCAGGAATGTCCCCAAAAAAACGGCCTGCACATCGCGGAGGATCATTTTTTCCCCGAGATCATAGATCCTGACACGGGAGAGGTCCTTCCCGACGGAGAAAAGGGGGAACTCGTTTTAACGACTCTCACAAAAGAAGGCACGCCGCTTCTGCGTTACAGAACAAGGGACATAACCTGTCTTGAGAAAGGCAAATGCGCCTGCGGCCGCACGACTGTCAGGATGAAAAGAATAATGGGAAGGACGGATGACATGCTGATAATCAGGGGCGTGAATGTTTTCCCGTCGCAGATAGAAGAGGTGCTCTTTAAGTTTGAAGGAGTGGAGCCTCATTATCAGATACTCGTGGACAGGCTCAGGCAGCTGGACAGAATAGAGGTGAGGGTTGAGATGACACCCCGGCTTTTTTCGGACGAGATAAAGAATCTCAAAAAACTTGAATCCCTTATAGAGGCGGAGCTTTACGGGGCGCTGAACATACATTCTAAGGTCCGCCTCGTCGAGCCCAAGAGTATTCCGCGGAGCGAGGGAAAGGCGAAGCGTATTGTGGACACGAGGGATATTTGAGGGAGGGTTTATGAAAATAAAACAGATTTCGGTGTTTCTGGAAAACAAAAAAGGGTGTCTCTCCGAGGTGACGGGTGTTCTCTCCGACGGAGGAATAAATATCCGCGCTCTGTCTCTGGCCGACACGGCGGATTTCGGCGTTTTGCGTCTTGTGGTGGATGAGCCCGCCAGGTGCGTGGAAATTTTGAGCAAAGCTTCCATAATAGCCAAGGAAACAGATGTTATTGCCGTGGAGGTCGAAGACCGCCCCGGGGGTCTGGATAAAATACTCAAGGTGTTTGATGCCAACGGTATAAATGTTGAATACATGTACGCCACGGTCGAGAAAACCGGAAATAAAGCTGTTGTGGTATTCAAAATAGACGAATATGATAAAGCTCTTGACGCTCTCGGCAGAGTAAATATACAGCTTGTCAGCACTGAAAAATTAAAGGGTTGAACCGCCGGGGTAAAAAGCGCTGAGCGCGATGTCTGTCAATCGGCTCTGCGGCAGGACAGCAGCCATTCGTATTTGAGATAGCCGGGTTTTGTTCTTAATTTCCACAAAGCTGTTTTTGACCAAATTTCTGTAAAGCCGCCGGTTTATTTGAAAATTCTGCCGGCTTCCTTATACCACAGGAGCAGGTCCAGCTCGGCGGGGGGTATTTTCAGATATTCCGCGAAGAGCATGAATTTTTTTTCAATCTCAAGATAAAGTTTTGTGCTTACAGCTGCGGGGATTTCTTTTATGACGCCGAAATCCTTTAGATTCCGCAGGATGTGCCTGTCTAATATGGCAAGTTTTTCACCTTTTCCGATATTGCGCAGGAAATGACTCGCTTCCTTGAAGCCGTAGCCCTTTATGTTTTTTACAAGAAAGGCGCGGAGATTAAAAATGCTCTTTTCCGTTTCAAGTTTTTTTATCACCACGGGAAATGTTTTCCGCGCCTCTGTGATGTAGGCCGATTTGTTGTTGGGGAAACGCACTCCTCTCAGGCAGGGTTTAACACGGGATGCGCTGCCGGAAAAAAAAAGATTTTTTTTCCGCAGCTTTTTGACTGCTTCCCAGCAGAGAAGGGCTTTGGACTGGGGCGTCAGCAGACAGTAGACCATTTCTGAAAATATTTTTTCGCCGTTTCCTGATTCGCCGGCCTTGCGAAAATTTTCAAGAGCTTTTAGCAGTTCTTTTCTGGATGTTTTCCAGAAGGCTTTTAATTCAGAAGTGGTTGTCATAGAAGGACACCATCCGCCGCTCTGTGTGTGTCCACTACTTGAGGAGGCCCTGAATGATGAGGGCGACGGCCTCTTTTTCGCTCAAGCCTCTTGCCATAAGTGTCTGGAGCTGTTTGGAATCCACGCTTCCTATCGCGGCCTCGTGCGTTATATGGGCATTGGGATGGCTCACCTCCACGACGGGGATGGCCGAAGCTATTGCTTTGTCCTGCACGATTTCCTTGCAATCAACATGGCCCCGCGCAAAGGCCGCGGAAGCTGTGAGCTTGTTGTATATATCGGCTCTGGCTGAATCCCTCACGGCTATGCGGGAATTAAGAAAGCCGCGCGAGTTTTTTCCGTTGAGGTGTCCCGTTTCATTTATTCTGATAACATCATTTCCGTAGCCGCTTATTCTGGCCGTCATCTCAAGGGCGCTGTCTTCACCGCAGATTGTTTCATAGTCTATGTCAATGAGGCCGACCCTGCCTTTCAGCAGTTCGAATTCCGTCGCAAAGCGGGCGCCTTTTTCCAGATTCACCTTCGCTTTGGGGTACACTTTTGTGCCGCCGGATTCGCCGTGTACATGCCTTTCAAAATACGAGTATTCGGCGCCCTCTTCTATGTTTATTTTCGCTTCCATTATGTGGATTATGTTCACTGCGTTGGGGAAACTGCAGTGGGCGATTATGGAAATTTTTGAATTTTTTCCGCAGTTGACATCCATAAGTATTTTCTGTGTTCCGTTTTCGGGAAGCATTCCGAAACATATCTGTACGGGGTTTTCTATTACCGCGCCGTCTTCTATTTTCATTATCACGCTTATGCCGTCTTTTATTTCTTTGACATCCATTTTCAGTCCCGGCACAAGATGCGAGCCCAGCACTTTGTTCTGGTGGACGACAAGATGGGCGATGTGGCTGTCATGCAGCTCTTCCGGTTTTTTGTTTATTGAATCCAGAAGCTCGGCCATCGCCGTTTTTTTATTTGTCATAAGGTATCCCCGTTTCATCCGCGTATTTGAGATCGCATGGCATGCACTTGTCGTGGAAATAGGCGCTTATTTTATCCGCCGATCCCGAATCTCTCATTCCGCCGTGGCACATGAGAAAAGCTTTCTGGGCTTGCTTCAGGACTTCAAGGCTGTGGGTTATGAGTATGACGCTGCTGCCCTTTTTTTTGAGAGCCTGTATCACCTCAAACATTTTGTCCAGCGCCTCCACGTCAATCCCCGAATCCGGTTCGTCGAGGAGCGTGAGTTTCGGTTCCATGACGAGAATGGAAGCTATTTCCACTCTTTTTCTTTCTCCGCCGCTGAGAGTTTTGTCACAGTCCCTGTTTAAATAAGTTTTGGGATTCAGTCCCACCGCGTTCAGCGCGTTTTCCAGATTTTCCTTTTTTTTGTCTTTTGCCGAGGCTTCAAGATAATCCCGTATGCTTATGCCCTCAAAGCGAGCCGGTTCCTGCCAGCCCAGGGTTATTCCCAGTTTCGCCCTTCTGTCCGCGCCGAGATTTTTTATGGATTTTCCCTCAAAAAGTATGTCTCCCTCAATGTGCCTGAAATCGGGCAGGCCCATGAGAGCGGAGGCGAGAGTGGATTTTCCG
>JAYEJT010000019.1:0-24965 GCA_034660675.1 Elusimicrobiota bacterium
ATTTTACAGCGAAACCATAATGCTGGATTTTGACGGGAACAAAAACGGTTTTTTGGAGAAGGAAGAAGTGAGAAAAGTGGAAAAAGAATCATTCTCTAACCTGAAAAATTTCAATTATTTTACGCGTATCACCGGGAACGGGAAAATTTTTGATGTGAAAACAGTGAGCGGTTTTTCCGCGGTTTTTTCAAGCGGCGCAGTGGCTTTTGAATTTTTCATCCCATTTAAATTGAGTTCTTCGGAAAAATACAAGGATGTGGTTCTTGCTGTTTACGACGGCACTTATTACACGGATATCGTTTTTTTTGAAAAAAAACCCGTTCTTTTTGAGAAATCCGGCGGTGTGGTCTGTGAATACGCGATAGAGGCCGATAAAAAATACGCTTATTATTTCGGTGAAATAATTCCCAAAGTGATAAAGATAAAATTCAGGATGGCGGGATGAACGTTAAAAAAGTACTTTTATTTTTTGTTCTGCTGTCTTCTTTTGTTTTTGCTTCGGACAACCCCTTTGTGGCGGCTAAAAAGAAGAGCGGTGTCGTGAGCTTTGTGAAGAGCTCTGCTTTTGCGGGAAAAATCGTGTCAAAGATAGCGCCTGTCCAGCAAAAACTTAACAAAAAACTTTCGAAACTTACGAGAGATATAAAAGAAGAACCTTCCACGGGAGCCCTGTTTCTCGTTTTTTTTGCCGCTTTTGCCTATGGTGTTATTCACGCCATAGGCCCCGGCCACGGCAAGACGCTGATATTCACTTATTTTATTTCCGAAGGGGGCAGCATAAAAAAGGGGATAGCCGCGGCTTTTACGGTGGCCGTGCTCCATTCGGTTTCAGCCATTGTGGTAGTGACGTCGCTGTATTTTTTTATGAAACATTCCTATATGAGTTTTTTTGAGAATTTCAGCAGCGCGGTAAAATTTATCAGCTACCCCGCCATTGCGGTTATAGGCCTTGTGCTTTTTATAAAGGCTTTACGCGGATCCGGGCGGCGTCCGGGTATTTCCGGTGAAAAAGCGCGGGGCGATCTTCTGCCTCTGGCTTTTTCGGTTGGAATTATCCCATGTCCGGGCGCGACAATAATACTCATATTCTCGGCGTCAATGAATTTCTTAATTATGGGTGTTGTTCTGGCCATGGTCATGTCGCTGGGCATGGCGGTCACGATTTCGTCTGTGGCGGTTGCGGCGGTGCTGTCCCAAAAAGGTCTCGGTGACATTATAAAAGAAAACGAATTAAGAGGGAAAGTGGGAAAGGGAATGGAAATTGCGGGTTCATTTCTTATTTTCCTGATGGGGGTGTTGCTGTTTATAGGTAATTTATAAAAAAATGATGAAAGAAATTCACGAAAAATTGATTTCGGTTTTACCGGATGTAAAAGTTAAAAAAGTTTTTATAGGCGCTTTTGATGTGGCCGTTATGAGCGTTCGATGCGGTCTTGCCAGCGCGTTGAGGGAGCCCTGCGGTTCCGGGCGCTGCGGAGGTATTCCCATGGCGGGAAAACTTGAAGGTATGCCGGTGAGGAAGCTTGCGGAGTGCGTTTATTCGGACAATATTCTGGAGGCTTCCGTGGGTATGGCCGCCATCAATTCGGCGGTGGTTTTTCCTGCGGAAAGCGATTTTAGCGAGATCAATGCTGTGGATGTGCTGAAAGAGCGAGCGGAAGGGAGGACCCTTGCGGTTATAGGTAATTTTCCTTTTGCTGCCTCTCTTAAAAAGATTGCCGGAAAACTGATGGTTTTTGACAGAAATCCCGCCGAGGGAGTTTTCCCCCCGGAAAAGGAAGCCGAGCTTTTGGGCGAGGCTGATGTGGCGGCGATATCGGCCACGACACTTATCAATCACAGTTTCGCCGAGGTGATGTCTTATTTAAAGCCGGGCGCGTATAAGCTGCTTTTGGGACCGTCAACCCCGTTGACAAGTATTCTTTTTGAATTTGGCCTTGATGCTGTCAGCGGCACTTTTGTATCGGATACTGATGTTCTGATGTCTTATCTGGGGCAGGGAGCGTCTTACAGGCAGCTGAAAGGAAAAAAAATGCTAACATTATTTAAAGGAGAAAAATAAAATGACATCTTTGGAAAGTGTGAAAACGCTGTTGGAAAGCGAGATAAAGGAAGTGGTGGGCTGTACGGAGCCGGCGAGCGTGGCTTTTGCTTTTGCCCGCGCCGTAAAACTGTTTAAGGATAATTCTTCGCCCCGGGCTTTGTCCCGTGATTTTAAAGCGGATGTTACGGTTTCGCGCGATGTGGCGAGAAACATTTCAACGGTGAAAGTGCCGGTTATAAAACTGAAGGGCCTTGAGGCCGCGGCTGCCTGCGGAATTTTTACCAAAGCGGGGGATTTTAATCCTTTTGCGGGAATAGGGGCTGCGGAGAAAAAGAAAATAAAGGTTCTGCTTAAAAGAAAAAACTGGCTGAAGGTTTCGGTGAAAAACACAGACGGTGTTTCTGTTGACGCGAAGATATCCTCGTCAAAAAAAACGGCCCGGGTCACTGTCAAGGACAGCCACGACAACATAACGGGTCTTTATTTCAGCGGCAAAAAACTTCCGCAGGAAAAAAAGCTTTCCATTCGCCGGATCAGGGATTTGAATGAGATTGCTTTTATTGTTTCAAAAAGGCCGAAAGACGCGGAAGCTTTTGTGGAGAAATTTATCAAAGAGCAGGGAAAATTGTACGACAGATACGGACATACGGATGTTTTTGAGGCTGTGGCGGGTCTTGTGAAAAAAAGGATGGAGGGGGCGTCGATAAAAGTTATAACTTTAACAGGTTCGGGAAATCAGGGTCTTTTTATAGGTATCCCGTTTTATGCGCTTTATAAAAAACGCGGCAGGAAGATACTGCCGGCCGCTCTGTTTGCGGTGCTGTCCCAGATTTATCTCACCTACGGGGAAGGAAGAATATCTGATGAGTGCGGTCTTGCCGGAAAAGCTTCTGCGGCGCTTTGCGGAGGACTGTCTTTTCTCAACGGCTGTGGTTTGAAAAAGATCAAAGCTAATATGGATTTGACCAGGAAGGCGTTAAAGGGCCTTAAGTGCGAGGGTGCGGAACCTGTCTGCGCTCTAAAAGCGCGGCTCGCTCTGACCGCTGTTGATGATGTTGTTTGGCCGAAAGGGGGAGGTTTGTTATGAAAATTTCAACGGATGTTTTGATCATAGGAGGAGGGCCCGCGGGGGCGGTTATCGCGGGAACGGCAAAGAAATATTATTCCGGCAAAAAAATCATGATTCTCGGGGAGCAGGATAAGAGCGTTATACCCTGCGGCATACCTTACATGCTGTCAAGTCTGCCAAAACCGGAGGATAATATGATGTCGCTGGAACCTCTCGGCAAAGCGGGCATAGAAATAAAAACGGATAAGGTTCTGTCCATAAACAGGGCAGAGAAAAAAGCGCTGGCGGAGTCGGGCGATGAATATTTTTATGACAAGCTGGTGCTGGCCACGGGTTCAAAACCGCTGATACCCCCTGTCTCCGGAATTGATCTTGGAAATGTCTTTGCGGTGAAGAAGAATTTCAATTATCTTTCTTCCATGGCGGATAAGCTTAAAAAAGCGAAAAATATAGTGGTGCTGGGCGGCGGTTTTATAGGTGTTGAATTCGCCGACGAGCTCGCCGCTCTTCCGGGCGAAAGGAATATTTATCTCGTTGAAATGATGGATCATCTTTTGTCTTCCTCTTTTGACGCGGAGTTCGGCGATCTCGCACGCGAAAAACTGGAGAACAAGGGCGTTAAGGTGATGACGGGGTCTAAGGTGAAAAAATTCACCGGTGAAGGCGCTGTTTCGCAAACAGAACTTTCCGACGGAAGCGTTCTTGACACCGATGCCGTTGTTTGCGGCATAGGGGGCGTTCCCAACACGGACCTCGCGTTGGATGCGGGCATAGATCTGGGCCGGGGCAAAGGCATATGGACAGACGAATACATGAGGTCTTCGGATCCGTCTGTTTTTGCCGTCGGAGACTGCGCGGGAAAGAGGGATTTTTTCACGAGAAAAAACGCGCCGGTTATGCTCGCATCGGTTGCGACGGCCGAGGCCAGAATAGCCGGAGCCAATCTTTTTAAACTCAGGGCTGTCCGTCAGATTCAGGGCACGATAGGGGCTTTTTCCACCTATGTGGGCGGTCTGGTCATGGGCGCCGCCGGTTTGACAGAGGGCGCCGCGGAAAAAGGGAATTTTGACATTGTGACGGGCTGCGCCGAAGTGACGGACAAACATCCGGGCAAAATGCCCGGGTGTTCAAAGATAAAACTAAAAATGATTTTTTCAAGAAGTTCGGGGATTCTCATCGGTGGACAGGTGTCCGGCGGTTTTTCCGCCGGCGAGATTATAAACATAATAGCGATGGCGATTCAGAAACATTTCACGGCCAGAGAGCTGGAAACTTTTCAGATGGCCACGCATCCCCATCTCACTTCTCCTCCGACAAAATATCATCTGGTCATCGCTGCTCAGGACGCTTTGAAGAAGCTCTGAGCTGCGCGGATATGAAAATAAGTCTCGTTTATGACAACAGGCTGAAAGCTCCCGGCTTTGAATCAGGTTGGGGTTTTTCCTGCCTCATAGAGATCTCCGGGCGCAGGATTTTATTTGATACGGGCGATAACGGCCAAAAATTTCTGGGGAATCTGAAGGCGCTGGAAGTTTCTCCTTCCAGCATAGACACGGTGATCCTGTCCCATGACCATTGGGATCACACCGGTGGTCTGGAAGATTTTCTTAAAAGTAATGGGAAGGCTGATATTTTTATTGCGTCGTCATTTAATTCCGGTTTTGAGAAAAGTGTTTCTTTTTGCCCGGCTCCCGTAAAGAGGGTGTCGAAATCGCTGAAAATCGCGGAAGGCGTAACAACGACAGATGAGCTTAAGGGGCTCACCGGTCCTGATGAAATAGGAATCATTCTTTCCTCGGAAAAAGGCCCTGTGCTGATTTGCGGCTGCGCCCATCCGGGGGTGGTTAACATGGTTCGCCATGTTGCTGAAATATCAGGAGAAGCCGTTTATGCGGTTTTTGGAGGCGCCCATTTTTACAAGTCGCAGGATAATGAAATAAAAAAAGCTATGGACGATTTGAGGGCGGAGGGCGTGAAGAAATCGGGTCTCTGCCACTGCACGGGAGATGCGGCCATGGAAATGTTCAGAAAGGAATGGGGAGAAGATTTCATTGATTTTGCCTCGCGGAGAGTGATGGAGTTATGATTCAGAAACATACTGGATCTATAGGAAAAAATCAAAAACAAATAGAGCAATGAGTGTAAAAAAAAGAGATGCGGCTTTTCAAAAAGCCCTGGACTCATGGGCGGAAACGGCTCTTGTGAATATGGGCGTTGTCGGGAGCAATATAGATAATTTTGAAGAGCTCAGAAGCATGGTCATCGCCGGATGGCTGAAAAAATATTCTGAAACGGCGCTGAGATGTTTTATGATGAGAAAAAATTATGGCGCCGCGGATAAGCCGGATGGCTTCGGCCGCATTACCGGGCCCTGCGGCGACACAATGGAATTCTATATAAAAGTCTGTCTCGGGAAAATAAAAAAAATAACTTTCACCACTGATGGCTGCGAGTCTTCTGTTGCCTGCGGGGAGATGGTGGCGGATATTCTGACGGGAAAAAGTATCGTTTCGGCCTTGAAAATCAAAAAAGATGATATTTTAAAAAAGATGGGAAGGTTTCCTTCGGACAGTCGCCATTGCGCGCTTCTGGCTGTTAACACGGCAAAGGCGGCAATCAAAGATTACAGGGAGAAGAAAAATGATAAAGGATAATGTGAAAGCTCTGCTTGCGGAATTGCCCGAAAGGGTCACGCTTGTCGCCGCGGCCAAGACGCGTTCTGCCCCGGAGATATCTGAAGCGGCCGCGGCGGGGGTGAGGATAATGGGAGAAAATTATGTTCAGGATCTGCTCAGAGTTTACGATTCTGTGAAGGAACCGGTCTTGTGGCATTTTATAGGGCATCTTCAAAGGAACAAGGTCAGGCAGATAGTTGACAAAATTGACATGATAGAAACGCTGGATTCGGTGCGTCTGGCCAAAGAGATAGACAAGAGATGTTCTGCCATAGGAAAAGTTATGCCGGTTCTTGTTGAGGTGAATATTGCGGAAGAAGACGCAAAAACGGGCGTGTCTTTCGACGAAGCTTTTGATTTTGTAAAGACCCTGCGGGTGTACAAAAATATAAGGGTTGAGGGTTTTATGACAATGGGTCCCCGCACGGCAAGCGGTGAAAAAATGAGGCCTTATTTCAAAAGGATGAAACAGCTGTTTGAGAAAATAAAAAAACAGAAATTGGAAGGCGTGGATATGAAATATCTTTCAATGGGGATGACTTCTTCTTACATCGCGGCGGCGGAAGAGGGGGCCAACCTTGTGAGGATAGGGACGAAGATATTCGGGGAGAGATTGAGCAACGCGAAATCCGCCTCTGGAGGGAATTATGATTGACAAAAAAGCTGTTTTTAAATTCTGTCCCATGTGCCGTGTTCTTCTGGAAGTTAAAGACATAGACGGGGCAACCCGTCTTGTCTGTCCCGGCTGCGGCTGGATAAATTATCAGAATCCCGTTCCCGTGGCTGTTGCCGCTGTGCTCAATCCGCGCAGGGAAGTGCTCATCACGCGCCGTGCCTTTGAGCCTGCCGCCGGCCAGTGGTCTTTGCCGGGCGGTTTTGTTGAATACAATGAACACCCCGCGGACGCCTGTCTCAGAGAGCTAATGGAGGAGACGGGAATAAAGGGCGGGATTGTGAGATTGGGAGGCATATACAGTTTTAACAGCAGGGTGCACGGCTCTCTGCTTGTCGTTGGCTATGAGGTGAAGGCTTTGACCGAGGAGCTGAAACTCAATGAGGAAGTCAGCGAGGCTGAATTTGTTGAATACAAAAATGTGCCCGACATAACTTTTGCCAGTCACAAAAAACTTTTGAAAGATATTTTTGAATCCTGACTTTAGCGGACGGAATAACAAGACTGTTCCTGTTTTACCTTTTGCTTCTTGACAGAAAAAAACAATATGATAGAATGTTAGTAATAACTAATAAAGTTAGTAAAGGCTAATATGAAACAAAAGACAGTAAAAAAATTGAGTTCAAGCATTGAGGATTATTTGGAGTCCATATATGTTTTGAATCAGAGCAGCGGCACGGTAAGGGTTAAAGACGTAAGCGCGAAGTTAGAAGTGAGTATGCCGAGCGTTCATCAGGCACTGCACGTTATGAGTGATGCTGGTTTGATAAATCACGAAAATTACGGTTATGTCGAATTAACGGAGAAAGGAAGAAAGGCGGGTAAAAAAATTTGGCGCAGTCACAGGATGCTGACCAAATTTTTTAATGAAATACTGGGTGTTCCCCTTTCTCGCGCGGAAGAAGACGCCTGTAAAATGGAACATGATATTAGTTCTAAAACGCTGGAGCGTTTAGTGTCTTTTATTGATTTTGTGGAAAGTTACCCGCATAAAGAAGGCCCTGACTGGCTTAAGAGTTTTAAATACTTTTATAAAACAGGAAAACGCTCAAAAGAATGTGATGAAAGAATAAAGGAAAAATTAAAAAAGTAATTTTTTTTATTTTGAAAGTTAGTCAAAACTAACAATAAGGAGGAAGAAAATGTTTGGAAAAGTAAAAAAAGCAGCGGCGTTGGCCGGATTTTTGACGGTGGGGTTGGTGATGAGGGTGCAGGCGCAGGAGGCGTTAGAGCTTGAAGACGTGGTAATCACGGGGACAAAGACGGAGAGGCGCTTAAAAGATGTTCCCGTGCGCACCGAAATTATCACATCGCGGGAAATAGAGGATAAGGGGGCAGTGAACCTTTATGAAATTTTAGAAGGTGTTCCCGGAATAAGGGTTGAACAGCAGTGTTCATACTGTAATTTTTCTGTTGTGAGAATGCAGGGTTTGAACGCCGGGCACGTTCAGGTTTTGATTGACGGCCAGCCCATTTTTTCGGGCCTGGCAGGCGTTTACGGCCTTGACCAGATTCCCGCCTCAAACATTGAGAGAATTGAAATTGTAAAGGGCGCGGGTTCTGCTCTTTACGGCTCGTCGGCAATTTCGGGCGTGATCAACATTCTGACAAAAAAGCCCTCTGCAAAACCTGATTTTAGTTTAAAAACAGAATGGGGTGAGCACGGTATGAATCTCTATTCTTTCAGCGGTTCGATCGCGGGGGATAAAAAGGATATTATGATTACCGCGCAGAAGAGCAAAAGAGACGAGATATTCGTGAAAGACGAGAGCAAGGCGCAGATAGATGCGGGGACAAGATTCACGGATGCCGTCAGACGAGACAACACGAACATGGGGGCAAGAGTGAGTTTCTATGACGTTACGGGTGATGACAAACTCACTTTCACGGGAAGAACAAGTAATGAAATCAGAAAAGGAGGAGAAGGCGACGGAGTTTTTGAAAATCCTTTTGCGGAAGGTTCGGAGCATATAGCGACGAAAAGGCAGGAGCTGAATCTCGGATGGGAGAAAGATTTTTACGGTAGTAGTAAGTTAGGAGTAAATTTTGCTATGAGCGCTCACAACAGGAACGCGACAAACGACACCTTTGTGGGAGATTATAAAGACACTCACGGCGGAGCGTACCCTCCATCAAACGAACTCAATCCTTATATTGCCGACGAAGATCTTTATGTGATGGATTTGAGTTATGTGCAGCCTCTCGGAGAAAAAAATAAGCTTCTGACAGGAATTCAGTACAGCAATAATCTTCTTGAGGAAAGCGGTATGTATGTGAATATGGCCTCAAGCACGGGCTATAAAAATGAAAGCGAAAAAAGCGCCGCAGAAATCGGTTTGTATATTCAAAACGAGTTTAAGGCCACGGATAAACTGGAAATTGTTACCGGAGTGCGGTATGACAAACACAGTTCGGAAGACACTTTTATGGGAAGCGCGAGTATTGCCTCAAGCGACGTTAAAATAAAGTATGACGAAAGCTCTGTCAATCCGCGTATAGCCTTGAAATATGAAGCAAGTGAAGATCTTGTTCTGAGAACAAGCCTGGGGACGGGTTTCAGGGTTCCCTACGGTTTCAGCGAGGATCTGCATCTTTGCAGCGGCTCGCCGAGGGTTTACAAAGGTTCCGGTTTAAAGCCGGAAAAATCGGTCAGCTTTAATTTTGGGATTGACCGCTTTTTTGAAAAATACAGCATAGGGCTGAATTTTTTCAGAACGAACCTCACAAAGAAAATTGATTTCGCCGATGCCGGCGCGGCCGCCGGCGCTCTCGGTTATGATTACGAGTGGACAAATCTCGGAAACGCTTATTCGCAGGGTGTTGAAGCGGGGTTAAAATTAAAAGCGGCGGATGATTTCGACGTAGACTGCAATTTGACCTACACCGACGCACAGTATAAGGATAAGAGAGAGGACTGGGAAGGATTCGCGGGCGGTAAGTATTATGATGACAGTAAGTTCATATCAAGAGTGCCCGAAATGACGGCAGGATTGAAACTCGCTTACAGGCCGGAGAAATGGAACTTTGTGTGGGATCTTAATTACACGGGAAGCATGTACATTGATTATGCCGAAGAAGAAGGCGCGGAAATAATCAAGCACACGGACGCGTTTATGGTCAACAATGTCAAAGTTTCCAGAGAAGTCGGCCGGGACGTGACTTTGTCTGTCGGAGCGAAGAATCTGTTTGACTATATTCAGGACGACAAAAGGCCGGCTGACGCCGCTTTTATGTGGGCTCCTTACACGGGAAGAACCGTTTACGGCGGAATGGAAGTGAAGTTTTGAGGGGTAATGTTTTTGCGGAGGCTCTGGAAGTTCAGAGCCTCCGCGAGTGAGGTGATTTTTATGATTAAAACAGGGTTAGTGATCATTGCCGTTTCGGCTGTTTTTTTGCAGGGCCCGTTCTTGTCGGCGGCAAGGGCGGGAAAATTCACTGAAAAAATAGAAAAAACGGAGAAGCTTCTGAGGGAAGAGCAGGCTCTTCATGAAAAAGAAAAAAAACAGTCGGAAAGCGCTCAAAAAAGTTTAACGGACAGAATTGAAATGCTTGAAGGCAAAATAAAGCGCCTTGAGACAAAAAGTGAGAAGACAAAAAAACTGATAAAAAGCGCGAAAAAGGATATAGGGATTTTCACCGCAAAAAAAAGAAATGCTGATTCTTTTTTTTCGCGGCAGAGAACTGTTTTTGTCCGTTATTCGGAAAACTTAAAGAAACTTTTAAACCCGGCTTTCAGGGATTATGAAGATAAAAACAAAAAATTGAACGTTTTTGGCGAAAGAACAAAAAACAGCGAAACTGATTTGGCTGAGCTTTTCCGGGAATTAAGTCATTACTACATTCAGGAAATTGAGCAGGGTTTTACAAGCGAGATTTATTCCGCCGAAGTGGAAACGGAAAAAGGCGAAATAGAGAAAGCAAAATTTCTGAGAGCGGGGAATATTGTCTTCGCGTACCGGACAAATGACGGCGCGGAGTCGGGGATATGGCTGGGCGGCGGCTGGATGAAAAATCCCGGCAGGCATGTTTGTTCAAGCATAAGAAAAGCGCTTGAGACAATGGAGGGGAAAAGGATTCCAAAGCTTTTTGAATTTCCCGTTGAGATCAATCCGGAGGCAAGATGAAGCGTTTGCGGTATTTGTGGTTAAAAAAGATTAAAATTTTTGTTTCTGCAATGATTTTCGCCGGTGCTCCTCTGTGGGGAAACAGCAGCGATGAATTGAATGAGCTGAATGAGCTGAAAGAAGCATTGAGGAAAGAAAGGATTCTTAGAGTAAACGACAAAATCGCGGGTTATAATAAACTGAAATCTTTAGAGATGAAAGTTTATTCCACGGAAGACAAACTTCAGGAAATGAGGGTGGATGAAATAGAACAGGAAGAGATTTTAAGCAATCTTGAAGAAGAAAAAAAGAAAATTGACGGCGATTTGAATGTTCTGAAAACCGGCAGGAAAGAAATTGAGGAATGTTTAAAAGCGCGTATCGGCGAAGTGGAAGAAAAAATAAAAAACGGCTTTCCTCATAAAAAAAACGAAAGGCTGTTAAAATTAAATTCAGTTGAAGGCCAGTCTGCTTTTTTCAGCTTTCTGGAGGAAGAGCTTCTTTTGTGGAAAAAGTGCGATTTCCGGAGAGGGGAGGCTGACGGGAAAGAAGCGGAGATTTTTAGGGCGGGCGGAATTTTTGCCGTCTATAAATCCACGTCCGGGGTTTTAGGCCTTCTGACAAAAAGAGTGAGAAAAGGAAAATGCGAATACCGCTGGCGTGAAATTCAAAAAAGAGCAGAAAAGAAAAAAATTGAAAAAATATTCATGGAAATTAAGGGTGGCGGAAATATTGTGCCGCTTCCCGTGGATGTTACCGGCGGAACAGGCGCGTCCGCAAAAGCCAAAAGCGGCGGATTGTGGTCGTGGTTTGTTTCGGGCGGCCCGGTGATGATAGCCATCGTTCTTGTTGCTTTGGCCGTAATTATTATGACAGGCGAAAGAATAGTCTTTTTCAGAAATGAAAACATTGATGCCGATGTTCTCATGGACAGAGTTGTGAGCCTGTGGAACAAGGGCCTGGGGCATGATGCGGAGAAATTGTGCGGTGAGACTCCCGGGCCCGTGGCGAGGATGCTGGCGATTGCTTTGCGCAAACGCCAGGAGGGAAAAAAAGTTATGGAGGAGATGCTTCATCAACAGCATCTGGAAGAGATTCCGAGGCTGAGCAGCCATCTTTCGGCCATCGCCGTTCTTGCGGGCGTCGCCCCCCTCATGGGCCTTTTGGGAACCGTCAGCGGGATGATAAGTACTTTTCAGGTGATAACATATCACGGCGGAGGTGATCCGCGTCTTTTGGCGGGCGGCATTTCGGAAGCGATGATTACCACAGAGTTCGGCCTTATCGTTGCGATTCCCGCGCTTCTGCTGCACAGTTATCTTTCGGGCAGTGCGGATAAGATCGCTTCCGATATGGAAAAAAATGCGGTGAAGCTGATAAATTCGCTGCCGGATTAAAGAGCGGATAATTGGAAGAAGAGCCAAATGTTTAAGTTTGTTTTAGACACCTTGATTTCCGGTGGGCCTGTGATGCTTCCGATGGCGGCTGTTTCTTTAATTGCGTGGACTCTGATAATTGAAAAATATTTTCTGCTCTTAAAAGAAAACACAAATGCCGGCAAGTTCAGTGATGACATTATTTGTCTGCTCAGGAACAAAAAAAAGAAACAGGCGCAGGATTTGTGCCTCTCAAGCGGAAAAATAATACCGTCCGCCGCTCTAACGATTCTGAGGAGCGGCAGCGGTGACAAACAAAAGCTGCTGAATAGAATGAGCCAGATATTTCATGAACGATATCCTTCTCTGGAAAAAAATCTTTCCTCAATAGCGGTTTTGGGGCAGATCGCGCCGCTTTTGGGCCTGCTGGGAACTGTCGGCGGAATGATCTCTGTTTTCAGCGTAATAAAACTGCACGGCGCCGGAGACCCCCAGCTGCTCGCGAAAGGAATTTCCGAAGCGCTTCTCAGCACGCAGGCGGGCTTGTTTGTGGCGATTCCCATACTTTTTTTTCACAGTTATCTTACCGGAAAAACGGATGATATTATGAACGGCCTGGAAAAAAGTCTGATGAAGATAATAAATTTTATTTCGGAGGGAAAAAATGAATAACATGTCCAGATTTTCGTTTAAAGGAATAAGGAAAACGCCGGATATAAATATTTCGCCGCTTGTTGATATGGTCTTTCTTCTTTTGATTTTTTTTGTGGTGACCACGACTTTTTCGCGCGAAACGGGAGTTGTTGTGCGCAAACCGAAAGCGAAAACCGCGTCTTTCCTTTCAAAAGAAAGCATTCTTGTCGCTGTGACGAGGGATGGAGATATTCATATCAATGACAGGCGGGTTGATCTGGAAACGCTTGGCAGAATTATAAAAGACTCTCTGGATGAGAGTCATGACAGTTCTGTTATCATCATTGCGGATAAGGTTTCTTTAACAGGCAGAATAATTGAAGTGATGGACGAGTGCAAATCGGCGGGGGCCGATAATTTGTCCCTTGCCGCGTTAAAAGAGGAATGACTTACAAAAGCGCGGCTTTTTCTGTGGGGATAAATATTATTATTTTTTCATTCCTGCCTCTTATGCATTATTGTTTTCACAAGCCTGTCTCTCAAATCAAGGCGATCCAGATTGATTTCATCTCTCCTAAGCGGAAAAAGACAAAACCCGAGAAACAGCGAAAAAAAAATAAAGCAAAGCCCCTGCTGAAACCGAAAAAGAAAATTAAGACCGAACTACGAAGGAGAATCGCCTTTGAATTAGACCCGAACGCTTTTGCCGGTGAAGTCGATTTAATTGCTCCTATGGTCACTTATGACTTGAGCGAAGTGGACTGTTTCCCAAAGCTGAAAAAATATGTAAAACCGGACTATCCCGATCTCGCTTCAAACAAAGGCATAGAGGGTGTTGCGGTTTTAAAGATATTGATTGACCGCGAGGGGAGGGTGGCGATGGTAAAAATTCAGGACAACGGCGGTTTTTATGAATTCGGCCGCTCGGCGTCCCGCGCAGTGAGAAGATGGCGTTTTGAGCCCGCGAAAATTATGAATATGCCAGTGGCTGCCTGGTGCATTCAGACCGTACGTTTTGAGTTAGACAGAGATTAGCGTCTGCGTAACTGCGGCGGCAAAGGCGGTACGCCGCCCGTCACTCTTGCCTCAATACTTTTAATGACAAAACTTTGATTGTAGAACAGGCTTGACAAAAAATGCGGATTACCGTATAATCATATTCAAATATAAGAATATGAAATGCGGTGTGGCAAAATGTGATAAAGATACGGGAGAGTAAAGGAGGCTTCGCGTGAAAAAAATAAACAGAAGAAAAATTTCAGAGTTTTTCAAGGTTTTCTCTCATCCTGTGAGGTTAATGATAATAGAGGAGCTGCTTGATGATAAAAAATGCGTTACCGAAATAAAGGAGCTTCTTAACGCGAGGCAGCCGAACATTTCGCAGCACCTTCTGGTTTTGAGGATGAGTGGTATTGTGGATTACGACCAGTCGGGAAAAATGAAGTGCTATTTTTTGCGGAATCCGAAGCTTGTGAAAAAAGTTTTAAAAGCGGTTGAGAGCACCGGTTCTCTGAAACCGGTGCTGGGAAGTTTTAAATAAAAGAGGTGAAAAAATGCTGATTGACAAAAAATCCGAGGGAATCCTGCGGGATAAATTCGAAAAAGATTTAAAGAAGGACGTTGAAGTCAAGGTTTTTTCAAGGAATGTGCTGCTTGCGGGGGAAAATATCGAGTATGCGCGTTTTGGTGAAAATCTTGTCAAAGAACTTTCAGGAATCAGCGGAAAAATCAAGCCTGTTTTTTTGTCTCTCGCGGATGAGGAAGCGAAAAATCTCGCTTTGAGCGTTTCACCGACGGTGATTGTGAAAAACAGTTCGGCGCTGGTCGAATTCGCCGGAGCGCCGGTTTCATATCAGTCCGGGGTGCTGATAGAGGTGATTTCCTCTGTTGGAGCCGGAGTTTCGGGTTTGGGCGCAGGTGATAAAGATAAATTGAAGAACATTGACAGAGATGTCTCTCTGGATGTTTTTGTGGCAGCGGAGTCTTCCCATGATGTGCAGATGTCTTTGGCTGCCTGCAAAATAGCCGTTGAAACCGGCGGCAGGGTGAAGACCCGGATTGTGGAGATTTCCCAATCCCCGGATATAGCGGGCGGTCTCGGTGTAACTTCAGCGCCGTGTGTTGTTATCAACGGGGACAAGAATCTGTCTTACGCGGGTTTTCTCGCGGAAGATAAAATGGTGAATCTTGTTTTGAAACACGGTTCATCAAAAGCGGACGAAATTCTCGCCGCAGAAGAGAAAGAAGCGAAAAGGAGGGAGAAGCTTGAAGACAATCCCGGTTATCCGGTTGTTTTAACGGACGGGAATTTTGATAAAGCCGTTAAAAAATATCCTTTTATCGTTATTGACTGCTGGGCGGAGTGGTGCGGGCCGTGCCGCATGGTTCATCCAATCGTAGAATCACTCGCAAAGAAAAGGAAAGGCGAAATAGTCTTTGGAAAGCTCAACGTTGATGAGAACCGCATGATTTCGGGGAGGTACGGAATAATGTCGATACCGACGCTGCTTGTTTTCAAAAACGGCGAGAAAGCCGGCAGTGTCGTCGGGGCAATGCCCGAGGCAACGCTTGAGGCAAAAATCAATGCCTATAAATGAGACCGGACAGACCTGCCCCGAGTTAAAATACGAGGGGGCTGACTATCTTCTGATAGAATAGGGAGGTATCCTCCCGGAATTCGCTGAGGTTGATGAGACACAAAGGTTCAATCGGCAGAAATGTGTATTTCGGCGGGAAAGAACAGCCGTATCCGTGTGAGAAAGGTGATTGAATTTCAGGGAAAGGGGGAAATGGACGATGGATCAATATGATGTAATCATTATCGGCGGCGGCCCTGCCGGTTTGGCTTGCGGGCTTTATCTTGCGAGAGCAAGAATGAAAACTCTTCTGATTGAAGAAGTTGGTTTAGGAGGGCAGGCTGTTTTAACCGACGAGATTGAGAATTACCCGGGATTTCCTTCCGGAATTAAAGGGAACGAATTAACGGAAAAGCTTAAAGAACAGGCGGAAAAATTCGGTTTGGTAATTGACTACGGAAAAGTTAAGGAAATAAAAAAGAATTTAAAATCGTGGGAAGCGGCGACCAATCAAAAGAAACGCGAAGCTTTATCCGTGATTATCGCGACCGGCGCAAAACCTAAAAAATTGGACATACCAGGTGAAGATGAATTCAGGGGAAAGGGGGTCTCTTATTGCGCTACCTGCGATGGCGCGTTTTTCAGGGATAAGGATATTGTTGTGGTCGGTGGAGGGGATACAGCCGTAGAAGAGGCGCTGTTTTTAACCAGATTCGGGAAAAAAGTTATTTTAATCCATCGCAGGAACCGCTTGAGGGCGGCAAAAGTTTTGCAGGAAAGAGCCCAGGCAAACGATAAAATAGAATTTGTATGGGATTCAATACCATTGCAGATTCTGGGAAATCAGCAGGTGGAGGCTGTTAAAATAAAAAATGTAAAAACCGGAAAAGAAAGTGAAATCTCCTGTCAGGGAATATTTGTTTTTGTCGGTCTTATCCCGAATACGGATTTTCTCGGCGGGTTGGTTGAACTGGATGAAAGGGGATATGTTATCACAGATGATGAAATGAAGACATCCCGTGAAGGAGTATTCGCCTGCGGGGATTGCAGGAAAAAGCTGTTAAGGCAGGTGGTAACCGCTTGCGGAGATGGCGCGGTAGCGGCGTTCTCATCTCAAAAATATGCAGAAGAGTTAAAAGGAACAGCATATTAAGTGACGAGGCTGCTGTGTAAAGTTATTAGAGGAGTGGAGTAAAGATGTTTAAATTTGAACAAATTTCAGGTGAGTTGAAAAAACACATACCGTTTACTTTTTTCGGAGCGCTGACGGGGAT
Organism: Elusimicrobiota bacterium; assembly: GCA_034660675.1. GTDB lineage: Bacteria > CG03 > CG03 > CG03 > CG03 > CG03. The sequence continues at coordinate 16,424 of JAYEJT010000019.1, forward strand.
TTTGATCATGGCTGTTTCGAGCCGTATACCGGCTGAAGCGTCGCTCAATATCTTCTATGTGTTCCATCCGATCCATGTTGTGTTAAGCGCCCTTGTTACCGCTTCAATGTATGAATTTCATAAATGCAATGTGGATAAAAGGAAATGCAGTGTATGGATATTGCTGTTAGTGGGTTATGCGGGTTCGGTGGGCATAGCGACGATAAGCGATTCAATCATTCCGTATCTTGGCGAGGTTCTGCTTGATATGCCCAACCGCGAGATACACCTGGGGTTCATAGAAAAATGGTGGCTGGTCAACCCTCTGGCGATAGCCGGAGTAGCAATAGCTTATTTCAGGCCGTCAACAAAATTTCCTCATGCAGGACATGTTCTTTTGAGCACATGGGCCTCCCTGTTCCATATTATGACGGCCGCCGGACTGTCTTTAAATTGGGTTTCGTATGTGGCGATTTTCTTTTTTCTGGCTGTCGCGGTGTGGCTCCCGTGCTGTATAAGTGATATAGCATTCCCCCTTCTTTTTGTTACTGATAAAGCGGAACAGAAAAATGAGTGACCAGAGACCTTACACAGAATGGCGGCCCGCGGTTTCCCCCGAACAGGTTTTTTCCGATGTGCTTGGTTTAAACGAAATACACACTGACGGCCGGGATGTGTACTGGATAGAAATGAGGCCTTCCGAAGGGGGGAGGTATGTGATTGTCCGGGCGGATAAGAACGGAAAGATCTCTGATGTTACCCCCCGGGGATTTAACGCAAGAACAAGGGTGCATGAATATGGCGGCGGTTCTTATGCTGTTTACGGAGATATGATTTATTTTGTCAATTTCAAAGATCAGAGAATTTATAAGCAGCACGTGAACTCTCCTTTGCCGGTCGCGGTCACTCCGGCAAAAAACAGCGATGGTTCTCTTGGGAAATATGCATCCCTAACGTTTGCCCCCGGAGGCAAACGGCTTCTTTTTGTGTATGAGAAGGAATACGAAGACAGAGAGAACAAAAATTTTATAGGTGTCCTGGACCTGAGCCGTGAAGGAAGTTCGGAGCCTGCGATCATTGCGGAAGGCAGTGATTTTTACGCTGACTGTGTTTTTTCTCAGGACGGTGATAAAATAGCCTGGCTCCAGTGGGATCATCCCAACATGCCCTGGGACAGCACGGAATTAATGCTCGGTACTTTTCAAAACGGCTCTTTGCATGAAATAAAAAAAATTGACGGGGGAAAGGGCAAATCTGTGTGCTTTCCGAAATTCGGTAAAAAAAACGCTTTGTATTATATCATGGATAAAAAAGGCGGTGATCCCGGCAATTTTGAAAACTGGTGGAACATATACCGTTACAGCGGAGAAATACAGAGAATCACTTCCGAGCTGGCTGAGTTCGGGGAACCTCACTGGGTTTTCGGGCAGAGCGGTTATGATTTTCTTTCAGACGGCAGAATCGCAGCAAGAATGCTTAAAGATGAAAAGGAATATCTGGTTATAATAAATCCTGAAGATAAAACCGTTGTCCCGGTAAAGAAAGATTTAGCTTCCTGCAGATGCGTAAATACGGGTAAAGACAGCACAGTCTTTTTCATCGGCTCCGGCAGCGCGGAGAAAACATCTGTTTGTTCTTTGGATATAAATTCCGGTTCGGACAGCCTGAATATTATCAGAAAAAGTTCGGAATTTGAGATGGAAGAGCGGGATATTTCAGTCCCGGAAATAATTGATTACACCACTGGCGACGGCAAAAAAGCGCATGCTTTTTTTTATTCCCCGGAAAACAGCAGGTATATCGCGCCCGCCGGCGACAAACCGCCCCTGCTTGTTATGGCGCACGGAGGGCCTACGTCAAGAACAGACAGCTCTTTTTCGGCTGTTTTACAGTTTTGGACTTCGGCGGGATTTGCGGTGGCGGATGTTAATTACAGAGGCAGCACGGGTTACGGAAGAAAATACAGAGATGAGCTGCTTTCACACTGGGGGTTAAAAGACACTTCTGATGTGGCGGATGCTGTGAAATATCTTATAAAGGAAAAAAAGATCAATCCTTCCATGGTAGCGATAAGAGGCGGAAGCGCGGGCGGGTATATGGTGCAGAGAGTAATGACCGAGTATCCCCAGCTGATCAAAGCCGGCGCCAGTTACTATGGCATAGGCAATCTGGTCACTCTAAGAGAGGGTACCCATAAATTCGAGTCACGTTATATTGATAACCTGGTGGGGGAAATTTTTACCGCAGGCAAAGAGGTGTATAAAGAACGGTCGCCCGTAAATCACCTTGACAAATTGATTTCTCCCATGATTATTTTTCAGGGCAGCGACGATAAGATCGTTACTCCCGATTGCTCCAGAGAGGTTGCCTCATTATTAAAAGACAGGGGGATCAGCTATGAATATGTCGAATATGAAGGCGAAGCTCACGGTTTCAGGTCTAAGAAAAGCAATGTTGACTCGCTGAGCAAGGAGTTTGCGTTTTACCGCAGGATATTTTCAGGCGGCCAAAGTGCGGATTGAGAGTTTTCAAAGGGGATAAAAAAAATGGAAAACACAGAAAAAATGGATAAGTTAAAAGAATCGGATGAGCGCATAAAGACGAACATGGACCGGATAAAAAAGAAAATCCTTGTGCTTAGCAACAAGGGCGGTGTGGGAAAGAGTTCCGTTGCCGCGAGCATGGCGTTTGCGCTCAGCAAAAAAGGAAAAAAAGTGGGGCTTTTGGACGCTGATATACACGGCCCGTCGGTGGCAAAACTTCTCGGTTTTGAAGGGGAGGCGCTGGATGCTTCCCCGAAAGGCATCATTCCGCACAGGGTTAATTCGGGGCTCTGCGCTGTGTCAATGGCTTCTTTTCTCGAGCATGCGGATTCTCCCGTGATATGGAGGGGCCCGCTGAAGATGGGGGTGTTGAGACAATTCCTCGCCGACGTGCACTGGGGCGAGCTGGATTATCTGATTGTTGATGCTCCGCCGGGAACGGGCGATGAGCCGATGTCCATATGTCAGCTGATAAAAGATCTGGCCGGCGCTATTATTGTTACCACGCCTCAGGATGTCGCTTTGCTGGATTCAAGAAAGTGCGTTGGTTTTTTGAAACAGCTTTCAACGCCTATCTTCGGTCTTGTGGAGAACATGAGCGGCCTGATTTGTCCCCACTGCGGTCAAGAGATTGATTTGTTCGGTTCAGGCGGCGGGAAGAAAGCCGCGGATGAGCTGGGAATTCCCTTTTTGGGAAAAATACCGTTTGATTTGGAAATGGTGAGAGCCGCGGATAAGGGCGAATCTTTTATGGACGCGTATCCTGATTCAGAGACCGCGGGGGTCATAGAAAAAATTTGCGATGATTTGGAAACAAAATGAAATTTAAGAAAGAGAGGGATTGTCTATGTCGAACAACAAATTAACGATTGCCGTTTCAAGCGGTAAGGGAGGAACGGGCAAAACGTTCGTGTCCACGAATCTTGCGTTCGTGCTGAAAGGCCGGTATGAGGATGTGACTTATCTTGATTGTGACGTTGAAGAACCGAACGGCCATCTTTTCCTCAAACAGAAAAACATAAAAACCGAAGACATCAGCATAATGTCGCCTGTCGGGATGGATCCTGACAAATGCACGCTCTGCGGAAAATGCGTTGAAGCCTGCACTTATAATGCCATAATGATTGCCGGCGAAAAAATAATGCTGTTTAATGAACTCTGTCATGTCTGCGGGGCATGCGTTGTTGTTTGCCCCGAAAACGCTGTTATAGAAAAACAGAGACAAATAGGTTTGCTGAGAACGGGGTCAGCGGAAGCTATAAATTGCGTTGACGCTGTTCTTAAAACCGGAGAAGGCGGGATGTCCGCCCGTCTGATAAACAGGGTTAAGGGGAAGATGGGGGAAGGCGTTAATGTTCTGGATTCCCCCCCGGGGACGGCCTGTTCCGCTGTTGAGACGGTAAAAGACGCGGACCTGTGTGTTCTGGTCACGGACCCCACGCCTTTTGGCATAAATGATCTCAAGCTTTCCGTGGAAATGGTAAGGAAGATAGGCCTTGAGCCTGTTATTGTGGTGAATCGCGCGGACTATAGAGACAACAAGTTAAAGGAATATTGCGAAGCTGAGAATTTACAAATAATAGGCGAAATTCCGGACAGCAGAAAGATAGCCGAGATATATTCATGGGGCGGTCTTGCCGCAAGGGAGGATGAAGGAGTAAAAAAACTTTTTGAGGCCATGGCTGAAAGAATCCTGGAAAGAGCATCATTAAAGCTAAAAAGCGATAAGAAATTCCGGGAGGGCGTTTCATTTAAAAACGCTGATGTGGAAAAAGCAAAAGCCTATATACCCTCGGATCATAAATCGGCTCCTGTGAAGGAACTGTTAGTGATAAGCGGTAAGGGCGGTACGGGGAAGACATCCATAACCGCGGCTTTTGCCTCTCTGATGAAAAATAAAGTTGTGGGCGATTGCGATGTTGACGCCGCGGATCTGCATCTTATATTAAAACCCGAGATAAAGGCGAAAGGTTATTTCAGCGGCGGCGTGGAAACCCGGATAGACCCGGAAAAATGCACGGGCTGCGGCGCGTGTATGCGTGAATGCCGATTTTCTGCCATAAAAGAAAAACGCACGAATGCGGGTTTGAAATATGAAATAGACCCTGTGGCCTGTGAGGGCTGCGGCGTTTGCGGGCTGGTCTGCCGTTTTGACGCGGTCAGCGTGAAAGACGCAATCAATGGCGAATGGTACACTTCGGATACACGTGTGGGGCCTTTCAGCCACGCCATGCTGGGGATAGCGGAAGAAAATTCGGGAAGGCTGGTGACACTTGTTAAAAACAAGGCCGTTGAACTTGCGGGCAAAACGGGGATAAAGGAGTCTCTGCTTGACGGTTCTCCGGGAACGGGTTGTCCTGTTATAGCGTCGCTGAACGGGGCCCGTTACGCTGTGATTGTGACAGAACCCACGGTTTCCGGGATACACGATCTTGAAAGGATTCTTGATGTGACCGCCCATTTTAATGTGGAATCGGGAGTGATAGTCAACAAGCATGATTTGAATACGGATAACAGCCGGAAGATTGATGAGATTTGCCGAAAACGCGGAGCGGGTATGCTGGGGCGTATTCCATATGATACAATAATAACGGAAGCTCAAATGAAGGGGCTCTCAATTATAGAAATGGACAGGGAAGCGGAAGTTTCAAAAAAGATTCAGGAAATTTTCGCTGAGGTTCAAAAAAAGATTGGAGATGCCAAGGCATAAGAACTTGTTTATGGAGGGACGGATAAATGAAGAGTAACACAGAAGATTGTGCTCTCGCGTTTGTGGAGACGGAAGGCAGAGCCGGGATAATAGCGGCGCTGGACATTATGCCGAAAATATCCGCCGTGAGTTTTGTAAGAAGAGTGAGGCTGGGAAGAGGCATAAATGCGGTTATTTTTAAAGGTGATGTCGGGGCCGCCGGGCTTGCCCGTCAGTATGGTGAGAACAGCATCGCAAAATTGAGCAAGCTGATAGCTTCAAATGTCATACCGCGTCCGGACAAGAGAATTTATGAATTGATCATGCAGAAAACCGCGCAGGATATTCCTGTTGTTTCAAAAGTAACGCCGCTTGCCGCGGGTTCGGTGGAGGCCATGGGTTTCACGGGAATGATAGCCGCCGCTGACGCCGGTATCAAAGAATCGGATGTGGAGATTTCCGGCTGGCTGACAGCCGGCGGAGGCCAGACCTCTGTTTTTTTCAGAGGAGAAGTCGGCGCGGTGCGTGCGGCTGTTGACGCGGGTAAAGCGGCTGCCGAAAAAATATCGGAAGTTGTGGGAACCCTTGTTCTTCCTAATCCTCACCACGGGACAGAATTTGTTGTCCCCCTGGGTAAATCCAATGCCGCGAAGTTCTCGCCGGAAGTTGCCGGAGAGACAGCCTTGGCAATAATAGAAACCCGTGGTTTTACGGGTCTCTTCGATGCCATGGATGCCGGTCAGAAAGCGGCCGAGATCAAGATTCAGGGCTGGTCGAAAATAGGAAAAGGGCTGATGTCCACAATTTTCAGGGGTGAGGTCGCGAATGTGCAGGCCGCGCTTGACGCGGGCCGGGCGGCGGCGGAAAAATCAGGAGGTTTTATTGCCGGTAATCTGATACCGCGTCCGCACGAGGCTGTTGAGAAGGGGAGATAGCGATTTATGGAAGAGAGGTATTAAAATGTTGAAAGTGGATAAAAATAGTTGTGTGGGTTGCGGTTTGTGTGTGTCGGTTTGCTCCGGTGCGCTCAAGTTGGATGTTGAAAAAGGTTTTGCTGAGGTTACGGACGCAGAATCCTCCTGTGTCAACAAAGCAATCCGGGTTTGTCCGCAAAACGCGATAAAAGAAATAAGCGAAAGGCTGGTTTTTGCTGTCGGAACTGATGACAACAAAACAGTAAAATCAAATGACCATGTGGGGATGTCGCGGTTTTTTCAGATATTTGAATATAATGCCGGTGATTTGGTTTTGAAGGAAACAAGAGATAATCCGAAATACAGAGAGGATGAAACGCGTATTCACGGGGATCCCGGCAAGGCAAAAGCAACGGCTTCTGTGTTGACGGATGTTGATGTTCTTGTTGGAAAAATGTTCGGCCCCAATATTGTCAGGTTGAGAAAGCAATTTGTGTGCGCGGTTATAAGAGAGCCGGATATTGAGGAAGCCAAAAAAATAATCAAGGATAATATTTGTGAAATAAGCGCTCAAAATAACAGGGAAGATAAGCCGGAGCGCATGGGCATCATATTGAAATAAATAGGGTCTGCGGCAAATTCAATGTCTGAATGTAAATGGTTTTCATGCTGTCCGATGAGAAGATTCTACGAACAGGGAAAATTAGATAAACATTGGATCGATGATTATTGCAAAAGCAACTGGCGAAATTGCGTCAGATACAAACTGGAAGAAAGCGGGAAATATCATCCCGATGAGATGCTTCCCGACGGCAGTGTTGATAGCAAGCTGAAGAAAACCCGGAAATGACGGAGCGGTCGGCTGGTCCGGCCGCACACCCCTTGACAAAATAAAATTGTTTTGTTCCAATTCGGATAGAATGAAATTGAATAATTTCTATTTGCCCCGTGGCGCTTTCCAAAACAAAAATAAAAACAAAATTAAATCCGTTAGTTGCTCAACAACGTTCCGAAAAACTGTAAATTTCAAAAATATTTCTGTTTATTAACCGGAGGATTTTATGAAAAATAGACAAACTTTTATCCCGACGGAGAAGTGCGGATTTCTAACGGGGTTGACCGTTTTTTTTGTTTTCACATTCATGTTCCTACATAACGGGAATCTTTCCGCCGCTTCCGTGAGAGATGTCGTAATAAACGAGATAGCGTGGATGGGGACGGCGGCATCGACTTATGACGAGTGGATAGAACTTTATAACAATACGGGTTCGACGGTAAGTCTAACCAACTGGACGCTGGAAGCCGCCGACGGGACTCCGTCTATAACATTGAGCGGAAGTATAGCGCCGTACGGATATTTCCTGCTGGAGAGAACGGATAATAATACGGTAAGCGATATAACAGCCGACCAGATATACAGCGGGAGCACGGAGAATGGCGGCGAAGATTTTCAATTAAAAGATTCATCAGATACTTTAATAGATCAGGTTGATTGTTCATCCGGCTGGTTTGCCGGCGACAACACAAACAAAATCACAATGGAGAGGATAAATCCTGAAATAGACGGCTCAACATCAACAAACTGGGCAAACAATGACGAGGCGACGACAAACGGTCTTGACGCAAACAGCAATCCGCTTAAAGGAACCGCAAGAGCGCTCAACAGCGTTTATGACGATATCGCCCCTTCGGAGATAAATGACCTCGCGGCATTTCCGGGGATAGGAGAGGGAGAGATAAATCTGAGCTGGACAGCAACAGGTGATGACGGGACGATTGGCGCCGCAAGCTCTTATGTTATAAGGTATAACACTGTGGAAATATCCACCACGAACTGGGCGTCTTCAACGGCAGTAACTCAGTCCTGGGCGCCGCAGGTATCGACAAGTATTGAGTGGCATACGGTAACAGGATTAACAGCGGGAACTACTTATTATTTTGCAATAAAAGCAAAAGATGAAGTAGGTAATACATCGGATATTTCAAACAGCCCTTCAGCAACAGGCCAGTATAGTGACGCAGTTGTATTCAATGAGGTTGCCCCGTCGGAAACCGGCGGAGGCGACATTATAGAGATATATGTAAAAAAAGAGGCGAACTGCGCAAACGCAAAGATTTATGAGAATGCCAACGCTCAGGGAGCGGAGTTAATCAAGGAATTACCGGCGTCAGGCGACTGGGCCGGTAGTTTGCCGGCGGGAACATACATAATTTTAAGAGTAGATAACACTTCCTCCGACGAGACGGATATCGGAGTGGACGGGGTTATAAATGTTTATTCAACGGATTCGGGATTAACGGCTACCGATAATCTGCTATTTATTGGAAATATTGAGGGAATAGCATTTTCGGGGGGAGCGTATCAGTCAGGGGAAATTATTGATTTTATAGCGTGGGCGAATCAGGACGACACGGAT
>JAYEJT010000020.1:0-5255 GCA_034660675.1 Elusimicrobiota bacterium
TCCCTACAGGACGGAAGCTAAAAAATCCGCGCTCATCCATGTCGTGGAAAGGGTGATAGGCAGACAGATAAAGACGGACACCCTGAATCGTGAACTCAAAAGCGTTCTTCTTGAAAGAGACAGCATAATGGAGGATCGTTTTGACAGGTTAGTCAAGGGATCCCTGATAATGGATATTGAGACGGAGCAGAGCGCACATGATTTTTTTAAGGATATATCCTCCCGTTTTGCTCAGATCCTGGGGCGTGACGCCGGCGAGCTTTACGGGCAGTTCATTGAAAGGGAAAAGATCTCCGCCACTGTTATAAAAAAAGGTCTGGCCATACCCCATATCATAATTGACGGGAAAAACATTTTCGCAATGATTCTTGTCAGGGCCAGAAAAGGCGTAATATTTTCCGGAAGCGCGGAACCGGTAAAAACACTGTTTGCCATTGTGGCCAGCGGTGACGAGAGAAATTTTTATCTGCGGGCGCTCATGGCTATTGCCGAAATTGTGCAGGAAAAAGATTTTGAGCAAAAATGGTGCGCAGCGGCTTCAAAAGCTGATCTGGAAGACGTTATTCTGCTGGCCAGCAGGAAGCGTGAAGAAGTGCTGGATTGAACAGGAATTTTCTACCTTTATGTGCGGAAAACGGGGACGGTTCTGGTTTTAAAAAAGAAAAAAGGGAGAGCGAAAACCAGAACCGTCCCCGTTTTTTCTGGATAGCGTTTGCCGCGATTGTTCTTGTGTCACTGTCTGCGGGGCAGGTAAAAGCGGATTTTGAATTTGCGGCCGGCCGTCTTCTAAAGAAGGGGGAGCTCCGCGGAAGCATTTTCCCGAAAACCGAAGAAACTGAATTTTTGATTCTTAGCGGTAAATTTGAGGGCAGTAAGGTAACGACGAAGAATTACCTCTGGGATGACAGCGCCTACAACACTTTTCTGAAAGAAGGGGCAGTGGCAACGCTGAAAATAAATTATGACCGTGATACCGGTGAGATAGAAAGCGTGCGGATAAAAGGCTACAGCCGCGGGAAAACGGTCATTCTGTTTTTTGCGGCATTTTCTTTGCTGCTTTTTGCCGTTATAGGCTTGCGCGCGGTGCCGGTTCTGGCGGCGCTGGGCCTGAATATTTGTCTTTTTGTTTTTGCTCTTATTCCGTTTTTGAAAAGCGGTTTTAATCCTGCCGCCGCTGTTTTTCTGTTCTCACTTTTCAGTGCCGGCATGACGCTTTCTCTGATCACCGGCTTCAGCAAAAAAACGGCAGCCGCCGCTGCGGGTATCACGGGGAGCATCGTTCTCGCATGGGGTTTGACTTTTGTTTTTATGAAGGCGGCTCACATAAGCGGTTTTTACAGTGAGGGGGCACGCAGGATAATGGCGATGGCGCGCGCGGGAAACATAGCGTCCATAGATTTTTTTCTTTTGACCGTTTCCGCGACAATGCTCGCGGCGCTGGGAATGGCTGTTGATGTGAGCGTGGGTGTGGCGTCTTTTGTGAAAGAGCTCCACAGTGAGCGGATGGATATGCGCGCTGCGGAGCTCTGCCGGAAGGGCGTTTCGGTCGGCGGTGATATGCTCGCGACAATGATAAATTCGCTTATTTTTGTTTTTGCGGGGGCTTCTCTTCCGCTGGTTCTCAATGCTCATATTTGCGGGATACCGTTATTGAGGTTTATAAATTATGAAGCTGTTTCCGGCGTTATTTTTCAAAGTCTGCTGGCGAGTTTTGTGCTGATCTTTACAATTCCTGCGACTTCCCTCGCTGCCGCATATCTTTTTGCGGGGGATACGGCGCGGAAAAAAAGGATATCCGGGGAAAGTGTTTAAATTATGAGTGTGAAAAGTGGATGCGGCTTTGCGCCGGTGAAGTTAAAAACGGTGAGTGCGCTGTTTTTGTTGTTTCTTTTTTTGGCCGTGCCGGCTGCTTTTGCCGATTCCTGGTCCGAAAGACCCGATATAGATTTTTATGCGCATCCTTTTGTTGAGGATTCTCAGGAAGCCCAAAAATATGAAAGCGGGAAAGTGCTGTCGGAAAACGGCGTTTTGTTCGCGAAGATAAAAGACAAAAAGTATCCGCTGGATATTTATAACATCCGGGTTGTCCTTTCCGGGGGGGAAAGGGTCGTGTGCGTTGTGGAAGACGGCCGCGCCGGGGTGCTTGATTATGACAGAACCCGGGTTATGGCGCTGCTTATCTTCCTGTTTACCGCGGGTGTGATCGGTATGAAGGTTGTCTCCGGGTTCCGCGCGGCGGCGGCCCTGCTTTTTTCTCTGGTTGCGGTGTTCGGATTTTACGTGCCGTCTCTGCTGACGGGAGCGCCGCCTGTGGCCCTGGGGATTTTTATATGCCTTGTTATTTCGCTGGTGACGCTTTATGCTGTCGCGGGCCGCGGGAAAAAAGCGTCAGCGGCTCTTGCCGGAGCTTTTTTCGGTATTCTTTCGGCGGCTTTTACAGCCTACATTTTTATCGCGCTTGTTAAAACCCGGGGATATTCCGACGAGCAGCTTCAGCTGCTCAATTATCTCTCCCGCACGCTGAAAATCCCGCCCGGGGATGCGGGGGCTGTGTTTTTAGCGGGACTGGTTATTGCCGCATCAGGAGTGATAATGGATGTGGCCATCACAATAAGTTCCTCGCTTTCATCCATCCAGTCGGCGAATCCCCTCATCACCAGAAAGAAGCTTTTCCGGCGCGGTATGAACATTGGCGGCGATGTTATCGCGTCAATGTCGGGCAGTCTTCTTTTTGCTTATGCGGGAGGCGCTCTTTTTCTCATATTGAGCAGAAGTTTTTTTGATTATTCCGCAACTTATCTGTTCAACGCCGAGTGGGTTGCTGTTATAATATCCGGAATTTTTTCCGGTACCTGCGGAATGATCGTAACCGTACCTGTTACAGGAGCGGCTGCGGCCTTTTTGATGGTTCAGGGTGATGTTCAGGCATCCCTCTTCCGTAAAAAGTGAACCGGCTGTCCGCGCGATAGTTTGCGTATGTACGGGGGGTTTGGTAAAATAAAAGATGTTTAAAGAGGAATTGAGCGGATCGAACATTTTTTTTCAGCTTATTGGTGAACAAATTTTCTCCGCGGGTGCGTTTTCGTGCTGACTGTTGTTTCAAACAGAGAACCCTATTCGGTACGCGGAAAAAAAGTCACAAAGAATGTCGGCGGTCTTGTCGCGGCGTTTGAGCCGCTGCTCAGAAAGACCGGCGGAAACTGGGTGGCTTACGGCGCAGGGCGCAGGACAAACAAAGTGATGATTTTTCCCACCGAGGGGGAAAATTTTTGTCTTCACCGGCTCGCGCTGAAGAGAGAGGATTACGGAGCGTATTACTATGGCTTCAGCAACAGAGTGCTTTGGCCGCTCTGTCATCAATTCAGCGAAAAATGCTCCTTTATCATAGAATACTGGCAGGGATACAAAAAAGTGAACCGGAAATTCGCGAATTATATTTTAAGGATTTCCGGTCAGAAAACTGTGTGGGTGCAGGATTTTCATTTCAGTCTTGTTCCCGCGATGATAAAAAAGCGGAGGCCGTCCCTTAAAGTGATGTCTTTCTGGCACATACCCTGGCCGTCGCCGAGCGTGTTTGCCATTCTTCCGTGGCGGAGGCAAATTCTTGAGGGGCTGCTGGGCAGCGACCTGCTGGCTTTCCACACACAGGAATTCGTTAATAATTTTATTTTGTCAGCTGTCAGAATACTGAAAGGCGCTGCTGCGGACGGAAACAGTATTACATATAAATCTCACACAACCGTTCTCAGGGCTATTCCCATAGGGATAGATTATAAGCGGTATCGTTCTATGGCTGAGTTGAAACGGACCGCCGATGCGGCAGGGAAACAGCGCGAGAGTCTGGGAAACAACAAAATAATACTTGCTGTGGACAGGCTTGATTACAGCAAGGGAATACTCCGCAGGCTGTGGGCTTTTGAATATTTTCTTGACACTTATCCTGAATGGCGGGGGAAGGTGTCTTTGCTGCAGATCGCCACGCCTTCAAGAGAAGGAGTCAGCGAATACCGGCGGCTTAAGATGGATATAGACAGGACCATAGGCCGTCTTGAGGGGAAATTCGGAACGTCTTCATGGCATCCCATCTTTTATTTTTACCGCAAGTTTTCCCTTAAACAGCTCTCTGCTTTTTACAGAATGGCGGATGTCGCTCTTCTCACGCCTTTGTTTGACGGATGGAATATGGTGGCAAGCGAATATGTGGCGTCACAGGTTGAAGGCAAGGGTGCCCTTATTTTGAGCGAATTCGCCGGAGCGAGTTCTTTTTTTAAAGAGGCTTTTATATGTAATCCCTATGACACGGCTCAAGTGGCCTCATATATTAATTCCGCTCTTAAGTTACCGGCCATCAAAAAAAAGCGCAGAATGGAGATAATGAGGAAGAAAATTGAGGAGCATGATGTTTTTGCATGGATGAAAAAAAATTTAAGCGCCATAGCGGAAAATTCGCAGATATAACGGCTTTTCTCGCTGAAAGAAGAAAGTTGTATATTTTTGTTGATTTTGACGGAACGATATCTAAAATCGTGAAGACCCCGGCGAAAGCCGTGCCTCTGGAGGGGGCTGTCGCGGCTTTGAAGAGATTAAAGAAGAAAAGCAATATAAAAATCGCGGTTGTCAGCGGCAGGGAAATATCATTTCTGAGAAAGTTTTTTCCGCGGGGGTTCACTCTGGTGGGTTGTCACGGCGCTGAAATTGTTGACGGAGGAATAGCTTTTTCCAGAAGCCTTTCCGCCGTTCAGAAAAAGGTTAAGGATTTGACGGCGGCTTTTTTCAGGGCCGCTGTTTTTGAGGGGATTTTTATGGAAGAAAAGAAATATTCGCTTGCTCTGCATTACAGAAATATGTCTTTGAAAAATTCAGCGGTTTTACTGGCGGCGGTGAAGGAAATGGAACCGGCGCTCGGGGAATTTTCGCTGGAGATCTTATCCGGCCGGAAAGTCGTTGAGATAAGAGCGAAAGGTGTCGGCAAAGGCAAGGCTGTGAGAAAACTTGCCGCGGCTGCGAAACATTACGAGAGTGTCTATTTCGGCGACGATGAGACAGACGAGGATGTTTTCAGGCTGGCGGGTGTGACCGGAATAAAAATAGGGGCGGGAAAAACCGCCGCGCGTTTCCGCCTGGATTCTCCCGCGGATGCGGTGAAAGTGATTGGGGGGCTTGTTTGATGAATGCTTTTGTTTTTTATTCCTGCGCCAATCTTCCGCGTTACACGGGGGTGAAAGCCGCGACGGTGGGTGAGTTTTACGAGGGCC
>JAYEJT010000021.1:0-5133 GCA_034660675.1 Elusimicrobiota bacterium
GAAGCCGACAATATTTTCTGCATCATAACTTCACTTTTTAAAAGCCTCGCCACGCGGGCAACCACCTGTATATACTCTCTGTTCAGGTCGGGAGGAGAAGCCACCATAAAAACCGCGGTGACAGGTTTATCGTCAAGAGCTTTGAATTCAACGCCGTCTTTGACCATACCCATCGCGCAAAATATTTTTTTAACGCTTTCGTGCTTGGCATGCGGAATGGCTATTCCGCCGCCTATAGCCGTGGACTCCAACTCTTCCCTTTCTGTTATAGCCTTCAAAAAAGTGTTCTTGTCCGATAAAACTTTTTCGTCCGCGAGACATTCCGTAAGTTCAGCCATAATAGCACTTTTGTCCCGCCCCTTTAATTCAACAACAACAGTTTTCTTACTTAGCACATCCTCTAAAAACACTTTTTCACCTCTCTAAATCAATCTCTTCAAAAACATATTTTGGAGCGGGCGATGGGATTCGGACCCACGACCTCAACCTTGGCAAGGTTGCGTTCTAGCCAGCTGAACTACGCCCGCTCTAATCGGATTATCCTATCAAATACTCTTGAATTGTCCAGCCCTTTTCAGTCGTTTACAATCCACGTGCCTGTTTTTCCATCCATGGCATCGCCTATTTTTTCAGGACATGTTATAAGAGCCTCTTTGCCGCCGTTTTCAAAAAACTTTACTATGGCTTGAATCTTGGGAAGCATACTGCCCTTGGCAAAATGTCCCTCGGCTATGTATTTTTTGGCTTCCGAAACGGTGATACGGTCAAGCTGTTTCTCATCGGGTTTACCGAAATTCAAACAGACTTTTTCAACAGCCGTGGAAATAAGAAGGAGATCTGCTTTTATGTTGGACGCAAGCAGAGCCGAAGCGAAATCCTTGTCTATAACCGCCGCGCAGCCTTTTATAATATTCTTGTCTTTATTCTCATACACCGGTATGCCGCCGCCGCCGACGGCCACAACGATAAAATTACCTTTAACCAGCATGTTAATCGCATTCTCTTCAAGGATTTCTTTGGGTAAGGGCGAAGGGACAACCCTTCTCCATCCCCTTCCGGCATCCTCAACTATGTCCCAGCCCTCTGTCGCCTTTTTCTCGTCCGCTTCTTCTTTCGTCATAAAAGCCCCTACCGGTTTGGAGGGATTCTGAAAAGCGGGATCGTTTTTATCCACGAGAACTCTCGTCACAACAGTGACAACTTCTCTTGTTTTACCGCGCCTGCGAAACTCGTTTGAGAGCGCCTGCTGAAAATTATAACCTATAGAGCCCTGGGTATCGGCACCGCATGAATCCATCGGAATAGGATGCAGACCTTCTTTTTCTCCGGCCGCGCTCCTCAAAAGAAGAAAACCGACCTGAGGACCGTTACCGTGCGAAATCACGACATTCCAGCCCTTTTCAATCATGTCCGCTATGTGCCTCACCGTCTCAACAACGCACATATACTGATCCGGCACGGAAGCATGCGCCTTATCCTTGATAAGGGAATTCCCCCCCACCGCAACAACTGCTACTTTACTCATTTTATCCTCCTCGGAAATTGTTTTGCTTTTACAGTTTATCCGACATGGTCAGGGCCATGATGGCTTTCTGCACATGAAGTCTGTTCTCGGCGATATCCAGCACTATGCTGCGCGGGCCCTGGTTCACCTCGCGGGTCACCTCGGCGCCTTCGTCAACAGGCATTGGATGAATAAACTTCGCTCCCGGATTGGCGGTTTTCATTTTGTCCTCGTCGCAAATCCAGTCTTTGTATTTATCACTTGAAGCTCTTTTTATCTCTTCCTCTTTGCCTATCTCATAGTAATCTTTTCCGAACCAGTTGCGCGAGTAAACATAATCAGCGCCCTCGTAAGCCGCTTTGGGATCGCCTTTGACGATTTCAAAAGTGCCGCCCGCCGCTTCCGCGTTTTTCTTCGCCTGCTCAACAATGTTCTCCGGCAAAGCGTAATTATCATCGGGATATGCCAGTTTTACATTCACTCCCAAACGGGAATTAAGCAGCAGACTCTCGTGCACCGAGCAATATGACCGCGCAAGCGCGCCTTTCGCCCAGGTCTGGACTATCGTTTTTCCTTTGGTGGGCTGATTGTCATTGTGCTCTCTCATACCCATGACATCCGCAAGCCCCTGACAGGGATGATAAATATCATCGGCCATGTTGATGATCGGCACATCGGCGTACTTTGCGTATTCTCTGAGGATCTTGTTGCCGTCGCCGTAATTGTCAACAGAAGTCTCAAGAATTCTTATGCCCACACCCACGGCGAATCTCGCCATGACCTTTGCGGCGTCGTGAATCGTCTCGCCGGCAACCTCAACGCCTTTCTTAACGCTTTTGAGCCTCATCGCTTTCGGCTCAATAAACTGCGCGTGACCGCCGAGTTCCGTCGCGGCGGCTTCAAAAGACTGCCGGGTTCTCAGCGACGGGTTATAAAAGAACATGATAAATGTCTTGAAAGCCAGAAGACTGTTATAAGGCTCGCCGTAGCGGTTGGCCTTCATCTTCACAGCCAGAGACAGTATTTCTTCTATTTCCTCAACGGACAATTCCTGCGTCGTAACAACATCTTTTCCGAACATTTTTGATTTTGCCATTTATATCTCCCTGTTTTTAAAATCTACAACACTCAAACTTCGCGGTTTAAAGCCTGCCTCCCATGAGCAGCGCCATAATCGCCTTATGCGCGTGAAGCCTGTTTTCCGCCTCATCAATAACGACAGACTTGGGGCCGTCTATGACTTCGTCCGTCACTTCCTGTCCGCGATCCGCCGGCAGACAATGCATATAAATCGCATTCTTGTCCGTCATATCCATCTGTTCTTTGGTTGTCATCCAGCCTTTCGCGAGGTCGTTCACTCTTCTGGCTTCATCATGATCCTGGTCCTTAATCTTTTTTCCCGTTTTCGGGTCAAAATAATTGAAGCAGGTGGTGGAACCCCATGATTTCGGATAAACAATATCCGCGCCCTTAAAACCTTCGTTAAAATCATTTGTGATCTTGAACGAACCGTCAACCTGCGCCGCATTCTGCTTACATTTCTCAATCACATTAGGATCAAGGTCATATCCCTCGGGATGAGCAAGTGTCACATCCATTCCCATAAGAGTGGCGGCAAGTATAACACTCTGCGGCACAGCTCTGGGTTTTTCAATCGACCCTGAATAAGCAAAAGACATTGTGAGTTTTTTGCCTTTGAATGAACCGAATTTCTCCTTAATGGTCATCACATCCGCCAGAGCCTGACAGGGATGATAAATGTCGCATTCCATGTTTATGATAGGAGCGGCTGAATATTCAGCGAATTCTTCCATCGTCGCGTGAGCGAAACCGTAGTTCCAGCCCGCGGGAGGCCCGTACATTCTTATGGCTATAGCGTCTCCGACCCTGCTGAGCATCTCGGCAACGTCTTTGATTCTTTCGGTTTCATAAGGTATGTCAAAACCTTTTCTGGCAGGAGTGTATGTTTTTCCCGGCTCCAAAGAACAGTGATAACCGCCCAGCTGCTGGATACCCGCGTCAAAAGTGCTTCTTGTGCGCAGTGACTGGTTAAAAAACATTGTAAAAAGCGTTTTGCCTTTCAGAACATCCGAAGTATCCTGCCCCATCTGAAAGCGGCGTTTCAATTCAAAGCCGACCTCCATCAAGGTTTCCCATTCTTCTCTCGTGTAGCTGAATTCCGGATCCAGCCAATCCCTTCCCAAAAAATTGTTAGTTCTCACTTCTCGTTCCTCCTTGAGATCAAATTCTAATTTTTAACTTTCGTTAATACCTCGACAACCGTTCTAAAACATATTTTTCAACCAGGCTATAAGACCGGGCCTACGCTTGCGGTTCACATGCCCGGCCAGCGTGGGAGATTCCTTACTCACATCGTATTTGAGCAGCCCCAAAACCGAAGTCCATGAAACATCGTCAACAACGCAGGCGTCTCCCATGCAGTTGGCGGGATAACCCAGACGCGTTTGAAAACCCAGTTCCGCGCGCACATAATCTTCCATTCCGGGAAGCTTGACACCGCCGCCGACCAGAATACAGCTCGGCACAAGATCGGGGCTGATTTTCACAGATTCCAGTTTTCCTTTTATCCCGTTCTTGCCGAAAATATCCGCGAGCCGGCCGCTTATTATTTCCGATATAGCTTTAAGGCTCACCTCGTCTTTGGTTCTACCGTCTATCCTGGTCACCTCTATTTTTCCCTCTTTCGGTATGTGCGCCTGTGTGGCAAAACCAAAATCCTCTTTAATTCTGGACGCTTCAAGGCGCGAAGATTTTATTTCTCTGGCAATGTCATTGGTTATGTAATCACTGCCGTTGCGGGTCGGGAAAAAACCCCTTATTCCGCCTTTGTTAAAATAACTGACTTCGCAAAGACTGCCGCCCATATCTATTAAGATGCAGCCAAGAGCCTTTTCGTCATCCAGAAGAACAAGTTCGGCGGCGGCCAGCGACGATAAAATAGTGTTCTGTATATCAAAGCCCGCTTTCTCAACGCATTTCCTTATATTTGTCAGCATGGATGCTTTGGCAATAATGTTGTGCACATTTACCTGAAGATGCTTGGCCTCCATCCCCTTCGGGTTCATTATCCCCCTCTGATTGTCAACCATGTATTCAAGCGGTATTGTGTGTATTATTTCGTCCTCAGAATTGGGAACACTGCTGCGGGCGGCCAAAAGCACCTGCTTGACCTCGTTGAAACTCACCTCCTGATCCTGAGACATGACGGCAATCGCAGCGTGGTGATCCTGACTTGATATGTGTGTCCCGTGAACACCGAGAGAGACGTAATTAATATTCACTTTCGCCTTGTCTTCGGCGTTTTCTATAACTTCCCTGATAGTCTCAACAGTCTGGGGAATATCAATGATGATCCCCTCTTTTATACCCTTGCATCGCCTGGAATCATAGCCGAGAACTTTTATCTGCTCGCCAACAACATCACCGATGACACATTTAATATGCGACGAACTTATTTCAAGGCCGGCGCGGATACTTTCGCCTGTCATTTATTATTTTTATCTCCTTTTTGGAGCCCTATGATAGCACTTCGTATTTTTTTTGTAAATGGGCGCAAATCCACATATTTTAGTTTCTGCCCTTTGGCCGCGGTGTCTCTGATGACTTTC
>JAYEJT010000022.1:0-5111 GCA_034660675.1 Elusimicrobiota bacterium
TTGACAATTCATAAGGCCAAGCATAATTGCAGGCAAAGCTTGACAATTCATAAGGCTAAGCATAATTGCAAGCGAAGCTTGACAATTCATAAGGCTAAGCATAATTGCAGGCAAAGCCTGACATGTGACACACGGCAAGACCGCGTATAACAATAGCGCCTTTCCTCATTGCCTTCACCTTCTTTTTTATCTACAATATCCACTGAAATCAGTTTGAGTTAGAAATAAAAACGGAGGTAAACAAAATGGCAGAAGGAAGATGCATGAAATGCAAAAAAAATGTTGAGATCAAAGACGCCCAGGAAGTGATCATGAAAAACGGCATGAAAGCCCTCAAAGGCGTGTGCCCCGTGTGTGGAACAAAGGTTTTCAGGATAGTCGGCAAAGCATAACAACTTTTCTAATCCTTAATTAAAACAAGGCGAAACCGGATTTCCTCCGGTTTCGCCTGTTTTTTTTGACAGCACATTTTTTATAACACTAAACGCTAAATTTTCAGCGTAATTACAACGGGGCAATGATCGCTTCCCTTAACAAGCGGAAGCATATATGAATCCTCTACAACTTTCATAAAGCTCTTGTTAACAAAGAAATAGTCCAAACGCCAGCCCACATTTCTTTCCCGCGCGCCGCCTCTGTAAGACCACCAGCTGTAATTGCCGGGTTCACTATGAAAATTCCTGTATGTATCGGAAAAACCCGCTTCTATGAGTTCGTCCATCTTTGCTCTCTCTTCGGGAAGAAATCCCGTGTTATTAACATTCTGAGCGGGTCTGGCCAGATCTATCTCCCTGTGCGCTGTATTGAAATCCCCCGTCAGAACAACATTCCTTCCTCCCTCAACGAGTTTGGATGCCTTTTTTATCACCTCATCATAATAACGGAGTTTGAAAGACACGCGCGAAAGATCGCTTCTCCCGTTGGGGTAATAGCCGTTTATGAGCATGAAGCCGCCGAAATCGGCGATAATTGTCCTTCCCTCGTCATCGTACTCCTTAACGCCCAGCTTTTTCTCCGTCTTCGTTAATTTGAGCCGCGAAAAAATAGCCGTTCCCGAATAACCCGGGCGGAGAGCGGGATTCCATATAACATTATATCCCGGAGGCTTCCTTATATCTTCCGTCAGCTGATTTTCCGAAGCCTTTATTTCCTGAAGGCAGAGAATGTCGGGCTTCTCCTCATCCAACCAGCTGAGAAAACCCTTTCTCACCACGGCTCGTATGCCGTTGACATTCCAGCTTATTATTTTTAATTCAGCCATTTTTTCTCATAGCAAAAAAAGGGTCATACGCATCAACCATATATCCCCTTTGCTCTAAGAGCCCCTTTTGACTTGCCGCCGCAAAGAACGCATTTCCGATATTCCATGTTTTTATTTTATCAAATAAGCGCGAAAACAGACATCTCTGACGCGAATCAGCCACGCGAATTGAGGAACGGTGCTTTACAATAAGAGCCTACGGCAAGTGAGGCAGAGATATCCGGAGCGGGCCATATGAGTGAGGGGTTTTGCCTCGTTCCCGAAACGATATAGGCAGCGAACCGCATACGTAAGCGTCCGTCTACGGATATCTCTGACACAATTGCTTATGGCAAAACTTCAGTGAGCGTCCCCTATGCTATATCAATTTATGCCGTTTTTTTATAAAATCAAAAAATGACAACGGACATCAAACAGGTGGAACTCAAAAGTGTTTCCGCTTCAAAACTGCGGCTGTACCTTCAATGCCCGCGGCACTACTACTACGCCTACGGCGAAGGCATATTCCAGGAGGAAACCCCCGCAACGCGCTTCGGCTCGTACATACACGCCGTCATAGAAGATTACAGCAAATCGCTGATCGCCGGAGGTCTCGGTCAGGACATGGAAAAACTTTACTCTGCGGCGAACGCCCGCAAAAAAGAATTTTCTGAGATTCCCGAAACAGGCGACCTCTCTTTTTTTGAGGCGGATGTGTTTCTGAACCGTTTCGCGTCCAGAACAATAAAACCCGGGAACATATACGCCGTTGAAAAAGCCTTTGACATCCCCTTCTATGACGACGGAAAAGTGCGTCTCACCGGACGCATAGACAGGATGGACATTGTTTCAGAAAAGGACACAAAAACGCTGCACATAATAGATTACAAGACCGGCAGAAACGAAATCAGCGGGGAGAATCTGAAAAAAGACATACAGATGAAATTCTATGTGTACGGGGCCTTCCTTCTTTACAAAAAACATCACAGAAACATCCGTTTCACACTCTCGTATCTCCGCGACGGCAACGAGGTCAGTTTTGAAACTTCAGAACCCGACATTTTTGGCGCGGAAATAGAAAATCTTATTCGGCGTCTCGCCTCCGACAAATCTTATCCCAAAAAAACAGGGCCTCTGTGCAGATACTGTCCCGCCTTTAAGCTATGCAAACCGGAAATAAGGCCGGCAGAAAATTCCGCAGGATTGCTTCATGAATAAACATTCCGGCAAAACTCAGCTAAATTTTGATTTCATCACCGACAGAGAAAAAAATTACGAAGAGATACGCGGCGAAATAAAAAGCATCATATACGCCAACCCCGACACCGGATGGAAAGTGGCGGAGGTTGCCGGCGGAGGAAAAAAACGCGCCAAAGTCTGCGGTTACCTCCCCGGAATAAAAACAGGCGACACGATATGCGCGCGCTGCACAAAAACCGCGCACCCCCGGTTCGGAGAGAGCCTCCAGATTGACGAATTTTACAGGGAGCTGCCTTACCAGAAAGAAGGCGTTATCAAATTCATGATGGCCTGTGTGGACGGCGTCGGCGAACAGCTGTCCGAAAGAATAATAAAAAAATTCAAAGACAAGGCCCTTGAAACACTGGAGGAAAATCCCCGGCGCCTTCTTGATGTGGAAGGCATTAACGAGAAACTGCTGGAGAAAATAAAAAAAAGCGCGGGCCTTATAAACACGAGCGTCAAAGAACTCATACTCATAGGTTTTTCGCCGAAATGGGCCGGCCGCATTTTTCTCAAATACGGCTCCGGAGCGGCGTCAAAAATAAAAAAACATCCCTACCGGCTGATACGCGATTTCAAGGGGATAGGTTTCAAAAAAGCGGAGATTATCGCCGGCAATGTCGGCGTGGGAAAAATGGACTCCGAAAGAATAGCCGCCGGCATCTATTTTGCCATAAACGCAATCCTCCGGAAAACGGGCCATAATTTTCTGTATCTATCAGATGTTGTCAGAGCCTCGTCGCGGCTTCTTGAAATACCTCCGGCATACATAGAATCAGAAACGCTCTCAAGCAAAAGCCTCATCATAGAAAAAGACAGGGTTTATCTGCCCAGGTACCATGAGGCCGAAAACGCCGTCGCCGGAAAAATAGCCGAAAAAATAAAACTTCCTCATGTGGAATTAAAAAAATTTGACGAACTCATAAAAAAAATAGAAACGGAAGTGAAAATCAAATTCTCCCCCGAACAGACAGAAGCAGTAAAAAGAGCCGTTCAAAATCCCGTAACCGTTATCACCGGAGCCGCGGGCACGGGAAAAAGCACTCTCTGTATAGGCCTTCTGGCGCTGCTGGACAAACTGGGAAAAAGCTACGCGGTGTGCGCTCCGACGGGAAAAGCCGCCAACAAAATTGAAAATCTCACGGGGAAAAAAGCGTCCACCATCCACCGTCTTTTCAAATACGCCCCGTCATCTGGATTCCGCGTAAACGCCGGGAACCCTCTTGATAAAGATTATCTGATTGTTGACGAGGCCTCAATGGTTGACATCCTTCTTCTTCAGGCTGTTTGTGACGGCACCAGAAAGAACACAAGAATTGTTTTTATCGGCGACCCCTACCAGCTGCCTCCGGTTGACGCGGGAAATTCGCTGCAGGCGCTGGTGGGAAGTTATTCCGTCTCCCAAATAATGCTGCCCGAAATATTCCGGCAGAAAAAAGGATCCACAATTCTCAAAAACGCCTCAATGGTAAATATGGAAAAACCCTTCCCCGCGACAAACTCCGATGATTTTGAATTTATAGACACCGGGAAAGCCGAAGAAATGATAAAAGCTCTTTACAACTCAATAAACAAACTGAAAAAAGACGGCTTCCATCCCATAAAGGATATAAACGTGCTGACACCCCTCAACAAAGGCGGAGGCGATATTTCCGTTTCTAATCTGAACCTGCGGCTGCGTGACTGGCTGAACCCGCCCTCGGAAGAAATTTCTTTTCTCGTGCATGACAGAGAGTTCCGCATAGGCGACAAAGTGATGCAGAGAAAAAACGATTACGACCTTGACATATACAACGGCGACATCGGCATAATAAAAGAAGACAGCCGGAGCGAAAAAACGGTGACCATAGATTTTGACGGCAACAAAAAAAGCATCCCTTATTCAAAGATTGACAACATCACGCTAAACTACGCCATGACCGTTCACAAATCCCAGGGCAGCGAATCAAGGGCCGTTATATTTCTGGCCACGCGCAGCGGCTGTTATTTTCTGCTGAACAAAAATCTTTTCTACACGGCTATCACCCGCGCAAAGGAAAAACTCATAATGATCATGCCCTACGATGTCGTTAAAATGGCCGTCGGCTATAACATCCGCCGGCAGTCATATCTTTCGCGCCGCATACAAAAACTTGTTCTCGGACGCGAAAAAAATTACTGAAAAGCTTTTTATTTTTCCTGAGCGCCGAAAATTTCCTCTTCCATTCTTTTGATTTCGGCATCCATCTCAGACAGTTCTTCTTTGGGCGGCTCCGCCTTTTCGGGTTTCGGAGCGGGTTTGACCGGCTTGGCAATAGGCGGTTCAATAATAGCAGGTTCTGTTTTTTCGGGTTTCCCCGGGGGTTTTTCGGGCTCGGGCTTCTCTTTTTTGATTTTCGGTTCCGGCCTTTCGGGTTTCGGAGCGGGTTTGACAATAACCGGCTCTTTGACAGGTTCCTCTTCCACATAAACATCAGAAAGTTTTTCTTCCGGCGGCTCCGCTTTTTCGGGTTTGGGAACAGACTTGACGGGTTTGACACTTTTCTCTCTCACCGGAGTTCTTATGCCGTCAAGATTAGCCGGTAAAACAAGCTCCTTAGGCGGAGAAAAGCGGAAAACCATCTGAATACGGTGTGACCCGGAATTGTCT
>JAYEJT010000023.1:0-5104 GCA_034660675.1 Elusimicrobiota bacterium
GGAATTAAAGCAGATTGATCCTCCGAAAGACGTGCAGGAGACAATGAATAAAGTCGTAAAAGCGGAAAACGAAAAGATTGCCGCGATAGATTACGCGACAGCTACCGAAACCTCCGCTGACGGAAAAAAACGGTCAAAGATAAAAGAAGCCGAGGGCATAAGGCAGTCAAGAATTCTTCAGGCGCAGGGTGAGGCCGAGGCCATCCAGCTTGTCAATGAAGCCGCGAATAAATATTTCGTGGGTAACGCTCAGCTTTTGCGAAAGCTTCAGGCGGTTGAAACTTCTCTTGAAGATAATGCCAAAATCGTTGTGCCTCAGAATAGCGAGTTGGTAAATGTCATAGGCGAGATGGCCGGCGTGCTGCCGTTAAGAAAAAAGAAGACTGCCGGGAAATAACACAATTACGGCAAACGAACGGTTGACGCTGATATGACTGGGAACAGATACGTTCGGCCTGCGGTGAAAAAGCCGGGCAGCCCCGCGTTTTCTGACACGTTTGTCCGAATTCTGGCAACATTATGTATATTCGCTGTTGCCTTTTGGTTGTCATTGAGCCATCCGCTCAAAAGCTCGAAAACAAAACATAGTCTTATTATTCCGCGGTATGGAATGCCGGCCGTTGCAGTTGGTGAGTGTATTTATATCATGGGGGGCAACTCGGAGAAAGGGAAAATAGGTGATATAGAAAGATTTAATACTGTCACCGGTGAAATAACTCTTATGAAAAAAAAGCTGCTCCCGAGACGTTATCACACTGCTGAAGTTTACAACGGAAAAATATATATTGCCGGCGGTTATGTAGACGGAGTCAATGATAAGTCAAATTCCCGTTTAGAAATATATGATCCGGCTGCTGATTCTCTTAGTGAAGGTTCGCCTTTACCAACCCCCCGATACTTTGCTTCCTCAGTGATGGCCGATGGAAAAATGTATGTATTCGGGGGCAGCCGGGTCAGTCCCCGCGGCAGGATTTCCCGCAAATTGGATATTTATGACGTGAAAACGGATAAGTGGACGGAAGGCGCTCCGATGTTGAAGGGAAGACAAACGGATGTCGTTGAAAAAGACGGTTTGGTTTATGCTGTCGGAGGATATGACGGTAAAAAGGCCGTAAAGAATTTTGAAGTGTATGACATAAAAAAAGACAGATGGACAAGATTGGATGATCTTCCTTTTGCGCTTAGCGCTCATCACTGTGTCATTTCAGGGGACAAGATATACAGCTTCGGTGACTATTATGAACTGGACCGTGTCTGGGCGTACGATTTTAATTCAGAGCAATGGGATGTCATAATGAGCCGCGGTATTCATGATGTTAAATTGCTTAAATCCGGGTTCAAAATATATCAATATCGCACCGGCCCGATATATTTGGCAAGCCGTCACAACGCGGTCGTTAAGGTCAACGAAACGGTTTATGTGATGGGGGGCAATAATTCGACCTATGGCCCCTGTTTGGATTACATACAATCTGTCACATGTGAGAGTTTATTAAGAGCCGTGCGGCATTGACAGTTTTTCTGCATGGAGATGCGGATATTTTGTGAAATCCGTGAAAATTATTTATACTCTAACCGTATGAAAAAGATAATCAAAGTGGGAAATGTCAGAATGGGAAGGGGAAAGCCTGTTGTTGTCCAGGGCATGGTGAAGACCACCCCGTCGGATAAGAAAACATCTTCATGGATAAAAGCCATGGCTTCGGCGGGCTGCCGTATTGTCCGTATTGCTGTTCCTAATGCTGATGAGGCTTCTTATCTGGGCAGACTTAAAAAGAAGGTAAAGGTGCCCCTTGTCGCGGATATACATTTTGACTGGAAACTCGCGGTGATGGCTGCGGCTGCCGGTATTGATAAAATAAGGCTGAATCCGTCCAACATAGGGGCTTCCTGGAAGGTAAAAGAAGTGGCCGCTGTCTGTGCTGAGAGGGGAATACCCATAAGGGTGGGCGCCAACAGCGGTTCGGTTAAATCGCTTAGAGCGGGTGATTCTCCGAAGGTTAAGGCGAAAAAGCTTTTTAATGAAGTTGTAAAAGAAACAGCGATCCTTGAAAAGGCGGGTTTCAGTGATATGGTTGTTTCTGCTAAAGCGGAGGATGTTGAGACAACTCTTCAGGCAAACCGTCTTTTAAACAGTCTTCCATACCCCCTTCATATGGGTGTTACGGCCACCGGGCCCCTTCGTGAGGGAATAGCCCGCAGCGCCATGGCTTTGGGCATTCTTTTAAGGGAAAAAATAGGTGATACAATAAGGGTTTCGCTTCTTGATGACCCCGTTCAGGAAGTTAAGACGGCTTATTCAATATTATCTGATATTGGTTCTATTAAAAGGAAAATCAATTTTATAGCTTGTCCGACTTGCGGCCGCTGCAGGGTTAATTTAAAAACTATACTTGAGGATATTGAAAGCAGATTCCCGGATGCCGCGTTGCCGGCCTCAAAGACCCTGGATGTGGCTGTCATGGGCTGTGAGGTGAACGGTCCCGGCGAAGCCAGGAATGCTGATCTTGGCCTTGCTTTTACGGGTGAAAAAGCCGTTTATTTTGAAAAAGGCAAAATCGTTAAAACCCTGGCCCGGAGCGCCGCCGTGAAATTTATTACGGAAAAAATCCAAGAAGGGGTCAGGTCTTGACATTGGACATTTTTGACCGCTATTGTGTATAATTTGTCCAATGTCAAGACCTGACCCCAGGCTATTAGCTCCCGCCGGTTCCAAGGAAGCGCTCGTCGCCGCTGTGCGGGGCGGCGCTGACGCTGTTTATATAGGCGCGCCGGGCTTTAACGCGCGAATGTCCTCCAAAAGCATAAGTTTTTACGATTTTGCCGTGCTGACGGATTACGCTCATGAAAACAATGTAAAGGTTTTTGCGGCAATGAACACTCTTATAAAACATTCGGAAATACATGAAGCCGTTAAAATAATATCGGGTCTGGACAAACTCGGCGCAGACGCTTTTATCATACAGGATCTGGGCCTGGCCGAAATTTTAAACAAATATTTTGAAAACATCGAGATGCATGCCAGCACCCAGCTGGCCGCGCATAGCCGTTTGGGAGTTGATGTTCTCGCCGAAGCGGGTTTTAAACGGGTTATTCTTGCGCGTGAGCTTTCGTATTCTGAATTAAAGCTCATCGCGAAACACCCGCCGGCGGAGCTGGAAGTATTCTGTCATGGCGCGCTCTGTTTTTCTGTATCGGGGCAGTGCCTCTTTTCAAGTTTTATTGGCGGTCACAGCGGCAACAGGGGCCGCTGCACGCAGCCTTGCCGCAGGATTTGGCTTCAGGGTAAGAGAAAAGGTTATTTGTTTTCGCCGAGGGATATGGAGCTGGCCGGACATGTGCGTAAACTGAAGAAAGCGGGCATAGCCTCTCTCAAAATAGAGGGCAGAATGAGGAGTGCCGAATATGTTTACAGGACGGCAAAAGCATACAGGTTGCTTCTGGACGCGTCTGATTCTGATTTTACTGAGGCTCAGGAGGAGTCCCGGAAAATTCTTTCCGGGGATTATGCCCGTAAAAAAACATCCTGTCTTTTTGCGGGCCGTGATGAAAACATATTTGAGCCGGAAAAGGCCCAGTGCCTCGGAAACCGCATAGGGGAAGTGGAAGAAGTCACGAACGACAGCGTGAAAATAAAGCTGTATGACAGCGTTGCAGAAAATAAGTCACGAAAGTCAGTGCCTGGCACCATTTCTGCGGGGGACAGGCTGCGCCTGTCCAACCCTGAAGCGGACATAACCCGGGCTTTTAAGGTTAAAGAGTTTTCCTCAGACGGTAATAAATGTACTTTTCCGCTTGATAATGCTGATGATTTTAAAAAGGGCAATCCTGTCTTCAGAACGGTTGATGTCCTTACGGAACAGGAAGGTTTTGAAAAAGGCGTAGATGACCTGTATAAGAAATTTCAGCAGAAGAATAATGGCAAAGTCGTAAGGGTTTATCAGGTGCCGCAGTCTTACACATCTCTTATTTCCAACAAATGGAAGGATGTTAAACGCCATGTCCGCGGTTCGGCCGCCGAAGACACCTTGTGGCTCAGGTTTTCCAGAGTCAAATGGCTGGACGTTCTAAGCAGTAAAAATAAGAAAACACGGACGATCTTTTCGCTGAATCTGGAGAACATCCGTCATTCGGGTGAAGTGATCAGCTGTCTCGGAAATGATACAGCCATGGAGCTTCCTCCTTTCATAGGGCAGAGGGAAATTCAGCCTTTCAGAGATCAGATAGAAAAAATGATAAACGCCGGTGTGAAAGACTGGACGCTGAACAACATTTCTCATTTCGGGTTTTTTAAAGACGCGCAATGCCATTTTTCGGCGGGGCAGTTCCTTTACGCGTGGAACGCTTACGCGGCGGCTTTCCTCGACGACAGGGGAGTGAGAACGTTTAACGTCTCATGGGAAGACGATTTTCTTAATATAAGGGATTTGACCGGCCCCGTGCCGGCCCAGCGTCTTCTGATCTATTTATACGGTCACCCTCCTGTGGTGCGTTCGAGAATTCTTACCCCCGGTTACATAGGCGATGCTCTTGTCAGGGAGAATGACAAAAACGGCAAAAAGGGAAAAGACGAAAATTCGTTTTATCCGGTTTCCGAATCCAAACTCACGCTTTTGATACCCGCGAAACCGGTTTGCCTTTTTTCTTCAAGGAGAAAGCTGCAGTCGCTGGGAATAAGGGACTTCGGGATTGATCTTAGTTTTGTGCCGCCGGACAAAAAACTTCTGAACACTTTGTTTGCCTCATACGATGAGAGCGAGAATGTCCCCGGCTCCGTCAGATTCAACTTCAAGCGCGGCGTAAAATAAAAAGGGTAAGTATTGAAGCTTGAGAATGGTGACCCCTGCGAGGATAATTGGGAAGCCATGAATTCGGCTACTCCTGAACATTTGCCCATATTCCGTCCTTGACATTTTATAAAAAGCATATTATTACGCATAGTGCGTAACGCTAAAAATATATACACTATTTTGTAAATTAGGGCGGCCTCAGTAATTTAATGCAACACTCACAGAAAAAAAGTAAAATAAAAAAAAAGAGACGGAGAAAAATTAAGGATGCTCTCTTTTCTCCATTGTAAAAGAGGAGCGATATTTTCTATAAT
>JAYEJT010000024.1:0-4990 GCA_034660675.1 Elusimicrobiota bacterium
TACCGCCTCCTTTTTACTGTCTATTGGTATTATATAGCTTATACAGCTTTTGTCAATACCCAAAAAAGGTGGCGGGTACGGACGGATTAACAAGCTTATGCGGAATTTAACCCGCTGGTATAATTTTTTTTGACTCATATTGCCGCAATGTTATTTGATGCGGGATTTTGCCGGCGGTGTTATTTATAAATTCTTTCCAGTTTTTCCCTGGATTTCCGGCGGTACTGTGGATTTCTTGAATCCAGATTCATCGCCAGAACTCTTGCGGCGTTTCTGTAATCCTTCATTCTCATGTATATCTCGCCCAGAATGTTTTTGACCATATCAGGGCAATCCGGATAAGTGATGGCTTTTTCCATATAAACCGTTGCCTCTTCTATGCCCTTCTCTTTTCTCACCGCTATGGCGGAAAGATAGAGGCTGGACTGATAGAAAACAGGGGTGTCCAGCTTTTGAGCGTCCCAGAAATCTATGGCATCCGTTAAGAGGGATACGGCTTCGTTTTCTCTGTTCTGCACCCAGGCCAGCGCCGCGGCCGTGAAAGTGACGGCAAACTCAAAATTCCTGTCAAGCCGCACGCATCTGAGGGCGTAAGAAAAGAGCTTATCGTATCTCACCAGCCCCGTTCCCAAACCTTCGCCGGAAGAAACTTTCGCCCCCTCGCTGATCTCGTCTTCATGTATGCTGCCGTAATACTGCAGCGTCTGTATAAAAACGATGTCCGCGGCAATGCGGCGGTGGCCGAAAAGGACAAGCCAGAAATCACTGTATCTGGCGATTTGGGAGAAATCTTTTGAAAAAACGGAGGTGTTTCTGAAATTGAAATGTCTTTCCGCGGAGGTCTGCATCAGGACGCTGGCGGCAAAAAAAACGGCAAAAAGAGCCTGTTTCATCAGAATTCTTTTTTGTCAAACACCGCCGCGGCCAGCCACATAACAGCAAAAGCGTAAAAAAAAGCGTAGAGGACAGCCGGCAGATAACCCGCCTGCGCCATAAAACGCCCGGACACATAATCTGTCATATTGAGCAAAGTGTAGTTGGGGAATACCCATTTGAAAATTCTCACCAGCGTCACCATAGCAGGGCTCATTTCATCAAGCAGAAATTCAACTTCGCCCAGAGAATGACCGGTTATCCACACAAGAAATGAAAATATAAAGGCCGAGGCCTGGCTCGTTGAGGCAAGTGATATGAGAATTGTTACCGCTGTTATCATCATTATTTTGAGCAAAATAAAAAAATAAGACACAAAATAAAAACTGTCAAGCTGCGCTCCCTTTATCAGAAGCAGCAAAGTCAAAAGCATACCCATTGCCGCTATTTCAAGTGCCGCTGAAAGAACAATTCCCAGAAAGCGCCCGAATATGTACTCGCCTCTTTTTACGGGTCTGGTCAGGGGAAGATATATGGTTTTGTTCTGTCCCTCCACAAAAGCCACCTTCACCGCGAAGAAAAGAGCTGTCAAAAAAGAAAAGAACTGTACGGCGCCCATACCTATGTCCCGGATTGCGCGGATTTCCACAACTTCAGAAAGCCGCGAAAAAACAAAAGCCGACACAAACACAAATGCTATAAAAACAAGAGACAGAGAGAAAGACCGGCTTCTCGCATTTTCAAGCAGGGTGTATTTTGCCACATTACGGACAGCTTTCATTGAACAGCCTCCAAAAATTCCTTTTCCAGAAAACCTTTTTTTACGTCAATAACTTTTGCCGGATGTCCGCCTTTCAGAATTCCGGCCCTGCCGGCTATTTTTTCACTCTCGGCTATCAGGTGAGAAGTCATTATTATTGTTTTGCCGCCGGTGTTTAATTTTTGTATATATTGCCTCATTTGTGATATCCCCACAGGGTCAAGCCCCGAATAAGGTTCGTCAAGTATCAGCAGTTCAGGATCGTGGATGAGAGCCTGCGCCAAAAGGATACGCTGCTGCATGCCTTTTGAGCACTCTCCTATTTTTTTATCTATAAAGGTTTCCAGAGTCAGAAAGGCGCACACCCTCTCTTCCGCGGCCCGGCGCGTCGCGGAATCAAGCCCCGAAAGAATACCCATAAGATCAAAAAGTTCGCGGGCGGACAGATACGGGAAAAGGTAGGGGTTTTCCGGTACATAACCGACGCGGCGTATCACTCCGGGAGAAGGCTTTTCGCCAAGCACCCTGATTTCACCCGAATCAGGAAAAATCAAATTCAGAGCTAACTTTACCGCCGTTGTTTTTCCCGCGCCGTTTAGGCCGAGAATACAGAAAATTTCACCTTTGTTAATTTCCAGAGAAAAATCTTGCAGCGCCGTTGTCCGGGTTGTTTTAAAGAAGTGATTTTTTCTGTAAATTTTGGCGACCTTCCTGAACTCAAGGGCTTTTTCGGAATTTTTCATCTTTATCTCTCAAGCCCCGTCGCTGCTCATTTTTGCGAGAGCGTCTTTCGCCGCGTTTTCCTGGGCGTTTTTTTTGTTGGAACCATCCCCCGAACCGCGTGTTTCGCCGTCAAACTCCACCTCTACAACAAAGTGTTTTTTGTGAGGAAGCCCTTCCTCTTTCACAACGGTATAATGAGGAAGAGCGCCTGATTTTTTCTGTACAAGCTGCTGCAGTTTGCTTTTTGAATCAAGTTTGGCCGAAGCATTCTTTATATCGAAATGTTTTTCTATGAATTCCCCGGCGCTTTCCCAGCCGCTGCTTATATAGATTGCCCCGAGAAAAGCCTCAAAAGTGTCGGCTAAAACAGATGTCTGATCGGCGGGATTCCCTTCAAAAGAATCCCCCACTTTTAGCATTTCATGCAGCCCCAGTTCTTTTGCCAGTTTTGCCAGATGACGTGTGTTCACCAGGCAGGATCTCATTCTTGTCAGCACTCCCTCGGCAGCTGTGGGAAATATGTTAAAAAGCCTTATTGAAACATAAAGATTAAGAACGGAATCTCCGAGGAATTCAAGTCTTTCGTTCGATTCTTCAAGATTGCCTTTTTGAAAAGCCAGAGTCTTGTGAGTAAAAGCTTTTGAGAAAAGCCGTTCGTCGCTTATATTCACACCCGCAACGGAACTGATTTTTCTTAAATCAGACTTTTTCACTCTGTTAAACAACCTGCCAACAGGCCCCGGGAGGGGGCGGGAAAATCAAAGTGTTCCTCGAGTTCAGGAAACTTTGGATTTAACGTAATCTATGGCTTTGCCGACAGTGTCAAGTTTCTGGGCTTCGTCATCGGCTATTTCAAGGCCGAATTCGTCTTCAAGCGCCATCACAAGCTCTACCTGATCCAGCGAATCCGCGCCGAGGTCATTAATAAAATTCGCCTCAGGCGTAACCTTATTAATATCCGCTCTCAGCCTTTCCACGATAATTGCTTTTACTTTCTCTTCAACACTCTGTTCTGACATCAAAACCTCCTTAAACTATCCTGAATTTAAACTTCATTTTTTTCGTCAAATTCACATCACCATACCGCCGTCTATTCTGACGACCTGTCCGGTTATGTAAGCGGAATCATCCGAGCACAAAAAACAGACAAGGTTCGCCACATCTTCCGGCTCTCCCAGCCTTCTCAAAGGTATGGCCTCAAGCATTTTGCCTTTTACATCATCCGTTAATTTATCCGTCATAGCTGTGCTTATAAAGCCCGGAGCCACGGCGTTCGCTCTCACGCCCCGCGAAGCAAACTCTTTCGCGAGCGTTTTTGTCAGAGCTATTATTCCGCCTTTTGAAGCGGCGTAATTAGCCTGACCCGCATTACCCATCTGACCTATGATGGATGCAACATTTACTATGACGCCTCCCTTCCTCATCATGGACCGGGCAAGCGCTTTTGAGCAATTAAATACACTTTTCAGGTTTATGTCAAGCACCATATCCCAGTCTTTTTCCGACATTCGCAAGATAAGACCGTCTCTTGTTATACCGGCGTTGTTGACAAGAATGTCCACTCCGCCGTGTTTTTCCACGACGATCTTCATCTTTTCGGCAACCTGCGCGAAATCGGACACGTCCATCGCTGTATAATCGCTTTTGAATCCGGCGCTTTGGAGTTTTTCGGATGCCGCTTTTGCCGCGTCTTCCGCGATATCAGCTATCACCACAAGAGCGCCTTCAGCGGCAAGTTTTCCCGCAATGGCAAAACCTATTCCCTGCGCGCTTCCTGTCACCAGAGCTGTTTTATTATCAAATTTCAAGCGGGACGCTTGCAATTCCTGATACTTAAGCATTGTCATTTTGCCTCCTTCATTGCACAATCACGTTTAATCATTTATTAAATTCATGGCGCTTATCGCCTGCGAATCGGGCGATATATTTTTTATCATAGATGAAAGAATGCTTTTTTCGGCGCATTCAACAAACATCTCTGTTCCGTGGGCGGCCATGTGTTCGACAGACGCCACCCACCGCACAGGTGAGGCGATCTGCTTTTTTAACGCTGAGACGATTTCTCCCGAAGTTTTTGCGGCCGTCGCCGTAGAATTGGGGACAACGGGACATTCGGGGTCCGAAAAATAAACTTTATCCAGCTCAGAAGCAAACAGCTCCTGAGATTTTCTCATCAGAAAAGAATGAAAAGGCCCGGCCGTGCGCAGAGGTATTATCCTGCCTTTGCTGCGGGCCGCGTCTTTGAAGGCCTCAATGCCTTCCGCCGTTCCCGATATCACTGTCTGTTTTCTTGAATTAAAATTAACCGCCTCAACGAGCTTTCCGCTTTCCGTTAGGCTTCGGCAAAGTTCCACGATATCAAGCGTTCTCATGCCTATGACCGCGGCCATTTTGCCTTCAGGGCAGTTTTCTTCCATAATTTTTCCCCGTGATGCCACAAGTTTGAGCGCGTCCTCAAAAGAAAGCGCGCCCGATGCACACACGGCACAATATTCTCCAAGGCTGTGGCCCGCGGCAAAAACGGGTTTTTCGCCAATGGCGTCTTTTATAACATCGTAGACCATCATGTCTGAAACAAAAACGGCAAGCTGTGTTATTGAAATTCTGTTTAATTCCTCCGCGGGCCCTTCAAAC
>JAYEJT010000025.1:0-23992 GCA_034660675.1 Elusimicrobiota bacterium
CCGTCTTCGGCGTGAACAGCTACGCCCCCCAGAAACTCCTTCTTCTCACTCCGGGTGAAACATATGTACCGGGCGATACCGCTAATCTCGGCAGGGGCGGTTCCCCCGATTCTCAGCCTGCCGGCGCGGTTTTTACCGTCACGGTTATTTCCTGCGACCAGTATTATAATCAGACTTCAACGAACACGGATATTACGATAGACACGACAGATCCTTATGATGAAGAACCCGCAAACGCCCAGCTTGTTGACGGTTTCCGGGCTTTTGACATAACAATGAAGAAAAAGGGGTATCAGAGAATAAGTTCTTCGGACACTGCCACTGTCGGAAAACTTGACTGCTACACATCGCAGGATATCCTTGTGGGTTACGGCCCAGCTGTTAAACTGCAGGTCCTTTTGACCGGAGAAACAGGCGCGCCCGGCACCGATTCCGGCAAGACGGGTGGTTATTCCACTCCGACAGCCGGCGTGGCGTATAACATAAGAGTGAATTGTGTTGATCAGTACTGGAATGTTAACCCCACTGAAAATCCGTGGGTGGGGATTGAAACATCGGATCAATATGACAGTGCGCCGTCTTCAGCGGTTCTGGTAAATGGTACCAAAGTTTTTCTGATAACGCCTGTTACGGCAAGCACGCAGACCGTTGTAGTTTCGGATGTTGACGGTACCGGTAAATATTACACGGCGGATCAGTCCACAATATTCAATGTTGATCCCGCTCCTCTTGACAGGGTCATAGCTGTTCTTCCCGGTGAAACTTATAATCCCGGTGATGCGCCGGGCGGAGGTAAGACCGGCGCGCCCTCCGAGCAAACAGCGGGCACAGCTTTTCAGGCGACTGTTTACGCCACGGACGAATATTACAATAAGGTGTCAACCGACTGCAGTATCAGCGTTATCACGGATGATCCTTATGACGTGCATCCTGACACCCTGCCTCTTGTGGCGGGACAGTTCGCTTTTGATATTGAAATGGTGACCCACGGCAGCTGGCAGGTTTATGCCAAAGAAATAAGCGAATCCCTGAACACCTATGATTACACAACACCAAATGTGAATGTTGTTTCCGGCGCCGGGTCAAAACTGATCATAAAATTACCTGATCAGACTCTTGTGGAAGGTTCCGGCCTCATAGGAACCCCCGCTGTGCAGGAGGCCAATCAGTCCGTGCAGTTCACGGTTTATCTCACGGATGATTATTATAATATTGCCTCGGATACACGGCCCTGGGTGACTTTTGAAACAACCGATCCCAATGACAATCCTATAAATAACGGGAATCCGATAAGAATAGATGAAAACGGCCAGATCATAACGGCTTCCAAGCTCAAAACTTCCGTTGTCGCCGGAGACAGTAAAATATACGCTTACGCGCAGAGTTTCAGCACCGGTGTCACTCCGGCCATAACGGTTAACAATGCTGTTCATGTTGATTTTGAACTCACGGGTATCCCGTCTGCTCTTGACGCCGGAGAACTCTTTAATGTTACGGTTGCCGCGAAGGATGATTACGGTAACACCTGTGCGGGTTCGTATGACAAATACGGCGCATGGGTGGGGGACAAGAATTATACGGGCGAGATTGATTTTACATCCGACACGGATTCCGACCCCACCGATCCCGCATCGCTTCCGGCCAACTATACCTTTGTGACTTCTGATTACGGGGAGAAAGTGTTTAATAACCTTTCCATATTTCGCGCGGGTACGGGAAGATGGGTGAAGGTGAATGATACTTTCTATACGGGGAAAACTGGACAGACTTCGGATATAACGGTGACTGCCGGGGCGCTTGCCACTTTTATTGTTGCTCCCACGGCCGCGGAAACAACAGTGCCGGCCGGCCAAGCGCAGACAATAATCGGCACCGCTGCGGATCTTTATAACAATCCCAAGCCTATAGAGGGCCTTTATTGCGAAGTTAACATTTCCACCGTGATTAACAGCGGTTCTCCCGCTTTAGAGGACGGTGACGGTTTTGCTGTTACTCACGCCACAACAGACGCTAACGGCGTTGTGGGAGTGTCGTCGCCAATAAAGTTCTATGTGTCAACCGTCAAAAATGATATTTCTCGCGTTGAAATCGTGTATTCCACAAGTATCCGTGGCGAGACGGGGAACATAAAGACAGCCGGCGGAAGCCCCAGCGAATACAGGATTATGAGTTCCCCGCCGCCTTTCAGCTGCGGTAACGCCGCTTATTCGGGTTGGTCTAAAACGGATGAGCCCTTTGTTGTGCAGAGGTATGACGAGTACAATAATATTTCTGAAACGGGTGACAGTTATTGTTACCCCGTGTCTAATTCGGCGGATGATCCGGATGACCTGATAGGCGGTACATCAAAACCGGGCCGTTTCTTTAAAATAGGGGTTGAAGACCCGTCTCACGAAGGACAGCCGGCGTTTTTCACGGAACCTTTTGACGATGTCGCGTATTCCAGCTGGAGCATTCTTATTCCCGACGGCGAAAATTCCTGCGAGTTCTACTATTATGAAGAAAAGGCGTCCTGGAATTCTATAAGCATAGCGTCATGGACAATCACCGTAGCCGGCGGCGCGGGTATTGATACGGACAGCACTGATATAAGAGTGGACCCGGGGGCTGTTTCCAAAATAGCCTTTCAAACTCCCGCCCGCAGTCTGGTTGCCGGTACGACTTCACAGATAATAACCAGTCACACCCAGGATGTTTACGGGAATGAAAAGATTGTGACCGCGGATACCCTTTGTGAACTCAAGTCGGATGCGTCTCCCGGTAATTACGGATTTATTATTACACCCGGCGGAGCAGAAATAATAGGTGATACGGAAATCGTTTTCTCAACCGACACATATGAAACCAGTTTCTGGTTCACCTGCAGAGTAACGGGCAATCCCGGGGTACTTGTTAAGGCCGTTGATGAGGATTGGTCGGACGGCTCCCAGACGGAGACGGTGACGCCGGCCCCTATCTCCAAAATAGATTTTACAACCACGGCAGGGGACCTCACCGCCGGTGTCACATCATATCTCATGACGGTAGAACTGCAGGATGTGTTCGGTAACCAATCTCCCGTTATTCATGATACTGTGAACAACGGTAATCCCGTTGTTTTTAAACTCTGGTCTGAACCGTCAGGCCGATATGGATTTTCTCTTTCTTCATCCGCATGGCTGCCGATTTCCAGTTCCACCATAGACATAGGCGATGCGCAATTGTCTTTTTATTATGTCAACACCAAGAGTAACGTGGATCCGGGATGGGAAATAACAGTTGACGAGGACCCTGATCTTTTTAGCTATGGCTGGACCAAAGCTTCGCAGTTTGTGAAAGTTTTTGGCGGAGAAATCTCGCAGGTGGTGGTAATAACGCCCGAAAGAAACATCACAGCCGGTGTCAATGATTACATAACACCGGGTGCCACCAATTATGTGTTTACCGCGGAACTGAGGGACAAATTTGACAACACCTCAAAAGCTTCTGAGCCCGTGCAGCTGTTGCTGACTTCTGATTCCGGAGCCGCGGATTTTTCGCCTGATTCTCTTCAGTGGACACAGAACATTGTTGTTATCACTTCCGGCACGCCGTCTGCTGATTTTTATTACTATGACGAAATCGTGGGCACGCCGCAGGTGGCTGTTGACGAAAGGCCGGACAGAGGCTGGACAATGGCTGTTCAGGCTGTCAATGTGTATCCTAACGATGCCGTGGCTTTTAAGGTGCAGCATTCCGGTTCAGCCACGGTTTACGAACCGAAAGATGTAACAATTTTCGCCGTTGACTCTTACGGCCCCGGCGGTGACGGGAATGTGTGCACCGGACATCCTCCGCTCCCCAGCCCCTATGCCGATGCTGCTGACTGGGTGTATTATGTGGGCATAGCGTCTTTCACGTCTTCCGGCACGACTCAGCTGAATCCCTGGGATTATGATTTTGCCTCTGCGGTCGAGGCTGATCCCGCACATCCGGGTATCTCATATATTCAGGCGACGGATGTCAATGTTACGGATCCGCCGGATGTGATGCCGATTATAATATCAGCCTATGACACAGCCGATCCCATGATCGTGGGCACCTCCGCGGAGATGACAATCCAGGGGGCCATGGTCAAGCCCTATGTCGATCCTGAAACGCTTAGAAGAACCATGGAAATGGAAGTGTACGGGTCAACGCGTATTTATCAGGGCGCCGTCAACAGGATCATAGAGAGGCTGGACTTGTGGACAAATTCCGGCACCGGAATATGGACAGAACTGCAGATTGACAATATAGGGGAAACAGCCGAAAGCGATATACTGGCTATACGCTTATGGAAAGACGGAGACGCCGACGCCGAATTTGATCCGCCGATGAATTCTGACCCTGATAATCTCGGCGGTACATCAGGCTATCTCAAAGGGCATGCCGGGGATATATGGCTGTCATCAGGAACTTTTAATCCTGTGACGAGAAAAACAAATCTTGTTTTTAACACGCCCCAGACAATAGGCGCAAGTCCACAGAATTATTTCATCACCATTGATATATCCGAATATGCCGAGCCGGGGAAGACATTTGTTGTGCGCATGAAAGACAGAAACTATTTTAAATGGGGCGTCACATCAGAGGTGCAGCTGGCTTCCAATAATTTTGAGATAAGGCTCCCCACGGCCACAATAACAACTTCCCCCGGGCAGATCACGGTTTACGGCACCAATCTTGTGGACGAAGACACTCTGCAGATAGATCAGGGAACGGACAAACTTGGAATGATTCAGTTTGATATGGTGACCAACAAATACACCGTGCCGTGGACGAGGATAACTCTGGGGCTTAAAGGTTCCGCGGACGGCGGCGTTTATGACGCCGGAAATGACGAATATATCCCTTCAACTGACATTGATTCGGTTAGGATATATAAAGATGCGCAGTCGGAGGGGACAGAGGGTTACAGGGAGTTTTCGCCTTCCGCGGATGAACTCATATCATCCGGACAGGAAACTTTTGGCACCCTTCAGCCCGGCATATGTATAATCACACTGAGAAATCCGTCTGATCTCAACGAAGAAAGAGCTCAGATAATATCGGAGTCAACATCCACTTATTTTGTGGCATTCTCCTTTACGAATTCCGCCACTGTCGGGGCGACAGCCGGAGCGAAGCTGGCTAACTCTTCAGGCATTGAGGCTTTTATGGAGGGAATAAACAGGGTGTTTGATTACTATGATTATAACGGAAACGCCCGCAGGGATGAGGGGGAGCCGGATATTTTCCCGCTGGAATCGGAAACGCCGCCGATCATAGCCACGGTGGACCGTATGATTGTTAACAAGGCCCATCCGGGAATTACCCAGGTTATGCAGGGTTCTGTGAACAATGTGCTCGAGCAGCTGATTCTTTCCGTTGATCCTCTCACTCCCCGTGCGGTGTGGTGGAGCGGTCTCACGGTGGAGAAGCTTGGCACCATTCCAAACGAGGATGTGGACGCGGTAAAAATATGGAAATATAATTCGGGGTCTGTTGACCAGGCGGGGAATCCTGTGGTAAATATCTCAACAACCGGCCCCACCGGGCAGGAAGACGTTCTTGTGGCGAAAGTCGAGGGCGATCTGGTGAACTCCGGAGGTATCGCCGGCGCATACGGGGCTTTTACGTCCACTTCTGTTTTTATGGATATTGACGAGGCCAGCTGGCAGGAAATAGCCGTGGGTAACAAAAATTATCTGATCACTTATGATCTTGATCCCTTTGCCGAAGTGGGGAGCAACATAGGCCTGAATTTCGCCACGCTGGACAGTTTTCAGGTGGAGCCGGTTGACCAGGTAAAAGACGAGAATTTCCCCATAAAATTTCCTGCCATAGACGTGAAGGAATATGCCGATAATGTCACTTTTGATTTCTCTGATGCCACGGGCCTTATAGAGGATCATCAGATCAATCAGGGAGACAGCAATCTGACCATTCTAAAGCTGGACGTGAAGACAAATCAGTCCGATGCTGTGTGGAACAGCATCATCATAGACCAGGCCGGTTCAGCCACGGACGAGGATGTGGATAACATAACAATATGGTGGGATAAGGATAAGGATGCGGAATTTAACGAGGCTCTGGATGAAATGGTGTCCTCCGCCACTTTCCACAACGGTAAGGCAGTGTTCAGTTTTGTCGGCCATGAAGAAGCCAGAAGGATAGGCCCTGTTAATTCGGTGGAGTATATAACGGAAGTGAAAAATAAGAGCTATTTCATAAATATGTCGCTATCCGACACGGCTGTTCCGGCGAGGACAATATCCCTCAAAATAGAAGGGGATCCGGAGCTCGGTTATCTGGAGGTTTCCGCGCCTAACCAGATAGATTCCTCTTTTGAAACGGATGGGGGGTATCTGCTTTCACCGAAAGAAATAAAGGCTTCTCCCCGCGTGTTGTTTGCGGAAGGGGAATCTCTTGCTCCCGAAACCGTTTATCAGGGAACAGATAATGTGGAAATGCTGAAAATGTCAATGTGGGTTTCGGGTTATGAGGTGCCGTGGACAAAACTTCTGGTCGGACGCAGCGGCACCGGGCTTGACGCGGATATAGACAGCGTCAAACTTTACAGGGATGTTCAGGTTCCCGGCGAGCCCAATTACGGCGAGTGGGGGGGCAACGACAAACTTGTCGCGTCCGGCGTTTTTGACGGCGGTATATGTCAGCTGGATTTTTCCACGCCCGCGGCTTCCATAGAGGTTATCCAGGAAACAACCATGTATTATTTTGTTCTTTTTGACTTTTCCAACAGCGCCACTCCGGGGGCTTTTACGGGGCTGAAGATAAATTCCAATAATTCTTTTTCTGTTGAAAAACCGCACACGGTATATGATTTTTCTCCGGAAATTGCTTCTGTTCAGTCACAGCAGCTCGCGACAACGGACACCTTGCAGATCATTCCGAGCGATCCCATGGTCGCTGAAGTGACGCAGGGCGACAGAAACGTTTCTTTTATGGCCCTGACATTGAGAGCGGATTACCATGACTCGGTGGTTCAGGGGATGCGTATATACAGAACGGGGAGCGGAATAGACGGGGATATAGAGGCCATAAAAATATACAGGGATCTTTATGAGGTTGACGGCGGTGGAGTTGAGGGTGTTCTGGACAGCTGGGACATCAGATATGACACAACATCTTATACCTATCCGGGCCTGGTGAATTACGGGAACGAAGTGTTTATTGAAGGGCGTGCCGATATTACTTTCAAGATTCCCCAGAAGGTCGGTACGTCAGTGGACGGAATGGATAAGACCTATTTTGTGGCTTTTGACATAGCCAATCTCGCTTCTGTCGGTGAAACCGTGGGTTTTAAAATACTGCCGCCGGGGACAAGCGCTTTTACTGTGATTGAGCCCGATGAGGTGGAGGACAAAAATGTGGTTACCATGGGGGCTGTTATAAAGGAATATCCCGATACGGTGAAGGTGTCCGCCTGGAGAGATGGAGACGGTGCCGGCGTGACGCCGAATGAAGTTGTTCAGGGGCAGAAGGACATACTCGTGGAAAAATTTTCGCTCACGACGAGAACATCGGGGATAGGTGATCCGGAATCAGAAGCTGTGTGGACTGGTATGCGTTCTGCCCTCGGCGGTGATGTGCCTGACGAATATATTGAAAAAGTGAAGGTATACAGAGATCTTGACGGTGACGGTCTTTATGATGCGGCCAAGGATCAGCTCATAGGCCATGCGGGAGATCCCTCAACCGGTGATTCCTCTTATGTGAGCGGAGCAGTGAATATACTGTTTGTGGATGAAAGGATCACTTCACCGGATATATCCAGTGCCTACACGATAGGAAAGGATTATATGAATTGGCCGGTAAATAAATTTGCCGGATACATGATTGAGATTACAGCCGGTGCCGGGGCCGGACAGAAGAGAACCATTGTTTCAAATACGGAAGCCATATTTACCATAAGCCCCGCATGGGACACCATACCCGATCAGACTTCCGTGTTTGAGATAAACACCATTCAGACGGTGGGAACAGTGGCCAAGAATTATTTCATGGTTTATGATCTTTCAATCAACGCTCCTCCTCTTGCGACCTTGGCGTCTAAATTTACGTCTCCGTCGTTCTTCTTCGTCTCCCAGCCGAATGTGGTTGTTCTGGAGGACAGTTTGCCGATAGAAAGCACGGAGGCGACAATAAAACCGGTGAGAATCAGCATGACGCTGACGGACACCTCTCCGGCCTCGTGTCTGCAGGGGGAACACGCCGTTCCAATGGCGAATATGGAAATTTATGTGTCATCGCTTACCATAAAATCCGTGGAGGGTGAGCCCGAACTTCAGAAAATAAAAATGTATCTCAATTTTACCGGCGGCTCAGGCGTGCCGGCCAGCTATGACAGTGATATAGGGGCGGTTCTTGTCTATAAAGACACTAACGGTGACGGAGAACTCACAAGGGTGTGGAATCCTGTGTCCCTGAATTACGAAGTTTCCGGAGATTCGCTGATATCCAGCGGAATCGACAATTTTAGCGGTAATCTGTGCGAGATAATTTTAACGGATAAACCTGTACTGGCCGGAACGGCCGCCATGCTTTTTATAGCTTTTGATATAGCTGCCGATGCCAACACCAACGATTCCGTCGGTATTGATATAGGCCATTTCACGAATGACTGGATAGGTATCGATCCGCCGGAAAGAATTATTGAGGATTCTTCTTTTAAGACGGAGCTTTCTCTGATCAAGAGTCAGTATCGTCCGACGACGCCTGTTGTTAATATGGGGAGTGTGTGGACCAACAAAGGTACCGAGGTGAGCGCTTCGTGGGAATCTTATGCCACATTAGGCGTTGTGAAGACAAAATATGCCATAGGCGGGGTAATAGAGGGTACAGAAAATCTTTCATGGCAGACAGTGGACATACCGGTTGCGGAGTGGACTCAGAATTTTACCTCTTCGGTTACCGCGCGGGTAGAAAAGCCGCTGGCGGAAAGGAATTATTTCTTTTCCGCTCAGACGACGGGAAGAAAACTTGTTGGAACCACTTTTACCGAGGAAGAGAGTGAGACGGGCTATGCCGCGTTTTATGTTGATATGACTGTGCCGGATTCTCCCACGCAGCCGACCATTTCGGCGCAGGAAACATCGGTTAACTATTGGGTGATGTGGACGCCGTCGTATGATAACTATAAGGATGTTTCAGGAGAAGCCCACACTGTTATAATGGGTATGACCGCTGAACTTGAAAGCGAGATAAGCGCTTCGGGCTACACTTATCAAACTGATGAAAACGGAGTGATGACTCTTTACACTTCCGACGATGTTGCTGTCAGCGAACCGTTCTCCGGTTACTATGAGTTGAGCGACGGAACAAAAGAAAGGGTGCTGGCCAGCGGAGTTGTGTATTATGAATTGCAGGAACAGGCCGACACATCGGCAAGATGGCGCACGGTATTATCCAACATTCCGCTTGGGACAAACGGCTTTGAAATGGGGCCGTCTATAACTTCCTATGCTGACGGTTCGCCGAGAAAAACAGCCGCCAGTTATTACCGTTACAGAATAAGGTCTGTTGACAAAGCCGGCAATTACAGCGAATGGTCCCCCGTTTCCGCGGCGCATGAGGCAGCGCCGCCGGCGCCGGGAATATCGCAGGTGTCAAATTATCCCAATCCCGTGGACGCGACAAAATACGGCGACACGACCATAGCTTACACGCTCAGTGAGCCTTCAACGGTGGATATAACGCTTTATGATCTTCTCGGTAAAAAAGTCTATTCATGGCATTTCTCGCCGGATGAAGATGTGTCTTTCCCCGATGATCCCAGAACCGGCGATTCCCGTTCCGGCGGCGGCAAGGCCGGCCCCAACAAGATAGTGTGGTATCTCAAAAACGAAGTTGGCAGGAGAGTGGCGAAGGGCGGATATATCTGCCACATAGAAATTAAAAATTCACAGGGCAGTTTTGAGAAAACCTACAAAATAGGCATCATCAGATAGCCGTCGCGGAGTACGAATGGGGTCAGGTCTTGACATGTGACATCTCTAAAATGAACACGAAAACGGGGACGGTTCGAAAACGGGGACGGTTCTGGTTTTCACCTCATTCTCATTATAAAACCAGAACCGTCCCCGTTTTCCCGTTTTCCAAGACCTGACCCCATTTGACAAAGCGTGGTCATTTTGATAAAAAAAAGCATGAAAATCATACAGTATGCGGACATTTTGTCCGCGTCTCGTGCCGGCGGTAAACTGTTTACCGATGAGAAATACTTATTAACGCCACTTGCAAAAGAGGCTTTAAAGAGTCATAATGTGGAAATTTTGAGCGGAGGTGCTTCTATGAGAA
Source organism: Elusimicrobiota bacterium (assembly GCA_034660675.1). Lineage (GTDB taxonomy): Bacteria > CG03 > CG03 > CG03 > CG03 > CG03. Next base: position 10,300 of record JAYEJT010000025.1, read on the forward strand.
AAATTATAATTGCCGGAAACTGGAAAATGAACATGAGCAACAATGACGCATTGTCTCTTTCAAAAGCTGTGGCAGCCGGGATGGGCGAAGTAAAAGACAGGATAGCCGTTATGTGCCCTCCTTTTACGGCCTTAAGCACGGTTGCCGGTGAGATATCCGGGGTGAACGGACTTTACCTGGGGTCGCAGAACATTTTTTATGAAAACAGTGGGGCCTACACCGGTGAGATTTCGGCTGATATGCTGATTTCCAGCGGCTGTTCTTTCTGTATAATAGGCCATTCCGAAAGAAGAAAATATTTCGGTGAAACCGATGAGACGGTGAACAAAAAAGTGAAGAAGGCCATTGAGAAATCACTGACACCCATAATATGTGTGGGTGAAACTCTTGATGAAAGGGAATCCCATAGAGAGCAGGGCGTGGTGAAAAAACAGCTGTCCGGCGCGCTTTCCGGTCTTTCAAACGAAGATGTAGCAAAAGTTGTGATAGCTTATGAGCCGATCTGGGCCATAGGCACGGGAAAAACGGCTTCTCCCGAACAGGCTCAGGCCATGCACGCTTACATCAGAGAACAGCTGGCGGCTCTTTCCGGAGCCGTTGTCTCACAGAGCGTGTCAATTCTTTACGGAGGCTCCATGAAGCCCGCCAATGTTAAGGGTTTGCTCTCATGCGCTGACATAGACGGCGGCCTTATAGGCGGAGCCAGTCTCAAGGCGGAAGATTTTCTGAAACTTGTGCATTTTGATGATTGAACCCAAAACAATAGCCGACAATATAGCAAGAAAACTGCGGCGGGCCTCAAAACCCGTTGTGTGTAACGTGTCAAACAGGCATGTGCACATAACAGAGGATAATTTTAAAACACTTTTCGGCCATTCATATGCTATGAGGAATCTTAAGAGTTTGATGCAGCCCGGAGAATTTGCGTCCAAGGAACTGGTCGAAATATCCGGCCCGAAAGGTGTGATAAAGAAAGTGCGGTTACTCGGTCCGTTCAGAAAATACACTCAGGTAGAGATTTCAAGATCTGACTGTTTTAAGCTCGGCATTTCAGCGCCAGTGAGGGAATCCGGGAAAATCAACGGTTCCGCACCTGTTAAACTGGTAGGACCTGCCGGAGAGATAGATCTGAAAGAGGGCTGTATTGTCGCGGCAAGGCACATACACATGACTCCCGCAGATGCGCGCGAATTCGAGTTGAAGGATGCTGATATTGTAAGAATTGAGATAAAAGGTAAACGGGGCGGTATTATGGGGGACACGCTGGTGCGCGTTTCTCCGAAATACGCTCTTGAATGCCATATAGATACGGATGAAGCTAACGCTTTTGATTTTAAAAGCGGCGGCTATGTTTATGTTGTATAAGAGGGTGTGTTAGGAGGTAAAAATGGAAGCTTTAGGAATGATTGAAACAAAAGGTCTTGTTGCGCTTATTGAGGCGTCTGATGCCATGGTAAAAGCGGCTAATGTTGAACTTGCCGGTTATGACAAAATAGGCGGAGGTTATGTTACGGTTTGCGTCAGGGGTGAAGTTGCCGCATGCCGCGCCGCATGTGAAGCCGGTTCTGCCGCGGCAGGCAGAGTGGGTGAGCTTGTGTCTGTTCACGTGATTCCCCAGCCTCATGGTGATCTGGAAGGAAAGCTTCCTATTTCTCTTCCCGGAAGCAGAAAGAAATAAGACCGGGAAGGTACTGATTTAATGCTGAGTCCTGCGAAGTCTGCCTCAGGAGGATCGTCTCTGGGAATGCTGGAGACCCGGAGCCGGGTGGCTCTTGTGGCGGCTTCTGACGCCATGTCTAAGGCGGCCGGTGTTGAACTTTTGAGCACCGCTAAAACAGGGGAGGGATTCACCACTGTTTTTGTCCGCGGTGATGTGGCGAGTTGTCAGGCGGCCTGCGAAGCGGGGGCAATCGCCGCGGCGGAATTGGGCTCTCTTCTGGCTGTCCATGTTATAGCCGCTCCGCATACGCAGCTGAAAGAGCACTGGCCGGAAATAATAGAAAGGAGGCAATAATGCAATTTGCCATGGTTACAGGTAACTGCGTCTGTACGGTTAAGGACGAAAAACTGCCGAAGGAAAAACTTCTTCTCATCCAGCCTGTGGATTCGTCGCTAAAAAAAGCGGCGGGGTCACCTCTCGTGGCTGTGGATGTTGTCGGAGCCGGAGCCGGCGAACTGGTTCTTTTTGTTTCCGGTTCATCTGCGCGGCAGACGACGATAACGGAAAACAAACCCACCGATTGCACGGTTATGGCAATTGTGGATTATGTGGAAAAAGACAGGAACTTAATTTTTTCCAAATAATAAAGGGGCCGGGTAAAATGGGGACGGTTCCTATTGCCACAATAGGAACCGTCCCCATTGGCCGTTCCCATTAGGAGGTTTTATGGATAATTCAGATATAGAAAAAATTGTTACTGAGGTTATGAAAAGAATGCCGGCAGATTCCGCGGGCGTTTCTCTTCCGCCGGCGGGCATTTCATCCGGCCCGCTTTTTGATACCATGGATGAGGCCATTGCCGCGTCTGCGCGCGCCCAGAAAAGTTTTCAGGACATGGGTGTGGAAAAAAGAAAAGTAATAATAAAAGCAATAAGGGATGTATCCCTTCAGAACTCTGAGATTCTTGCCGCAGAGGCTCAGACCGAAACAAAAATGGGCAGATCCGCTGATAAGATAATCAAAAATAAGCTTGCCGCGGAGAAGACGCCGGGCGTTGAAGATGTGCAGCCCGGCGCTTTTACAGGTGATCAGGGAATGACACTCGTTGAATATGGGCCTTTCGGCGTGGTTGGCGCTGTTATACCTTCCACAAATCCAACTTCCTCGGTCATCAACAACGCAATAAGTATTTTGTCGGGAGGAAACTCTGTTATATTCGCGCCTCATCCCGCCGCGAAAAACTGTTCGCTCAAAGCCATAAGTATTTTACAGAAAGCTGTGAGTGAGGCCGGAGGGCCCTGCGCTTTGATATCGGCCATGAAAAAACCGTCTCTTGAGGGGGCGGAACAGCTTTTTGACGATGCCAGGGTAAAACTTATGGCTGTCACGGGCGGCCCCGCTGTGGTAAAAAGAGCGATGAGGAGCGAAAAACGCGTCATAGCCGCCGGGCCCGGGAATCCGCCTGTCGTTATAGACGAAACGGCGCAGTTCCCGAAATGCGCCGGAGATGTTATAAGCGGGGCTTCTTTTGATAACGGTGTTCTGTGCACCGCTGAAAAAGCCGTTATTGTTTGCGAAAAAGCATGGGATAATTTTATCTCCGCCATGCGGGCGGACAAAAGGGCCTTTGAACTTAGCGCTCCGCAGATGGACGCCCTGACGAAAGCGGCGATTAAAAAGCCGGCGACTCCCGAAAACAGCGAAGGCGTTGTTGACAGGGGTTTTGTTGGGAGAGACGCAGCGGTTATAGCAAGGGCCATAGGAATAGAAGTATCCTCATCCGTGAGGCTTTTGTGGTCGGTTGTTCCTAATGGCCATCCGTATGTCTGGACGGAGCAGCTCATGCCTGTTCTTCCCGTAACAAAGGTTTCCGGAATAGACGAAGCGATAGCTTTTGCGGTAAAAGTTGAAGAGGGAAACCGTCACACGGCCGTTATACATTCCTCTAATGTGGACAATCTCTCCAAAATGGCCCGGGCGGTACAGTGTTCTATTTTTGTTAAAAACGGCCCGTCGTACATGGGTCTCGGTGTGGGCACGGGTTATGCCACGCTGACCATTGCCACGCCGACGGGCGAAGGCCTGACAAAGGCGAAAGATTTTACGCGTGAACTGCGTTGCGCGCTCGTGGATAATTTCAGGATTGTGTGAAATGACTATAAAAGGCCTTAAGCACGGCGCTGATCTGAAAGCTGAGATAAAGAGGATATGCGCGGAGGAGAAAATCGAGACCGGCTGGTTTAACGTTGTCGGGGCTTTAGAAAAACTTTCTGTTTCTTTTTATGATCAGGAAAAAAAGACATACGGAAAATTTGAAATTAACGAACCTCGCGAAGTCAGCTCGTGTATGGGAAATGTGTCGCTTGTTGACGGGGAGATCTTTGTTCACGCGCACATCAATGTTGCCGATGTAAAAGGCGCCGTCAGAGGCGGCCATCTGGAAGAGAGCGTTATTTTTGCCGCGGAAGCGGTTATTTTTCCGTCAGCTGAAATCAAGGAGAGGGTGTTTGATTCTGTTACGGGTTTGAAATTATGGAAAGAGAAGAAATAATAAAAAAAGTGAGGGATGCCGGAGTTGTCGGCTGCGGCGGCGCCGGTTTTCCGACGCATGTCAAGATAGCCGCGGAGGCGGAATTCGTTATAGCCAACGGCGCCGAATGTGAGCCCATACTCAAGGGGGATCAATATCTTATGGAGGAGAAGGCCGGAGAGATCATTGCCGGTTTGAGGAGTGTCATGACAAGTTCATCCGCCTCGCGCGGGTACGTTGGCCTTAAAACGAAATACAGTACCCAGTCGGAGGCTCTGAGAAAAGCTGCTTCCTCAGGGATCGATATTTTTGAAATGGGTAATTTTTATCCCGCCGGCGACGAACATGTTATGGTGCACGAGATAACCGGCCGTGTCGTGCCTGAGGCCGGCATACCGATTGACGCGGGCGTGATAGTGGATAATGTGGGTACGCTGATAAATGTGAGCGCCGCGGTGGAAAAGGGCAGTCCCGTGACGCGAAAATACGTCACGGTGACAGGTGATGTTGAGAATCCCGTTATTGTCCGCTGCGCCATAGGCACGCGCGCGAGAGACATCGTTGCTCTTGCCCGTCCCCGGAAAGATAATTATATGCTGATCAACGGCGGCCCCATGATGGGTACTCCCGTCGATGATGATTTTTGTATAACAAAAACCACGGGGGCGCTGATAGTCATGCCTTTTGACTCTGCTCTGGCTGTGAGAAAAGAAAGAACAGCCCGGAGCTCTCAGCGTCGCGCGAAATCCATATGCGACCAGTGTATGGACTGCACAATTGCCTGTCCGCGCAATCTTCTCGGACACAGGATATATCCGCACAAAATAATGAGAATGAATTTTTTCGATTCAAGCGAATTCAACGAAATAACATCGGGAAGTTTTCTCTGTTCGCAGTGCGGCCTCTGTGAGGCGGCGTGCCCGCAGGGCCTTTCTCCGCGATCTGTTTTTAAATCTGTGAAAGAAAATCTTGTTAAAAAGGGATACAGCAACACACTCACTTCTTCAAACGTTGTGCCTCACAGCATGAGGGAACTGAGAAAGTTTTCGGCGCACCGGCTTGTGCAGAGGCTGGGGCTGGCGAAGTTTGACAGGCCCGCGATTTTTTATCCGGAAGAAATTGTTCCCGGGAAAGTTAAGATAGCGCTTCATCAGAATGTGGGGGCAGCGTCGGAGCCGGTTGTAGAACCCGGCGCAGAGGTGCAGGAGGGAACGCTCATCGCGAAAATTCCGGAGAAGGCGCTCGGCGCTAATCTTCACTCAAGCATAAACGGCACGGTTGTGAAAATAGATGAGAATTTTATTTATATCGGATAATTTTATGGGGGAAAAATGGAAGCATCAATAGGTTTGATAGAACTTTGTTCCGTGGCCAGCGGTTTTGAAACGGCTGATGCCATGATAAAAATGTCGGGAGTGGAGCTTGTTGAGGCCCATCCCGTTTGTCCGGGGAAATTCATAATACTTGTGACGGGCTCGCTTTCGGATGTGCAAAGCAGTGTGGACAAAGGTATAGACATCGCGGGAGAGTTTCTGGTGGACACCCTCACAATACCCAACATACACGGTGATGTGATACGGGCGGTCATGGGGCTCAGTGATGTGGAGGAAATAGATGCTCTGGGGTCGGTTGAGATGACAACGGTTGCCGCCTGTGTGGTCGCCGCGGATGCTGCGCGGAAAAGCGCGGACGTGAAGCTTGTGGAAGTGAGACTCGCGATGGGCATAGGCGGAAAGAGTTTTTTTACTTTAACGGGTGAGGTGGGAGCGGTTAAGACAGCCGTTAACGCCGCGTGCAAAGCGGCGGCGGGCGAGGGAATCGTCATTTATAAAATGGTGATTCCTCATGCGCATCCTGATTTGAAAAAGGCGGTTCTTTAACAAATGTGTTTTGAAACGGGAGGGAAAATATGAATATAGCTATAGGTTCCGATCACGGGGGTTTTGTTTTAAAAGAATATCTCAAGGCAGCCCTTCAGAAAAAAGGGCACACCGTTTCTGATTTCGGCTGTTATTCCCTTGAAAGCGTGGATTATCCGGATATAGCTTTTCTTGTCGGGGAAGCGATGAAAGATAAAAAATATGACAAAGCCGTCCTTGTAGACGGCACAGGCGGGGGCATGGTCCTTGCCGCCAACAAGGTGAAGGGGGTGAGGGCCGTGTGCGCTTATAACGAGATGACCGGTGCTTTTGCTTCGGAGCACGATGATGCCAATATTCTCTGTCTGGGCGGAAAGATGATAGGCGAGCTGCTGGCCGAAAAAATAACCGATGCTTATATAAGCACGCCGTTCGGCGGCGAGCGTCACCAAAGGCGGCTGGATAAGATAGCCGATATTGAAAGGAAATACTTTAAATGAAAATTGCAGGAAAAAGCAGTAAGCCCCTATCGAAAAAAATAAAGGCCGAATTAAAGTTTCTTACAGGATCGGAGAAAAAAACAGTGCTCTCTCTTGTTTCGGAAATGAAATTAAAATTTAAAAACAAAATTTCCGATGTTCGTCTATTCGGTTCGAAAGCCCGCGGTAATTTCAATAAAGATTCCGATATAGATATTTTTGTTCTTTTAAGAAGCAAACATAAGAAAAAATCCGACGTTGACGGTATAGATGATTTGTTTTTTGATTACGAATTTGATACGGGGTGTCCTTTAGCCCATGTAATTTTTGATATGGATGAATACAGGAAAAATACAAAGCTTAAATCTTTTTTCTTTGAAAATGTTGAAAAAGAGGGGGTTTCGTTGTGGCAAGAGTAGAGTTGGCAAAATACCGCATTGACAAAGCAAAAGGTATTTTACGGGAAGCGGAAGATTCGCTGAAACAAAAACATTATGGTTTAACGGTTAACAGGAGTTATTACGTAATGTTTACAGCCAGCCGGTCACTTCTGGCAATATTGGAAATGGATTCAGGTAAACACTCGGGCGTTATCGCTATGTTTAATAGGCACGTGGTGAAAAACGGTCTTTTCCCTAAAGAATTAAGCAGGCTGTTAAAAAAAGAAAAAAGAAACAGGGAAAACTTTGATTATGGCGATTTCGTTGAAATCACCGCTGAAGAAGCGGCTCAATCTATTGAGTATGCTAAAAAATTTCTTAAAGAGGCTGAAAAAGTTCTGAAAAAAATGCTAAAGGATTTAAAAACATGAAAATTGCCGTGGCTTCCGATCATGCCGGTTTTAAGGCTAAAGAGGAAATAAAAAAATATCTTGTTTCGCTCGGACATGAGGTGAAAGATTTCGGCGCGTTCAGCGAAGATTCATGTGATTACCCGGATTTTGCTTTTCCTGCCGCCCAAGCTGTGGCGGGGAAAGAGTGCGACCGCGGCGTTTTTGTCTGCGGTTCAGGAAACGGCGTGAATATCTGCGCCAACAAGGTGAAAGGCGTCAGGTCGGCGCTTGTTTATGATAAAGAAGTCGCGAAATTTGCTTACAGCGATACGCTCTGCCGCATAATATGTTTCGGCGCGAGATTTATGGGTGTTGAGTTTATGAAAGAATGTATAGATGTGTGGCTCGGCGCGGAGGAACCTTTGGAACGTCATCTCGGGCGCGTGGGCAAAATAGAGGAGAGGGAATAATGAATGCCGCAAAAGTTATAGGGCGCGTTGTCGCCACATCAAAATGGAAAACGCTTGAGGGTAAGACGCTCCTGCTTCTCCAGCCCACCGACTGGAACGGGAAACCGTCAGGGGATATGATCGTTGCCGCCGACAGCGTCGGAGCCGGCGCCGGTGAGTTTGTTTTTTATGTTAAATCCAGAGAAGCCTGTTTTTCCTGGCTTTCGGGGAACAAGCAGGTGCTGGGTGAAATGCCGCCCCTTGACGCGACTGTCATGGGAATTATAGACGGGGTGGATATAACAGACGGGAAGGCGGGGTTAAAAAATGAAAATTTGTAAAGTTGTCGGAAAAGTGTGGGCAACGAGGAAGCATGCCTGCCTGAAAAACCGTAAGCTTTTGCTTGTCGTTCCCTTTGACACGGAAACGCAGAAAACAAAAGGCGAAACCGTTATGGCCGTTGATCTTGTTGACGCCGGAGAGGGCAGTGTTGTTCTGGTCAGCGATGAAGGCAATTCCGCGAGGGGGATGCTGGATGACCCCGTTGCCGGTATAAGAACGGTTGTTTGCGGTATAATTGATGAAACTCTGCTTGACGGAAAGCATAGGAAATTTCATTAGGAGGAAAAATGGATAGAAAAGAAATTGAAGAGATTGTGCGGAAAATTCTAGCTGAAAAGCAGACGGGAGCCGGCGCTTCGTCTGTTTCCCCCGTGGAAAATGCGGTTAGCAGCGCTTATCCGGCTAATTCGCAGGTCACTGTGGGAACATCGGGGAAACCCGTTGCTGATACTCCGAAAGTTACCATAGGGACAGCCGGTAAAATTTTTTCAAATGACAGCTTTTCCTCCGCAAAGTCCAGCGCCGATTCCACTGAGTTAAAATGTCCTCTGCTGGAGGGAACCGCGAGCGAGTGTATGGGCTGCGCACAGTGTGTTGTCACCAGGCCTGAGGACGTTAAGGCGATAATGGATGCCGGAGCATGCAGGATATCGGCTTTGCATCCGGAAAACGGTTCCTACGACTCGGCGATAGCCTCAATGATAGACCACACTCTTCTTAAAGCAAACGCCACCCAGGAACAGGTGGGGGAGCTGTGCGAAGAGGCAAAGAAATATCATTTTGCGACGGTTTGTGTTAATCCCGGTTATGTGGCGCTGTCAAAAGATTTGCTTAAAGGCTCGGGTGTGGGTGTGACAACGGTCATCGGTTTTCCTCTCGGCGCTACGACATCCACCACAAAAGCCATAGAGGCGCGGGACGCCATAGCTTCAGGTGCGGATGAAATAGACATGGTTATAAATGTCGGCGCGCTCAAGAGCGGAAATTTTCAGCTTGCTCTTGACGATATAAAGGCCGTCAGAGAAGTGACGAAGGGGCGCACTTTAAAAGTTATTATTGAAACAGCCCTGCTGACAAAAGAGGAAAAAGTAAAGGCCTGCGAGCTGTCAAAACAAGCGGGGGCTGATTTTGTGAAGACCTCGACAGGTTTTTCAACCGGCGGAGCTACGGTGGAGGATATAAAGCTCATGCGGCAAACGGTGGGCCCCGCGATGGGCGTAAAAGCGTCCGGCGGCGTTCATAGCACAGATGACGCCGTGGCTTTGAGGGCTGCCGGCGCCACGCGAATAGGAGCCTCGGCTTCTGTGGCGATTGTGACCGGTGAAAAAACGGAAGCGAAGGGTTATTGATTGTTGATGAAGAAGATAGGGCTTTAGCCCTGTGATATCAGGAGGATTAAAATGGCACAGATGGCATTGGGGATGATTGAAACAAAGGGCCTGGTTGGAATGATTGAGGCTGCGGACGCCATGGTGAAGGCGGCGAAGGTCGAGTTGTCGGGATACGAGAAAATCGGCGGCGGCTATGTTACCACATTCGTCAGAGGCGAGGTGGGAGCCGTGCGGGCGGCCATTGAATCCGGTTCTTCCGCGGCCCAGAGAGTGGGAGAGCTTGTTTCTGTTCATGTTATACCCAGGCCGGACGATCAGCTTGAAGGAATTCTGCCGAAATAAGCGGATTTTACGGCGTTTTATACGTACGCTTTTTTGCGCGAACTGTTTTGCGGCGGCGGCCGCGGGGCGCGTGCGTGTGAGTCGGTAATATGGACAAGGATCGTCTGGAAAATTTAATTTTTGACGAGCTTCTATCTGAAAGTCCCAAGCAGAAAAATATAAAACGGGGCTTTTTTGCGGGAGATTATTTGCGTAACATGGGACATAGGGCTGCCGAAGGATGTGTCCTTGTTACCGAAAATGATGTCAGGGAATTTTTAAAAACAGGCGCAAGAACAATGAAGATGAGCCGCGGGGCGATAATAACGCCCCTGGCCCGTGAGTTGATAGATGCAAACAGTCTGAAGGTGGAAAATGAAAGATCTTAACGGAAAGATAAACGAGATTGCCGGTAAGGAAAAAGAGCTTCTCAAAAAAAAGGAAGACCTTAAAAAGAAGATAGGGAAACTTTTTAAGGATTATTCGGTGCAGGGAGAAAAAATCATGACAGATGCTGTGCGCCGTTCATCCGAGGAGAAGGAGAAAATGCTGAATGAAAGCGGGAAACAGGCGGATGAAGAAGTGTCCCGGATGATTGCCGCCGCTGAAATAGAAGCGAAAAAAGCCGCTGTTGTTTTCAGAAAAAACAGAGAGAAAATAATCATGGAATTGTTCGGAAAACTGAAAGGGTATTTAAAAAATTGATAGCGCCTCTAAGAAAAATTTATTTAGCGGGGCCGACCGCCAGGTTCAATTCTCTTTTTGCATTTCTCCAGAAGAAAGGAATACTGGAACTTTCCGAAACAGGTGATGAATTCACTGCCGCGGGAACAGAGAAAGACAACAGGTCTTTTTATGAGATATCAAAACAGGTCGGGGATTTAAGCGATGTCATAAAATTTCTTACCGGTGACAGCCGTTCCGGCGGTGCTCATGGACTGATACGGCGCGGGGAGAAACTCGCCGGATTCAACGCGGAGAGCATTCTTTCCCGGTTTGCGGTTATGAAAGCTTCTTTCGCGCGTAACCGCGGTACCATTCGCTATCTTTCGGAACAAATATCCCGTTTGGATGAGGTTCTGTCGTTCCCTCTGAATTTTGATGCCTTGAGCGGACTCAATTTCGTTGAATGGAGAATTTTTTCGTTTCCGGCAAAGAAGGCGGCGAAACTTGAGAATTTTTTTTCGGGCGTTCCTGGAGCAGCTATTGAATGCGTTCGCTCGGACGCAAAGCGGAAAATTTTTATATTGTTTTTCCCGGCGGGAAAAATGCCGGAGACTGCCGGCTTTCAGATTGATTTTATGGATATTCCCGCCAACCCGGTGTCCGAACTGAAAGCCCTTAAAGAAAAACTTGCGGAAGCGAAAGACGAGGAAGACACTCTCTATGACGAAAAGAAAAGCATGAGGGCTTATCTGCCGCAGCTTATGCTCATATATGATTATTACGAAAATGTGAAAATACGGGAGGCGGCTAAACTCGGTAAAGTTTTTGAAACCGCAAAAATGTTTGTGTTGTCAGGCTGGACCGGAGAGAAAGCTTTTGACGATCTATTGGAAGAAATATCTTTGAATTTTCCTGATGTTTACTGCGATTCAAGAAAGCCTTTTGAAGGGGAGGATGTGCCGGTCAGCCTGGAAAACAGCCCTGCCGCCCGGCCATATGAATTTTTGACGACCATGTACGGAGTGCCTTCGTACGGTTCGGTGGATCCCTCCCCGAATGTGGCCGTTTTTTTCGCTTTCTTTTTCGGCCTCTGCCTGACAGATGCCATGTACGGAATTGTTATAGCGGCGGCCAGTTTGTTTGCTCTGAAAATGAAAAAAACGCCCGGGGAACTTAAAAAAATTCTGAAAATATTTTTTTTGGGAGGGGTGTTTACCGTTGTCACCGGAGCCGCCACGGGCGGATGGTTCGGTCCGGATTTTCTTTCGCGGCTCCCCGGAAGTCTGGGGTTTTTAAAAACCGCAGCGGATAAACTGGTTTTGTTTGATCCGGTAAAAGACGCTCTTTTGTTTGTGGGGATCGCCATAGGATGCGGTTTTGTGCAGGTGATGTGGGGCATGATTTTAAAATGCCTTGATGATTTCAGGCAGGGCCGCGCGGCCGCCGCTTTTTTTGAGGATATTGCCGCAATTTTTATACAGGTGTCAATGCCGGCGCTGCTCGCTGTTTACGCACTCAAGATTTTTACTCCGTCTGCGCTGCTGCTGAATGTTTTTCTGATTATGTTCGGAGCCGGCGCGGCATCTATTGTGCTGTTTAATCTCATAACACAGGAAGGCCCGATTTTTAAAATTTTGTGGAGCTATTACGGTCTTTATTCGGTGTTAACGGGGAACGCTTTTTCCGATATTCTTTCCTACATAAGGTTATTCGCCCTCGGTTTGACGACGGGCCTGGTGGCGATGGCGATAAATGAGATTGTGTGGATAGTCCTTGATCTCGGCAGCTGGGCAATTCTGCCGGCTGTTATTTTATTTGTTCTTTTGCATGCGGGAAATCTTGTTATAAATATGCTGGGCGCTACTGTGCACACGATGCGGTTACAGTTTTACGAATTTTTCACGAAGTTTATAAGGACAGGCGGACATTATTTTCAGCCGCTTAAAAATTTCGTAAAATATTCTTCGCTTGAAGTTGAAAATTAGGAGGTAATAAAATGGATGGATTGACAATTGCTTTATTCGGGGCCGGAATCGCGGTGTTTCTCGGCGGAATAGGTTCCGCCGTGGGTGTGTCGACGGCCGGACAGGCCGCCGCCGGTGTCCTGAGCGAGAAACCGGAAAAATTCGGCGAGACTTTTATTCTTGTCGCTCTTCCGGGAACCCAGGGTATTTACGGTTTTGCCGTGGGTTTTATGGCGATACTGAAGCTCGGTCTCCTCGGCGGAGGAACGGCGTCGGCTGTTTCCGTCAGCCAGGGACTTCTTCTTTTTGCCGCCTGTATCCCCGTTGGCGTGGCCGGCCTTTTGAGCGGAATTTATCAGGGTAAGGTTTGCGCTTCCGGTGTGGGGATTGTGGCGAAGCAGGAAGGAAAATTCGGCCTGGCTGTCATATACGGTATTCTTGTGGAAACTTACGCGCTGCTGGGTTTTGTCACATCAATCCTGGTGGTTCTTTCCGTTCAGCTTTAAAAATGGCCTGGCAGGAATTGATAAGCAGCATAGAAAATAATATGCGCGCGGAGCTGGATGAGATGCTCGGGGATGCGGAAGACAAGAAGAAGAATATAATGTCTGCCGCGGCTGCCGCCGCACGGGATATGCAGGAGAAAGAGAAAGAAGAATCGGAGCGCGCGGCGCAGCTTCTGCATGATGAGATTATATCTTCCGGAAGAATACAATCAAAGAATATTTTGCGCAAATCCGGTTTATCCGAAATAAATGCCGTTTATGATGAGTTCAAAACCCGGCTTCTGGATTCTCCCGAAATAAAAACAAAAATTCTGGTGAATTTTATAGAAAAAAACGCTCCGGCCGGCTCGGAAGTTGAATTATCGGCCGAAGCCTCCGCTCTTTTGAAGGGCGCTGTTTTTTCAGAAAAAAGAAAATTGGTCAAAAAACAGACGGATATGCCTGTTGTTATAAACATGGACAAAATTGTCGTGACTTTTGACTGGGATGAATTTTTAGAGGCTTTTAAGGCTGCCACTATCAGGGAAGTGAGAGGAGCTTTTTCGTGAGAAAATATTCCGGCGGTTCAGGCGCTGTGTTTGCGGTGGGCAAAGCCCGTGTCCTGGAGAATCTGCTTTTGAGTCCGCAGGAGTTAAGAACGGCTTTTAACGCTGATGATTTTCACGGTGCTGAAACTGTTATCAAAAGCCGTCCTTTCGGCAGATTGCTGGATGACGGAAAATCTGATTTCGGTATAGGGGAATATATCTATGAAAATTCAGGGCTTTTTTCGGACATATCGGAGAGCGGTGATTTTTTTACCGGCGACACATCG
>JAYEJT010000026.1:0-4942 GCA_034660675.1 Elusimicrobiota bacterium
ACTTCCGGATATGTGAAGAAAAATATACTGAATTACGGAGTAGGAATAAATACGGCTTTATCGGCGGGAGTGACCTTTTATTTTTTTAGCGCTGACAATTATATGAGCACTCTATATTATTCGCCTGTCGCGCTTTCGGGCGCAGGATATAAGCATCAGCCGTCGGGAACTCTTGCCGCGGGAGGGTCGGCATTTCCTTACAGAAATCCTGTTTTCCCGCAGAAGAACGAAAAAATAGGTTTTTATTTCACGGATTCGGCAAAATCGCTTTCACTTTCGCCCGTGCTCTACTGGAAGCAAAAGAGCTCTTCGTCCTGGATGACGGCTCCGTTTTCGTACAGCCTTTCCGAAAGTGATTACAGCGTGTATTACGCGACTTTGACTCTAAACTATTCTACTGGAACGGTCGTGGATTATTTTATTGCCGCCGGAGGTTATTATATTTTCCGCTCCGGCGAAGATAATTTGTCCAACAACTCAAATTATACTTTCGGCGTTTCTTCTGCCGCCGCCGCCGCGAAACCGTTTACTTTTATGGTCGCGGGTTTAGGAAATTGTTTTCACTATCCAGAAACATCTTTCGGCAATACGGCTTCAATGAGGGTGCCGCTGAACCCTTTGTCCGGGGATGAAATAGATTTTTATGTAGGCAATCAGGCGTCAGGTTCGGGGAATTACGGAAATATGAACGGCGGGCAGTTTCATTATTATGAAAATGGTGTGTGGAAAACTTCGCCCATAAGCTGGAGTGAAGATATAGGGGAATACAAATACTGGAAAACATCGTTAACGCCGTCAACAACGATAGCGTATTATTTTTCAGTAACTTATGACGATCACAACACCACCTATTTTTACGGCGATGGCAGTGTTTCCGCCCCGAGCGGCAGTGAGAATGAAGCAAGGGCTTTTCCTTTTACGCTGAATTTTTCTACTGTCGCGTTTAATATAAGCCTAACGCCGGCGGCCGCTGCTCCTGTGAATTTGCTGATTTATGAAGCCGGCACATTTATTAAAGCTTATGAAAGCGCCGTAAGTTCTTTCGCAAGCGTGTCGCTTTACAACGGCAATTTTGAACTGATTATAAAAGGCGGCAATTATCAAACGATTTATAGCACTGTTTCATTTCCTTCGCCTTCAAAAACTTATAGCCTTTTATATTCGTCCACGCCGCATTCATTTATGCCTGATGGAAACTGTGGAGGGAATTTTTGCGCGAACGAACTGATAGGGGTTGATTCGCAAAGTGATTCTGCATGGGGAGCCAAAAACGATCTTTATAATTTGTGGGCCACATTTGATACGGATAATTTATATCTGGGGCTCAAGGGAGTGCTTGAAAATAATTCCGTTGTCCTTTATCTTGATTGCGGGGATTACCTCGGATCTATAGACGACGCTTCCGCCCTGCCGTGGGGGCAGGGCCGGAATCATAAATTCCCCGACGGATTCCGTCCTGATTTTCAATTTACATTTTGGGATTTTACAGGGGGAGCTTTTTACAGAATAACTTCCTCTACGACTCTGGATGATGTTACATCGCAGGTTTCTCAGGCGGTTAAAGGAGGCGGCAGCGGCGAGACGGGTTCCCTCGAAATTAAAATACCTTTTTCCGTGATATATAACGGAATAACGGCATTCGGAATACCGGCCGGCGCGAAATTAGGCATTGCCGCCGCTGTGTGCGGAGGAGACGGCACTTCGGCTAAAGACATTATTCCCGATCAGTCCGCGTATTGCGGCGATACCTTTGACGAATTTTCTTTTGACACATGGTTTGAGATTCCGCTTGATGCTGATTTGGATAATGCGCCGGATGAAGGCAGATATATTGCCGATATAGCGTATTCAACATCCTCTGCGGCGGCTTCACAGACGGCCGTATCTTCGGGAGAGATAAGCTATGGTAATTTCAACGCGACGGAATATTTTTACAAAGAGCGTGATATGCCGCTGTCGGTTTACAGCGTTAATGCCGACAGCGCCGTTTTGAAATGGAAAAATACCGCTGAAAGCGCTTATGCCACTTTATATCCGGCGCTTAATGCGTCAACATTTATATTTACGGTGTCAGCGGATTATGTGTTCGGCAGTATTGATTATTATTTTGTCCTCTATAAGGGAACGGAGTCCCTGAATACCGAAGTTTACAGCATAGATGTTATGCCTGAAATTGTTTTAACCCCGGGAAGCAGAGAATATTCAGCGGGGAATTCAAAAATTATTTTTGAGGAGCCGCTTGGAGAAAGCGCAAAACTGTTTTACCTTGAGCCGGAATCATTAATTACGGATGGTATTCTTCCTCTTAATCCCGAAATCAATATTTCTACGGACGGAATGCGCCTGCCCGCGGAACTTTATGAGATAGAGGGAAATATTCCGCCCGCGTCGCTGACTTTGTCTTACTTTGATGATGCGGATGAAGATAAATACGCCGTTTATTTTTATGACGGAAGTAACTGGATTTACAAAATCTCGTCGAGGAACACATCTGCCAATACGATAACTTTCAGCATAAATCAGCAGGGGAAAATCGGTATATTTAAAATAACATCAGCGTCTTTCGTTTCGGGGACAAATATTTCGTCCGTCAGCAAACCTGTTTTTAATCCCGGACTCGGAGAGAAGATAGAATTTAATTTCATTCAAAGCCCGGCGGTAATCAAAATTGAGATATTTGATATGAACGGGAGAAAAATAAAGGAGTTGTCGGGGGAATCAAGTTGGGGCGGCAGGGATCGTAACAATAACACTGTTCCGGCAGGAGCATATCTTTACCATCTGGAAACGGATTCCGATGATTTTTGGGGTACCTTAGGCGTATGGAAATGATAAAAATGGAAAAAATGGGGACGGAGGTAATTAAATTGCCAGGAATTCTAATTTTTAGCATTAAATTGGCGTCAATTGCAGAAATAATTCCTTGGATAATTGGATTTTTTATATTTTTAATTACCTCCGTCCCCATTTTTTCATATTATAGTTTTGTGGATTTGAAGACAAAAAGTCTGGCCGGGTCACTTGTCTCGTCCGCCTATTCCAATCCCGCATTGATATGCTCAGAGAAGTCGCCGTCGCTGTATGCGGAATACAGCAATTTATTTTACGGTTTAAATAAACTTGATAATAATGTCCCCGGTTACTATCCTCCGGATGCGGATAAGATGATAATCGCGGCAATTTTTCCATATAAAAATTACGGTCTGGGTTTGAGCCGCAATTTGTTGACCACGCCCATACACAAAGAATCAAAAACTTCTTTTCTGCTGTCAAGGAATTTCAACGATTTGATAATCAGAAGATTTGAAGAAAGTATAAATGCCGCCGTTTCGTTTAATATATGCTCACTGGAGTTCTCTCATTTTCCGTATGAAAATTATTCAAACTCTGCAACGACTTTTTCCTGGGATTTTTTTATAAGCGCCGAATTTAAGGATGGATTTGACTATGGTATGTCTTTTAAAAATTTGGGCAATACGGATATAGGTTTTAAGGATAAAGAGCCTCTGCCGCGTGAATTTAATTTTTCCGCGGCTAAAAAATTTACAAATTTGAAACTGATTTGTTCTTACAGCGATTGTCTGCAGATGCCGGATTACGGTTTTGCGGCTGAATATGATATAAAAGGATTGAAAGTCATAACTGGAATAAATTCAAATTATTTTTCCGCAGCCGCGGAATTCTCTGTAAAAGAGCGCATAGAACTTTCATTCGGGGTTTCCATGCCTTTTGTCGGAGACGTAGCTTTTCAGCCTGACATAGCGGTTAAATATTATTTCAGCGCAGCGGGCGTGCGGGAAGACAAGCAGCGGGAAATGAAAATTTATTATAACAGAGCTTATGATGCCTATGTTGATAAGCGTTTTGAAGAAGCTATCCAAAATTGGGAACAAGTGCTTAAACTGGACCCGGAGCATATTCTCGCAAAAAAGAATATTGTTAAAGCTGTAAACGCTTCAAAGAAATATTATTTCAGTTTGGCCACACATGAATATAAAATGGGCAATTACGAAAAAGCCATAGATTTTTGGCAGAAAGTTCTTGCCGTAGATCCTTCTCATGATTTATCAAAGCAGAAGATAGAGAAGGCGAGAAAGCACCTTGAATCCGGAGAGAAACTTTTACCGGCGGTTCCGCGGGATTATGAAAAATTAAAGGGAGAGAGCGGCGATAAAGTTCCGCGCGTTGAAAAATGAGCGTTAATGTAAAAAAAACAATTGATGTTAAGTTATTGAGACTGTGTCGTTTTTTACTTTCTGCTTTTTGTTTTTCGTTTTTTACCCCGAGCGCGCTTATTTGCGCGCCGTATCACAGGATTGATATAAACGGGAATCTTGATGAATGGTCGGCGGGGGAAAAAATTGTGAATGATATTCATGACGGAGAAATTATAAATAGAATAGACGCTCTTTATGTCACATGGGACGCGGACAATCTTTACATAGGCGTTAATTACAAACTTGACGGTTACGGCATGCTGCTTTATCTGGACACGGATTACGGCTCGTCGTCGGGTTTTAACGACCTGACAAAAATAGACGCATGGAATAAAGGCGCAAAATTTTCAGCGCCCGGCTTTCTTCCCGACTTTATGTACGGTTCGTGGGACGGCGCGGCCGGCGGTTTTTATCAGATTACGAGTTCCTTATCCGCGACAGGCGTTTCCGCAAACTGCAAAACGGATTTCAGTTCGGAAGTGCCGGGCACCGAAATATCCATAGGATGGGATACTCTTTTTCCTCTGGGTTTTCCCGCGGGTTCGAAAATAGCTGTGTTCTGCAGTCTGGCCGACGGCAGTTCTCTTTCTGTTGACTGCGCGCCGGATAATATTGCGGCTGCGCTTCCTTTAGCGGATACCTGCACGGTGATAAACTGCGATTCAAACAGCGATGGCGCGCCGGACAGGTTAAGTCCTTCTAATTTTGATATTTCTGTGCGAACG
>JAYEJT010000027.1:0-4839 GCA_034660675.1 Elusimicrobiota bacterium
CATGCCTATAACGGTCCCCACTCCGGCATCCGCAAATTTTGGTATGGCCTCGACGGAACCCTCTGTGCCGCCTGTCATATCAATGACAATTTTGCCGGCAGACGAAGATTCCTTGCCCGACACTATCACCGGGCCGGGTAAATGCTTCATACGGGCATAATCATATTCCGGCACTTTTTCCAGAATTTTTATGATCTCTTTAAGTTTTAGATTATTTTTGTTCCTGAACATTTTTTGCAGAAAAGTCGCCACGTGGTTATCGGCTGGAGTGTGCACATTGCACATAGGTATTCCCAGAAGAGAAGCAGCGTCGGCGGGCTGGGCGTGATTCCGGGGCATCACCGACCTTCCCACAAGTTTCTGCCTCTCGCTGAGCAGACTCTCGGCAATGTTGATCGGCACCCCCCATCCCGCATGTATCTCGGCCTGCATCCACATCACCTCGTGAAAAATGCTGTAAGAATAGCCGTTGGGATGATGCGCCACAACAAGGTCTATTTTTTCACCGCGCTCAGAAAGCCTGTCGGCCAGAAGCAGATCTTCCACGCCTATGTCTATGCCGCACATTATTCTTTTCACCCTTCCGTCGGAAGGATTGTTTGATATGCGCGAATCGGCGTACGGATTGGACAGCCTCTCCTGGTCATAGTACTTTTTTTCGCCGGGAGCAAGCTTAGCAAAACTCTTCTTGGCTTCGGACAGTTCTTTCTTTACCGATGCAACACCCCTTGGATCATCATCTATACCGCATTTGACGCAATAAGAAAAAAACTCACTCACTTTCATTTTTGCTACCCCTTTTTGCTGAATACCCGCCTATCTGCTTTTACGCTTAGACTGCAATTTTTTCGTTCTGGAAGCCTGGATTCTCTGACGTCTTTTCAATTCGTCTTTCTGTTTCTTTCGGAGCATACTGGGGCTTTCGTAATATTGCCTTTTCTTGATCTCTTTCAGCAGCCCTTCATTTTCGCACTGCCTTTTGAACCTTCTCAAAGCACTCTCAAATCTCTCGTTCTCACTTATCCTAATGTAAGCCAATCTCAATCACCTCCTCAAAATATTATCCCGGCGGCCATCCAAACAACCTGCCGCCGAGCAGATGCGCGTGCAAATGGAAAACCGATTGCCCCGCATCCGCACCGTTGTTTATAACCAGCCTGTAGCTTTCAAGCGAAAGCTTCTCCGCCACTTTCCTCGCCGTGTTGATGAGTTTCCCCATCAGAGGCGTGTCCTCATCCGTCGTATCACCGAGCGAACTTATGTGCTTCAAAGGTATTATCAGCACATGATCGGGCGCCTTGGGATCCAAATCCCTGAAAGCAACCGTATCGCTGTCTCTATAAACGACATCCGCTTTCACGTCTCCCGACGCTATGGCGCAAAACAGGCATTCTTTCTCTTCTTCCATAATACAAGCAACCATTATAGTCTGATTTCTGTCAAATGGCAATAGGTGAAACAAAAGAAGGTGCCAGGGGTTGACTCCGCCACGGCGGATGCAACATTTCGTGACTTATTGCAAAAAGGAAATAACCAGTAATAGGCAAACAGTAATTTTACGGGAATTTTACAAAAAGTTTTTTGGAGGTGAGGGGGATCGAACCCCTGACCTCTTGCATGCCATGCAAGCACTCTCCCAGCTGAGCTACACCCCCATAAAAATCAATCGCGTCATTCTATATAAGAAATTTGTTTTTAGCAAGACAAAAAAGGGACATCCTTTCCCTTTTTCTATCCTGTTTTTTTCTGTCTTGAAATTTTCGCCTTCATGCTCCTCACCGCGGTGTTCTGGGCTTTTATGCCCTTTATGAGTTTTTTTATGTCCGCGTCGGCGGGTACATTTTTCTTAAAATACGAAAAGCTCTTCTCCCCCAGCTCTCTGTAGGAAACAGCAAGCTTGTCTTTCAACCTCAAAAGCTCTATGTTTTTCTTCTGTATCCCCGCTTGCTTTGTGATTTGTACCCCCACATCTTTGGTGAAACCCTTCGCTTTTTTGTAAAAATCCTTCAACTGTTCAACAGCTTCGTCTTTATCTATTTCTCTCCTCTCGCTCATTTCATTCCTCCCCCGCCTGATATGACGGTCTTTCAGTACGCCACTGACGCACTTTCAGCCTTCGAGCAAATCTTTTATTTTTTTGTCAAAAAAACTTTCCTCATGCGCGCCGACAATTTTTTCGGCGATACGTCCCTCACGGTCAATCAAAAATGTCGTGGGTATTGCTCTTATGCCGCCGTATTTTTGCTGAAGCTCAGCATCCGCAAAAGCCACGGGATAATTCATTCCTTTCGCACGCGCAAAGTTCACAGCCGCCGCTTTATCCCTGTCAACGGAAAAGCCTATTATCTCAAACCCGTCCCTGCCGTATTTGTTTTTAAGATTTATAAAACCCGGGATCTCGTAAACGCAGGGACCGCACCATGTCGCCCAGAAGTCTATGAGAACAACCTTCCCTCTGAACGAAGACAAACTAAAGCTTCTGCCGTTTATTAACGGAACCGTAAAATCCGCGGAAACCGGCCGGGGAACGCGAACATTCTCCGGGGGTGAAGCGGGTTCGCTGACGCGGCATGCGGAAAAGAAAAAAAGAAGCACCGCAGACAGTAAAATTTTATTCATAACTTACAAACCTCCTGTGACAATTATATTGCCGTTAATCCAAAACATCATGATTATAAGAAAAAAGCCGGGTTAAGGCAATCAGACTACGCACTGCGGTGCGGCAAAAAACTCAGGTTTTCTTACCTGCCGCTTTTATGAAATTTTTTCCTCCCTGATTTTTTAAAACCACACGACCCGAAGAACAGAGGGCATCGATAATTTTCGCCAGCTCAACAATCCTCATACCCGTAAGGGCGGCAATATCGGACAAAGTGAGAGGCCGTCTTGAAACAGCCGAAACTATTTTATCAGCAAGGTCTTTTTTAAACGTTGGTGATCTTTTCTTAGACGGCGCTCCTGCAAGCTCAACTTTAAGCGGCGCGAAAAAATCCGCTATTTTTTTAAGCTCCCTCCCTGCCACACCTGAAACCGATGTCTCAGCTCCCGGCCTCGCAAGAGAATTGAGCTGAACGGACGACGGATTGATTTTAATAAGAGCCTTTTTAAGTTTAGCAAGTTCTTCCCGTGAATCATTCACGCCGGGAGCGATAAAAACCTCCACGGCATAATCGCCGGCATAATCCCTGCTGAAGATCTCAAGACCTTTGATCAATTTTTTTAAATTGAGTGCGGGGTGGGGGCGGTTCAGTTTTTTCCAGACGGACACGGAAGCGGCATCAAGAGAGGGTATGACCTTATCTGCTCTTTTTAGGGAGTCCCTCACGCTTTTAAGATGGAAAAGCGAACCATTGGTGAGAACACAAACTTTGTATTGCGGATAACTATCCTTAATAAACGCTATAATATCTCCGATTTTACTGTGTAGCGTGGGCTCGCCGGAACCCGCAAAAGTGATAAAATCAAGTTCGGGTTTGGCTGACAAAAAATTATCCAGTTCTTTTATCACCTTTTCCGTAGGCACATATTCTCTGCGCGAAACCGTCAATCTGGTCGTGGCGCCGCACTCGCAATAGATACAGTTGAAAGAACAGGTTTTGAGCGGCACAAGATCAATCCCGAGAGAAAGCCCCAGCCTTCTTGACGGAACAGGGCCAAAAAGATATTTATTTTTCATATCAAACCCGCGTTTTCTATTATTCTCGCGGCTGATTCCGCCCTGTTCATCACAAAAAAATGGAAAAATTTCACGCCGTTTTTTTTCAGGTCTTCGCACTGGGCGGAAGCGTAATCTATTCCCGCTTTTTTAATATCCCCGGGGGAATCAAAACGCGCCATCAAAGACTCCAGTTTTTTAGGTATCGTCACCTTTGCGGACGAAGACGCGAGCTCTTTTATTTTTTTAAAATTCAATATGGGCATTATCCCCGGCAGGACAGGACAATTATTACCGGCTTTTTCAAACCTGTCCGCAAAATCATAATAATAGCGGTTATCAAAAAACATCTGGGTAATGGAAAAATCCGCGCCCGCCTCCATTTTGCCGACGCTGTTGACGATATCATCCTCAAACGAAAGAGCCTCAAAATGACCTTCCGGATAAACGGCCGCCGCGCAGGAAAAGCCGTAGTCTTTTTTTATGTGCTTTATCATATCCGATGCATGGACAAAAACTCCTTTTGACGGGTCAAACCCCTCAATGCCCGAGGGAGCATCTCCCCTGAGCGCAAGAATGTCCTCTATGCCCGATGCTTTATAAGTGTCAAGAATCTCATTTATCTCATCCAAAGAAGCGCCTACGCAAGTCAGATGAGGCATGACGGTAAACGAAAAATTCTTCTTAAGAGACAAAACCGTGCGGGCGGCGGTGTCCTTGTTTCCCCCTCCCGCCCCGTATGTCACCGACACGAAAAGAGGATTACATTTTCCGAGTTCCCCCATGGCGGAATGGAGATTCCGCATCCCCTTCTCCGTTTTCGGCGGAAAGCACTCAAACGAAACACCCCGCTCTCTACGCCCCAATTCCTCTGCTATTATCATTAAAACATCTCCTTTATCTTTGCCTATAAAATATCGCCATTACTACCTATATAGGAGTGCCGTGCCGTTCCCTTCACCCCGACCATCCAGATTAGAGAATATCAAAAAACCGGAAACCTGTCATCACAGAACGGAAAAAACCGGCCTGACAAACACAGCGCCAGATCACCTATCCCTGAAAACGCCGCTTCAGGGTTGATGTGATTCGCTCCGCTGTAAATGCGGCAAAAATCGCCAAGAAAGGATCTATGGGTATCCTGTAACGCAATGTGCACAGGAAAACCATATGCACCGCGTTAA
>JAYEJT010000028.1:0-23426 GCA_034660675.1 Elusimicrobiota bacterium
GTCAAAACCGGCTTCCCCCGAAGCCATATTGGACAGAATATAATTGGTCGTTCCGTTAAGGATTCCGGCCAGACCGTATATTTCGTTAGCACAAAAACCCTCGTTAATCGCCGCGACAACCGGAATTCCGGCACCCGCGCTGGCCTCAAAATATATCCGCCTTTTGTTTTTTTCGGCGGCCGAGAGGAGCTCTTCAAAATCTTTTGCCAGAACATTTTTGTTGGCGGTGACAACATCCATTCCCCTTTCAAGCGCCAGAAGAATGAGCCTTTTGGCGGGTTGATACCCCCCTATCAGCTCGACAAAAATATCTATATCCGGATCACTGAAGATATCCTCTATGTCCGGCGTATACACTTTGTTCTCAGGAAGAATAGTGCTGTAATTCTTATTCTGCTTGAACAGTTTTTTCGCCTCGGCGGAAAGCGCGCGCATCGTGGATTTGTTTTTGAAAGTTTTATCGCATATCCTTTTGACACGCAGCTTGGCGCCGGCGCGAATAGAGAGGTCTTCGTTTCTGTCCAAAAGCAGCGACATCACGCCTTTCCCCACCGTACCATAACCGGCAAGGCCTATGTTTATTGTTTTTTTCATTTTCATTTTTTTGCGGGGTTTGATTTCATAAACTTTTTGAGTCTCAAAAAAGCGTCATGGAATCTTTTGTAATGCGTCACCATAGCTATACGCACATAACCCTCTCCGTAGGTGCCGAAACCTATCCCCGGAGCAACGGCGATTCCCGTTGTCTCTATGAGCAGCTCGGCGAACTCAAGAGAAGGCATACCTGAATAAGGCGGCGGAATTTTGGCCCACAAATACATCGTGGCCTTCGGCTTTTTCACATTCCAGCCTATGGATAAAAGCTTTTCCACAAAAAAATCAAAACGCTTTTCGTACTCATCCAGTGTCGGCTGAATGTCCTTTTTCCCCAGCTCCAGAGCCTTCACGCCGGAAAGCTGCACGAAGGTCGGCACGCCGTAATCAAGATAACTTTTGTATTTGGCCAGCACCGAAAGTATCTCGGCATTGCCGGCGACCCAGCCTATGCGCCATCCGGCCATATTATATGTTTTAGAGAAGGAACCAAACTCCACCCCCACATCCATGGCCCCCTTCACCTGCAAAAATGACGGAGCGTCATAATCACCGAATGTCACCTCCGAATAAGCGTTGTCATAAATAACTATGATATCGTACTTTTTTGCGAATGCGACAACATCTTCCAGATATTTGATATCTTCTATCACGGCTCCCGTGGGGTTGTTCGGATAATTAAGAATCATTATTTTGGCGCGTTTTCGCACTCTTTCGGGAATGGCCGAAAGGTCGGGCAGATAACCGTTCTCTTCGCGCAGAGGCATCAGATGCACCGCGCCGCCGGCGAGAACCACGCCATTGTAATGAACAGGATAACAGGGATTGGGCACAAGGACAAGATCCCCCTGATTGAGATAGGCCAGGCACATATGCGCTATTCCCTCTTTTGAACCTATGAGGGCAACCGCTTCCGTTTCGGGTTCCAGCTTCACGCTAAAGCGGCGCTTGTACCAGTCACATATCGCCTTTCTGAATTTCGGCATACCCTTGGCCTGCGGATAACGGTGCGTCCGCGGATGCTGCGTAACGGTATCCACGAGACGGTCAACAACGCACTTTGGGGTCGGCAAATCGGGGTTACCCATTCCCATGTCAATAACGTCCTGCCGGTTTGCGTGAGCGCGGTTTTTTAAAACATCTATCGCCCCGAAAAGATATGGCGGCAGATTCTTTATTTTGTCCGAAGGATCTATCATTTTTTCTTCCTCACCACTGCGGGATTCCCGTCATTATTTCTTTGGCAATATCCGGACACTTCGCTATAAAGCGAAGCTCGTCACTGAGAAGCGGTTTCTGCGTGTGCACATTAGCGTAACGGACAAGCTCCAGTATTTTTTTCGCCTCCTTTTTATCTTTGAATTTCACTTCCAGCTTGTCATAAACATTCCTGAAGCCTTTGATCCCCGAATACTCGCCCACAACAATCTGACGGCCGGTTTCTATGACTTCCTGCTCGCCGCGACCGAGTTCCTCGTAATTGTAAAGCTCATAATTCCGCCTGTCTTTGAGAGCTCCGTCGGCATGGATGCCCGATTCGTGAGCGAAAGCGTTTCTTCCCGTGCCCGGCTGATTTATTGGTATGGGCACACCAAAACAAATTGAAGCGTACTGGGCAAGCTTCCATGAATGCTTCAGCTTTATTTTTCCGCCAAGACAGTATTTGCCGCCGAAACCGGAAGATTTTTTGATTGCCAAAAGCACTGACAGAAGATCGGCGTTGCCCGCGCGTTCTCCAAGGCCGTTAACAGTGGTGTTGATATAGACGTCAACGCCCGCATCAACGGCGGCTTTTGCTCCGGCGATTGAATTAGCGACAGCCATTCCAAGATCATTGTGACAGTGCATCTCAATGGGCAGGGAAACGGTTTTCGCCAACTCAAAAACCCTTTTATAGATCGTAAAAGGGTCCTCGTAACCCAGAGTGTCACAGTAGCGTATCCTGTCGGCTCCGGCTTTTTTCGCTGCAAGCGAAAATTCCTTAAGAAAGTCCATCTCTGAACGCGAAGCGTCTTCGGCATTGACCCCCACCGACTCAGCTCCCATCTTTTTGGCGAGAATCACGCTCTTTTTCATCAGCGATATAATTTCGCTCTGGCCGAATTTTCCCTGGAACTTTTTGTCTATCATCTGTTTTGATGTAGATATGGACACATTCAGATGCTTGATGCCCGGCACATTTTTAAAAGCGGCTTTCACATCTTCCGGCACAGCGCGAATCCATCCTTCCAGACGGATCTTTTTAAGAGTACCCCTTTTAACCAGCCTGAGATTGGCGTTTAGATACGCCCTCTCGTGGTTTGTCAGAGGAAACCCGAATTCGGACTGGAATATGCCCATCTTATCCAGATAAATATTGAGCATCGTTTTTTCAAGTTTCGCCAGGCCCAGATTCGCGGTCTGCACCCCGTCGCGGTTCGTCACATCAATTATATATATTTTCGCCATCTCAACCTCCAAAGAAAAAGGGGACGTCCACAATTCTTTTAACGCCGAAAGGAAGACGCCCTTATTTTCCCAATATACTTACCTTTTTGAGGGTACCAACAATAGCTGAATTATAGTCAACATAGGGCCATTAGTCAATTTTTTTAGCGTGTCGGAGTTAACAAATCCTGTTTATTACCAGTGCCATGGGATCAGGAAACATTTTTCTTGACAAAATACCTGTTGTTATTTAAGATTGATTAGTGGTAAGCAGCGCTAATCAATCGGCCCTGCGGAGAACCTATAAAAGGGAGGAATTTATGACGACAAAAACAATACCCGCGCTGGAGGCCCGCGTTCATCTCGGTGAAATCATGAAACAATCTTTTAAAAAGGGGATGCGTTTCATCGTAGAAAAATCAGGAATACCGATGATAGCTATTTTAAATGCGGATGAATACCGGCGCTTCTTTCAGGAGCGCGAAGAACGATTCAAAATACTGGACAACATTAAATCAGAACTCCCTGAGGCCTCTTCCGGAGAAATAGAAAAAGATGTCTCCACGGCAATAAAAGCCGTTAGAAAATAATTTGCTTAAAGTTGTAATCGATACTAATCAATTCGTAAGCGCTGTCATAAGTAGAAAAGGCGCTTCCGCTCAGCTCTTAAAAGCATGGCAAAATTGTTTATACACTTTAGTCACATCTAAAAAAATAATCAAAGAAATAAAAAGAGTTTTTGAATACCCTCACATAGCTAAAAAATATCATCTCAAAAAAAAGGACACCACTCTCCTCATAAGCCTGGTAGAACATGAAGCCGCCGTCCTCTCCGATTCACTTCATCTCAACGTCATTAAAGACGACCCCGACGACAACAAATTTCTGGCCTGCGCCGTTGAAGCAAACGCAAACTATATCGTTTCAGGCGACAAACACCTTCTAAACCTGCGTCATTATAAAAATATTTCGGTTGTAACCGTTCGTAAATTTTTAGAAATCCTCAAACAGCAATCTTCATCCCGCTGATATCACCCGTTACCATTCGCCGCCAAGCGCACAAAATACTTGACACTTAATAAAACTCGCGGTATGATATATAGTAGTACCCAAAGGGAGGATTTATGAATAGCTCTAAAATTGCAATCAGTATGAGACGGGATACTGTGGAATGTCTGGACAGACTTGTTAAGGAACATGTTTTCATTAACCGCAGCCGGGCAATCCAGGAAGCCGTTCAGGAAAAGCTGGAACGAATAGAACACAATCGTCTATCCAGAGAATGCGCTAAACTTGATCCGGTTTTCGAAAAGGCAATGGCCGAAGAGGGGATTTCCGAAGACACACAGAAATGGCCAAAATATTAAGAGGAGAAATTCGCTGGGCCAATTTAAACCCCACGCGAGGCCGCGAGCAGGCAGGCATGAGACCTGTCTTGGTTCTAAGTCAGGGTATTTTCAATAAACGCTCTGGTACTGTCATAGCGGCAGCAATTACGAGTCAGCCCCAACGCGCCGGATTTCCGTTAACTTTGAAGATAAAGTCAATTAGCCCGACAAAAGAATCGTGGGTCAAAATCAGTCAAATTCGAATTCTTTCAGTGGAACGAATCGGCAAAAAAATAGGCCAAGCGCAGCCGGAAGAATTAACTCAAGTCATTGACGGCCTGAATGAAATAATCGGCGACTGAAAATTAAAGCGCTCTACAATTTTCATATCTTTCTGATTTAACTCGCGCAAAAACGGCTTAAACTAGACAAACCGTTAAAACCGACTCAATTTTTTTAGCGTGCCGGTGTGGACGTTTTGATATTATAGGATTCTTCAGGAACGGCGGATGTTGGCGCCGCTCCTGAAACGGCGGATGTTGAGATCGGTGTTGAAACATCGGACATACCCGAAACCGTGGCGGAAGACTTCGCAATGCTGTCAGCCGAGTAAAGGAACCCGGTTCCTATTTCGCCGGTCTCTATCAGAGATTTAACGGGAGCGAGCCACTCCATTCCCGTGTAGGGGCCTTTTCTGCCCCAGAAAACGCGGGAAAGGTCATTTATAAAAACGCCATTGGGCTTCAGAACCTCTCTGGCTCTCAGAAGGCGACTGGCGAATTTTTCCGGGGCGGGAGGTGCTTCCGAAAACTGATGCACATTAAAATCAATCTGGTTTCCTATTATGAAGTTCACGCCCTTCGCGTCATATTTTTCCCATTGAGAGAGAAGAGTATCAAACTGGATGTCATCACATTCATAAAGCATCACCGTCTGAAAATCAGCGCCGGCGTCACGAAACATCACCGGATCCTGACCGTGCTGATGACCCATCTGCCATGACAGCAAAAATATCCACAGAGGTTTATCACTTTTGACTTCCTCTTTTATCCTTTCTATACAGAGCGACGATTTTCTGGCTCTCCACCAGTTCCACAAATCCCGCAAAGCGTAATTTTTCTTTCTGAAAATCTCCCTCGCCAGATAAAGAGCGCGGCCGGAACTTCCTTTTAACCCGGCCGGCAGCTCAACGTCCATATCTTCGAGAAATTCATCGATGAGTTCAAACCCTCCCTGCACCGGCCTAATGTAATCAAGCCCCAGAAAATCCGCGGACGAGGTGTCCATCCGCCTCATAACTTTTATTATGTCTTTCAGCCGCTTGGAATCCCCTATGGATATTCCTCTTGATTTTTTGAGTCTGTCGTCGGAGAAGCTGTAATCGGTGCCGTAAGTGTAACCTAAACTTTCATCTCTCTTCCCTACAACAATGTAGGAAGCCGCCCATGCGCCTATGCGCATTTTTCTTTTGTGGGCCTCCGCGCAAAGATCATCCAGTCTTTTGAGATTGTTTTTTATCCACGGGAAATCCGCAGGCAGAGACTTTCCGAAAAAAGCCGTCTGCGCGGTGAGATAAAAAAGCGTGTCTGTTTTCATATAATCAAGCCAATCAAAGATACCTTTCCACGATTTTATTTCGCCGGAAGGGGCGGGAATACGCCGTGTTTTTAAATTTTTTGTGTTTTCCCAGTTCATGGCGTTAAGCGGAAACTTCACATCCATGGCCTTTCTTCCCGTCACCGCGAAAACAGCGCCCAGAAACCTGTTCCTCTCTGTTTCGGACGGATGAAAAACCCGCGCCTCGTAAAAACCTTCTTCCGCGTTCCAGGGTATGGGGAAACGCGCCGTGGATTTACCGTCTTTGACATTGAATCTATAAACCATCCTGCCACCTATGCCGGTCAGGGGTTTGTTTTTTCTGAAGACAACAAGACGGTAATCATTTCCCAGCTCACCGTCAAACTCAAATGACGCGATATGATAATGTCTGTAATAATCCCTGTCCGCGCGCAGCGGTTTTTTGTCAGCAATCAAAAACCCCCACAGAAGCAAAAATAAAACAAAAGGTGTGGTGTAAACTATTTT
This sequence comes from Elusimicrobiota bacterium, assembly GCA_034660675.1. Taxonomy (GTDB): domain Bacteria; phylum CG03; class CG03; order CG03; family CG03; genus CG03. The sequence continues at coordinate 6,435 of JAYEJT010000028.1, forward strand.
ACTGAAACGCATTTTAATTTTTGCCCCCTGGAAGAATCGAACTTCCATCCCAGGCTTCGGAGGCCAGTACTTTATCCGTTAAGCTAAGGGGGCGGAAAACTTGTTCCCTTCGGCAGAAATTCACTCCGCCTGTATCCGTGCTAAAATGTCCTCAAGCGTTTTTTCGGCCTTTGCCGCGTCCAGCCCGGGAATAGCGCCGCCGCCGCGGACAAATTTATCGGAACCGCCGCCGCGAACACCGGTGCGCTCGGAAAAAAGAGAAACTATTTTTTTAGCCGACAAACCTTTTTTAATAAATTTATCCGAGGCCTTGCAGACAAAAGCGAATTTTCCGCCGCTTTCGCTGTATGAAAAAACCACACAATCCCCGCGGGCAAACACTTCATCGGCAGAGGCGGCAACGGCCGAGGCCTTATCCACGCGGCAGACAAAAACGCCTTTGAAAGTTTTTAGTTCACGACATTCAGTTTTTGCCGCGGGCACAGCCGCTTTTTTCTTTTTGGCTTCTTCCATGATTTTGTCTATTTTCTTTTCCATATCCTTTACCGTCGTCTTAAGTTTCAGGGCGCTTCTTTGAAGGATATCTTCTTTTTCGCCCAGACATTCCATCACGCCGAAACCCGTCACAGCCTCTATCCTTCTTATTCCCTGAGCAAGGGCTTTGTTCGACACTATTTTAAAAAGGCCTATCTGGCCGGTTCGCCCGACATGACAACCGCCGCAGAACTCGGCGCTGAAAGCCTTATCCGGATCCGGCGAACCCATGGTAACGAGTCTGACAACATCACCGTATTTCTCATCAAAAAAATGGAGCGCCTTGAATTTTTTAGCGTCTTCTATGCTGTGCTCTGTTTTAAAAACCTCCAGGTCATCCATAACCGCGCTGTTAACGATGTTCTCCACTTCCTTTATCTCGGCCGGAGAGATTTTAGCGGAAACGCTGAAGTCAAAACGAAGGCCTTTTTCGTCTACAGCGGAACCCGCCTGATGCACTTCTTCGCCTATGACGCTGCGCAAAGCCGCCTGAAGCAGATGCGTCGCGCTATGATTTCTTTCTGTGGCTTTACGACGTTTCCCGTCCACCGAACACACAACCCCGTCACCGGCGTTGAGCGTGCCTTTTTCAATTATTATATTGTGAAAAACAGTTTTTTCCACCCGCCTCACATCAATTACCTTTGCGAGAAAATCTTCTTTTTTTAATGTTCCTTTGTCCGAAGCCTGGCCTCCCGAAAGGGCGTAAAAAGGCGTTTTGTCCAGCACCGCCAGCACCCCGGAAGGGGCGGCAGCGCTTTTTACTTCATTTCTGCCGTCTATAATAATTTTTACTTTCGCTTCGATTTTGTCTTTTGTATAACCCTCAAAAAGCGTTTCGCCGGCGCGCGCGGCCGCGGCTTTAAGATGCGTTTCATCTTCCGCACCTGAACCCGTCCACGAAGCCCTGGACTTCTCCCTTGACTCCTCAATCAGCTTTTTAAAGACTTCCTCCCCGACAGAAAAAGAATATGACGCGGCAATATCCCTGATGAGCTCTATAGGAAAACCGTATGTCGTATAAAGATCAAAACAAAGCTCACCGGGGATACTCTTTTTCGCCCTGATCTCTTTCATGCATCCGTCCAGTATGTTCATCCCCGTTTCAAGAGCTTTTTCAAATCTCTCTTCTTCGCTTTTAACAGCCATGGCTATGCGTGAAGCGTTCTGCAAAAGAGAGGGATACGCTTTTGCGAAAATGTCAAACACCGGATTTGTCACTTCATAGAGAGCCCGTTTCAGTTTTATTTTACGCGCGGACACCATCGCTCTCCTTATAAGGCGGCGGAGAATATAGCCGCGTCCCGTGTTGGACGGTAAAATTCCGTCATCTATCATAAAAACAGCCGAACGCGCGTGATCGGCTATACGCCTTACATAAACCTCTTTATCAACAGAACTGTTTTCGGTGACAAAATCAACTATGGGCTTTATGAGATCTGTTTCATAATTTGATTTGAGTCCGTTAACAACCGTGAGCAGCCTTTCAAGACCCATACCCGTGTCTATGTTTTTCTGTTTGAGAAGAACTCTCTCCCCTGATTTCTTTTTATCAAATTCCGTAAAAACAAGATTCCACACCTCAAGCCAGCGGTCGCAGTCACAACCGGGAGCGCAGTCTTTTTTTCCGCATCCGGCAGCCGGGCCCTGGTCATAAATAATTTCCGAGCAGTAACCGCAGGGGCCGGTCTCACCCATTTCCCAGAAGTTGTCCTCATCTCCCATCTTCACTATTTTTTCAGCGGGAAGAATTTTTCCCCAGAGTTTGTGAGCTTCCTTATCCTCACGGTGAACGGTGGCATACAGCTTTTCTTTATCCAGCTTCAGCACACGCGTAAAAAATTCCCACGCGAAATGAATGGCCTCTTCCTTAAAGTAACCTCCCGCAGAAAAATTACCCAGCATCTCAAAAAATGTCAGGTGACGCGCCGTCCTTCCCACCTGCTCTATGTCGGAAGTCCTGACGCACTTCTGAATTGACACGGCTTTCGGAGGAATCATGGGAACGAGCCCCCTGAACATATCCTTGAACTGCACCATGCCGGCTGTCGTAAAAAGAAGAGACGGGTCGTCAGGCACAAGAGAAATGGACGGATACAGTTTGTGCCCCTGCTCCGTGAAATAATCCAGAAAACATTTTCTCAACTCTTCATGCGTCATTAAATTCCCGCCTCCGCTATTAATTTTTTGAATAAATTATAGATTAAAAAATCAAAAAAGAAAAGCGAAACAAGGTCAATGGTTGACAGAATATGACAGTATTTGTTAGATTAGCACTTGAAGCCACGAGGTGCTAAATTATGAAAAATAGTATAAAAAGAGACTACCTGAACAGCGAAACGAGAAACAGGCAAATACTGCTTTCTCTGGTGAAAGAATTTATCATTCACCGACGGCCCATGGGATCAAAACATCTAAACGCAAAATACAATCTGGGCGTATCGCCGGCAACGATACGCAATGTTCTGTCCTCTCTTGAAAAAAGGGGTTATCTCAACCACGAGTCGCATTCTTCGGGAAGAGTCCCCACCGCCAAAGGCTTAAAATTTTATATAGACAGCATTCTTACCCGCGGTGAAATTATGAACGGAGCAAAAATCAGCGGCCTCTCGCGCGCCGGAGTAACCGACAACACAAGCGAAGAAAAATATATGCTTGAACAGGCCTGCCATCTTCTTTCGGTCTACTCCAACTGGGTAGGCCTCACCTGCTTCATGGATGAAAAAGCTGATTATCTGGATTTTGACATTAAAATGATTGCGCCGGACAAAATGCTTATTTTTATAATAGGCCGCAACGGCGAAATACGAAAAACAATCATCCGGCTGAATAGCAAATTGCCCAAAAGCTCTTTCGACTTTGTAAGGAAACACCTCAAAACCCAAAAGGCTTCCGTCAAAACCCCGGGGAAACAGGCGAAACTTTACGAAAAAAACTCCGCGCTCATCAAAGAAATACGTTTCCAATTAGATCGTCTTTCAAAAAACAGGGAGATTCAGCTCCTGACAAGCGTTAACCCTTCGGTTCTGAAAAGAAACGCCGACGTTCTCAACGGAATATTTTCTCTCATAGAAGAAAAGCAGACGCTTCTGTCCTGCATAGAAGCATCTATGCCGGAAAACGATTACGATATCACTTTCTGCCAGAACCATCTTCCCGAAAATTACGGGGACCTCACGGTCGTGATATCAGATTTCAATATAAACGGCAAACGCTATATATACGGCGTTCTCGGTTCTAAATATATGGATTACATGCACATACTGCCTCTGGTAAAAGGAACCGCTTATGAAGCGGCAAAATATCTTATGGAGGTCTAACAATGAAAGATAAAAATAAGAACAGAAAAGAAACTTCGGAAAAACCGGGCGGCATAGATGAAGCGACAGAGAAAGCCATCCTGGATAATGTACTCACGTCCGCCGGATCAGACGCACCGGACAAAACTCTGATAACGCCCGCGACGAAAGAAAAAATAGAGGAACTCAAACTCCTGGCGGCTTCTCTGGGGAAGGAAAAAGAAAAATCCGAAAATTATTATAATCAGCTCGTTTCTCTGAAAGCCGAATTCGATAACTACAGAAAACGATCTCAAAAAGAATCAGCGCAAATGGCGTCTTACGGGAAAGAAAACGTGATAAAGGAATTTCTCCCCGTGATGGACAATGTTCTCCGGCTTGAAGAAACCGGAAATAAAACAGATCCCTCATCAGGCGAAGGCATGAAAATTATTATAAAAGAACTGAAAAAAATATTCGCGGCGCTGGGGGTAAAACAAATGGAATGTATGGGAAAAGAATTCTCGCCGCATGTTCATGAAGCCGTTTTTAAGGAAAAAACAAATGATTTTAAAGACGGGACAGTTGTAAAAATAGTGAGTAACGGTTATTATCTCGGCTGCGAGGTACTGAAACCCGCAATGGTGGTCGTGGCTGAAAATGTCGCGGAAGCGGAACCCAAAACACCGGCAGACGCATCAAATGATAAAGCGGAAGCGGAACCCAAAACACCGGCAGACGCATCAAATGATAAAGATGATAAATAAAGGACGAGTAGCGAAGAATGTTAATTAGGAGGAAAATAAAATGGCACATGTTTTAGGTATTGATTTAGGTACGACAAATTCCTGTATGGCGATAATGGAGGGGGGAAAACCTTCCGTTATACCGAATGCGGAAGGCTCAAGGACAACACCGTCTATCGTGGCTTTCACGGACAAAGGAGAAGAGCTGGTGGGAATGCTCGCCAAAAGGCAGGCGGTAACAAACCCGAAAAGAACCATATTTTCAAACAAAAGATTTATGGGCAGAAAGCTCTCAAGCGCCACAATAGAAGATGACAAAAAAAATGTTCCCTACTCTCTCACGGAATCCACGAACGGAGATGTGCGGATACGCATAAAAGACAGGGATTACAGCCCACCGGAAATATCCGCGAAAATTCTGACAAAAATGAAAAAAGACGCCGAAAGCCATCTCGGTGAAACCATAACGGAGGCCGTGATAACGGTACCCGCTTATTTCAACGATTCCCAGAGACAGGCCACAAAAGAAGCCGGCGAAATAGCCGGGCTCAAAGTTCTGAGGATCATAAACGAACCCACCGCGGCGGCTCTGGCCTACGGCATGGATAAGAAAAAAAGTGAGCTGGTCGCGGTTTATGACCTCGGCGGCGGCACCTTTGACATATCCATTCTTGAGGTCGGCGAAAGCGAAGGCGCCTTCACCGTGGAGGTGCAGTCCACCAACGGCAACACCCATCTGGGCGGAGACGATTTTGATCACATCGTCATAAACTGGCTGTGCGACGAATTCAAACAGAGCAGCGGCGTGGATCTCAAAAACGATAACATGGCCCTGCAGAGGCTGAAAGAAGCCGCCGAAAAAGCGAAGTGCGAACTCTCCACGGCGCTGGAGAGCGAAATCAACCTGCCCTTTATCACCGCGGATGCGGCGGGGCCCAAGCACCTGAGCATAAAACTCACGCGCTCAAAATTAGAACAGCTCACGGGTGATATCGTCAGAAAAACCATGGAGCCCTGCAAAAAAGCTCTTTCGGACGCCAAAATAAACGTCAGCGATGTGAAAGAAGTCATACTTGTGGGCGGACAAACGCGCATGCCTTTGGTGCAGGAAGAGGTGAAGAAGTTTTTCAGCGGGGAACCCCACAAAGGTGTCAATCCCGATGAAGTTGTCGCTCTCGGCGCAGCCATACAGGCCGGCATCGTCAAAGGTGATGTCAAAGACGTACTCCTTCTGGATGTTACGCCTTTATCGCTGGGAATAGAAACAATGGGGGGAGTGTCAACAAAACTCATAGACAGAAACACGACCATTCCCGTCGGAAAAAGCCAGATCTTCTCAACCGCGGCCGACAGCCAGCCGGCCGTGACGGTGCATGTTCTCCAGGGAGAGCGCCCCATGGCAAAAGACAACAAGTCGCTCGGCCAGTTCGAACTTTCCGGCATACCGCCGGCTCCGCGCGGCGTGCCTCAGATAGAGGTGAAATTTGACATAGACAGAGACGGTATTCTCAAAGTCACAGCATCGGACAAAGCCACGGGAAAATCGCAGGACATAATCATAAAATCGTCTTCCGGCCTGAGTGATGATGAAGTGGATAAACTCAAGAAGGAAGCCAAGGAACACGAAGAGGAAGACAACAAAAAGAAGAAACTCATAGAATCAAAAAATGAACTTGACAATCTTGTCTATTCCGTTGAAAAAAGCCTTGGCGAATTCGGCGACAAAATATCCGCCAAGCAGAAAAGCGATGTGGAAAAGGCGGCAGCTGAAGCCAAAGAGGCTCTCAAAAGCGACGACGTCGAAAAAATAACATCGGCAAAAACGGCTCTTGAAAAAGCTTCACACGCTCTCGCGTCCGAAGCCTACAAAAAAACCGCTGAAGCCCAGAAGGGTGCCGCCCCCGGAGGCGCGGAAAACGCATCGGAAGCAAAACCGGGAGAAAAGGGAGGAGAGAAAAAAGATAATGTTGTTGACGCGGAAGTAGAGGAAGACGACAACGGAAAAGGCGATAACAAATGACAGAAAAACGGGACTACTATGAAATTCTCGGCGTAGCCAAAGGAGCTTCTGCGGCAGAAATAAAATCGGCCTACCGGAAATTGGCTCTGAAGCACCATCCCGACAGGGTTGGGGAGTCGGAAAAAACAAGCTCCGAGGAAAAATTCAAAAAGATATCCGAGGCTTACGCCGTGCTCTCAGATCAGCAGAAGAGACAGCAGTACGACCGTTTCGGCCATGCCGGTATTGACTCCCGTTACAGCACCGAAGATATTTTCCGCGGCGCTGATTTCGGCGATTTTTCCGATATTCTCCGCAGCGCTTTCTCCGGCATGGGCGGTTTCGGCGGCGGTTTTGGCAGGAGTAGATCCCGGTCAGCAACTCCCCGCGGGCAGGATATGGAAATGCGCCTGACAATAACACTGGAGGAAGCGTTCAGCGGAACAGAAAAGGAAATAAACTACGCGCGGGCAAAAAAATGTGAAACCTGCGGCGGCACGGGCGCCAAGCCGGGCACCAAGCCTTCCATCTGCCCCATGTGCAAGGGCCAGGGCAGCATAACAGAAGGAAGTTTCATTTTTTCCATGCAGCGACCCTGTCCCGAATGCGCGGGACGCGGACAGGTGATCAAACACAAATGCCCTGCGTGCGCCGGGCACGGTCTTGTAAAAAAGAAAGAAACATTGAAGATAAAAGTGCCAAAAGGGGTAATATCCGGCACATCTCTGCGCGTTAGGGAAAAAGGCTACGAATCACCTCAGGGCGCGGCCGGAAACCTGTATGTCCTGATAGAAGTGAGTCCTCACAAAACTTTTGAAAGACACGAAAACGACCTTTATACAAAAATAGAAATACCTTTCCCCGTGGCGGTGATGGGCGGCACAATAAAAGCCCGGGCTATTGAAAAAACGGTACAGATGAAAATCCCCGCGCACTGCCCCGACGGCCAGACTTTCAGGCTGCAGGGCTACGGTATGCCGCGGCTTAACGCTTCTTACTCGGGAGACCTTTTTGTAACAGTGTCTATTCACGTGCCTAAAAAAGTGCCGTCAAAAGCAAAAAAAGTTCTTGAGGAATACATGAAAATAATGGAAGAGAAGCAGCGGCCTTTTTATAAAAATCTTTTCGGTCGCTGAAGTGACACAGTTTTACGCCCCTTCCATAAACGGAGAAATTTCAGGGGATGAGGCTCATCACCTTGTCAATGTACGCAGATTCAAACAAGGTGATTTAATCACAATATTTGACGGGAAAGGACGTTCCGCCAGAGTCCGGATCAAAAACATTCTGAAAAATCCCGTGCGTGTGGAAACCTCTGTCCTGGAAAAACACAGGGCAAAAGCGCCGGAAAAAGAAATACGCCTGTTTCTGTCCGTTATAAAATCCCCCGCTTTAAAAATCGCGGTACAAAAATGTACGGAGCTCGGCGTTACACGTATAAGCCCCTTGCGGACAAAACGCTCGGCGAGACAGGCAGTAAACAACGCGCAGCTTCAAAAAATTATCCTAAACGCCTGCGGCCAATGCGGCAGGCTGTTCCTTCCCTCACTTGACGAAGTCAAAGATTTTTTGATAGGTATTAAGGAATATTCGCAGGATAACGCCGCCGGTTTTATACTTTTAGAAGGAGGCCGGCCTTTAAAAATCCGTGAACAAACGCAAAAGACAGCGATTTTTGCGGGCCCCGAAGGGGGCTTTACGGACAGCGAAATAGATTCGGCTGAAAAAGCAGGACTCGCACCGGTTTCCGTGGGAGCAAACACTCTCCGCAGCGAAACCGCGGTTATCGCCGCTTTGGTATTGACGGGAACAGGATGATCCTGACCCAGGAGGAATAAATTGCAAAAAAAGATTAAGAAGAAAACCCACAGAGGAGCCGCAAAAAGGTTCCGGCTCAGTGCAACTGGTAAAGTCAAGAGAGCCCACGCCTCTAAAAGCCATCTCAACGGCGGAAAGCGGCGGAAGCAGCTCAGGCATCTGAAAAAGAAAGATTACGTGGACGGAACGCAGGAAAAACTCATCCGTTCCATTATATAACGCCGCAGGAGGATAAAAAAATCATGGAAATAAACGCAAAGAAACTTCTTGAAGCGGGCGCCCATTTCGGTCACAGGAAAAATAAGTGGAACCCCAAGATGGAGAAATACATTTACACGGTACGCAACAGTATCCACATAATTAACATAGAGGAAACCGTTAAGCTGCTGCAGGACACTCTTAATTTTGTGCAGAAAACCGCAGCAGACGGCGGGAAAATACTTTTTGTGGGAACAAAGAAGCAGGCGCAGGCAGCCATCGCCGAAGAAGCCCAGCGATGCGGAATGCCATATGTCGCCAACAGGTGGTGGGGCGGACTTTTTACCAATCTTCCGCAGATAAACGACAGCATCGCCAAATACAAGGATCTTGAAAAAGACATAGAAAGCTATGCGCGCCACAAAAAAATGTATGCGAAAATGACACGTAAACTGGCAAAAATGGACAGGGATCTCAAGGGACTGAGGGATTTTTACGAACTTCCGGCCGCTGTTTACATAGTGGATCCGCACCTGGAAGAAATTGCCGTCCACGAAGCCAGATTGCTGAATGTCCCCATTATTGCGCTTCTTGACACCGATTGCAATCCTGAACTCGTGGATTACCCCATACCGGCAAACGATGACGCGCTCAGAAGCGTTAAACTCATAACCGGCTTAATCGCTGACGCCGTCCTTGAGGGAAAAGGCGAAACAGTTACAGAAACACCGGCAGAAACAGAAGATTCCGCAACAACGGCGGACACGGAGACGAGCGTCGCCGCGACGGAAACGAAAGACGCCCCCACGCAAACCGCCCAGGAGATTTAAGATGGAAATAACAACAGACCTGATAATGAAATTGAGAAAACTCACAAACGCCGGCATCATGGATTGCAAAAACGCTCTCAAGGAAGTGGACGGCGATATAGACGGGGCAAGAAAAATCCTCAGAGAAAAAGGCATACTTAAAATGCAGTCGCGACAGGACAGGCTCAGTGACGAAGGTCAGGTGTTCTCATACATACATCCCGGAGGAAAAGTGGGTGTTATGGTGGAAATCGCCTCTGAAACTGATTTTGTCGCCAAAAGTGACAATTTTACAAAATTGCTGAAAGAAACCGCTCTTCAGATAGCTGGAATGAAACCCTCTTACACACAAAAAGAGGATGTGCCCGAAGATGTTCTTGAGGAAGAAAAAAAACTACTGCTCAAAAACACTGACCTTTCCAAAAAACCGGCGGAAATCGCAGAAAAAATAGTGGCAGGAAAACTTTCAAAATTTTATGCGGACACCTGTTTGCTTGAACAGCCTTATTTCAGAGATGAAAAAGTGAAATTCAAAGATTATTTTAATGAAGCGGCTTCTTCATTCGGCGAAGCCGTAAAAATAAACCGTTTTACGAGATACGAAATCGGCCAGTAGCAGACTTGAAACCCGCGATTTTATGAAAATCGCCGGACAAAAAACCAAAGCCGGCCTGATTATTATGCTGGAAAAGAGCTGAAAAGTTGATTCAGTTCTGCTATTATTTGAGGAGGATATAGTATGCTCGAATTTGTAAAAGACTCTGAGAAAATTGTGACAAACCTCCACGAAGAACTCACTAAGATAAGAACTTCCCGCGCTTCGGAAGGAATACTGGACACCATAACGGTGCCTTATTACGGGCAGGACTCTCCTATCAAAAACTGCGCGGCCATAAACATACCCAACCCGAAAACCATAGAAATTCATCCGTGGGACATAAAAATGGCACAGCCCATAGCCAACGCCATCTTAAAAGCCAACATAGGTTTTACCCCTCAGGTGACGGGAAACGTTGTGCGGCTTAACATGCCTCCCATGAGTGGAGAACGGAGGGAACAAATTTCAAAAATAGTGGGCAGCGTCTGCGAAGAACACAAAGTGAGCATAAGAAATCTCCGGCGCAAAAAATTAAGCGATTTGGCCGCGCAGGAAAAAGCAAAAGAAATCTCAAGAGACCAGTTGCACAAATCCGAAAAAGACTTACAGAAAACTGTCGATCAGATCACAAAAAATATTGACGAAATACGCGCAAAAAAAGAAAAAGACATATTGGCTGAATGATTAACACGCCCCGACACATAGCCATAATAATGGACGGTAACGGCCGTTGGGCGAAAGAGCGGAAGTTTCCCAGAATAAAAGGCCACGCCGCCGGAGCGGAAGCCGTCCGCAGAACAGTGGAAGCCTGCCGTGAAACCGGAATATCCTATCTCACTCTTTACGCTTTTTCTACAGAAAACTGGAAGAGAAGCAAAACAGAAATAAAATTCCTTTTTTCTCTGCTTGGGCATTATCTTGAGAACGAAAAAAACAACATGCTGAAAAACGGCATAAAACTGAATGTCATCGGCGTCCTTTCGGCACTGCCGAAAGATATTGTCAAAAAAATAAACACTTTGAAAAAAGCGACACAGGAGATGAACAAACTCACCCTCACTCTGGCTCTTAACTACGGCTCAAGAAACGAAATAATAAGAGCTGTTAAAAAACTGGTGGCACTCGGCAACGAGGCTGACATTGAAAAGGCTTTTCCCGCTGCCCTCGACACAAAAAACATGCCCGATCCCGATATCATCATACGCACCTCCGGAGAGATGCGCCTGTCTAACTTTCTGCTGTACCAGGGCGCTTATTCTGAATTATATTTTACTGACACACTATGGCCGGACTTTGGAGACAAAGAGATAAAAAAAGCCATTAAAAATTATTCCGCCAGGACCAGGCGATTCGGAGGTTATTGATGAAACAAAGACTTCTGACGGCCGCGATTGTAATACCTGTTGTTCTGGCTTTCATATGGGTGGGCTCGCTGCCCTTCTTTATAATCGTTGCAGCCGTGCTGCTGATTGCCCAGTATGAGTTTTACAACATCGTCAGCAGCTCGCAACTGTCGCCGCAAAAGGCGCTATGCCTTCCCGCTGGTTTTTTAATACTTGCCTCCGCATACCTGAGATCGTCCAACATGCTCCTTTCAAACCAAAAAGGGATTCCGGCTTTCGTGCTGACTTTTACTCTCGCCGCAATTCTTATCGGACATCTTTTCAGCAAAAATATACGCTATTTTATTGAATCACTGGGCGTGTCCCTGGCGGGAATATTCATGATTCCATGGCTCGGAAGCTACTTTATACTTCTCAGAGACATAGCTCCCTACGGGAAAGAATATTTTATCATGATGATAGGGAGCGTGTGGATTGTTGACACCGCGGCTTACATTGCCGGCTCTAAATACGGAAAGAAAAAACTGGCCAAGACGATCAGCCCCAAAAAAACCGTTGTTGGTTTTATTGCGGGGATACCGGCCGGAATAGCTTTCGCTTTTCTCTGGAGGGCCGTCACCGGAATAAAATTTCTTAATTGCGCGGATATTATTGTCATGGGTTTGATTGCGGGAATCGCCGGACAAACAGGAGACCTTATTGAATCCATGGTTAAACGGTCGGGTCTTGTTAAAGACAGTGGCGGCATGTTTCCCGGCCACGGCGGTGCATATGACAGGATTGACAGCCTTCTGACGGCCGCGCCGCTTCTTTACTACTATATTGTGATTTTCGTACGATGAGCAGAATTTCAAAAAAAAACATATGCCTTATCGGCGCAACCGGTTCCATAGGCCGGCAGACAATTGATGTGATACGGAAATCGGAAAACTTCAAAATAATATCAATGTCCGCCCATTCCAACACATCGCTTTTCACAAAACAGCTTAAAAACATCAAACCTGAAAAGGCATGCATAACAGATCCCGCAAGCTTTAAAAAATACGGCAGAAAAACCCTCGGCGCGACAAAGATACTCCCCCCCGGAAAGCTGAGCTCTCTTGGCTGCGACAAAAAAACAGATATTGTTCTCGCCGGCTCATCGGGAAGTTCCGCCCTGATTCCCATAATGGATGCTCTCTCAAAAGGAAAAACCGTAGCCATCGCCAACAAAGAACCCGTGGTGATGGCTGGTGATATTTTAACCGCCGCCGCAAAAAAACACGGGGGAAAAATACTGCCGGTGGATTCGGAACACAGCGCTGTTTTCCAGTGCATTGAAAATTCAAAAGTCTCTCCCGAAAAAATATACATAACCTCTTCAGGCGGAGCAATTCTCCGCGCCGGAAGAAAAAAAATTACCCCTGAATTCATACTTGCCCACCCTGTTTGGAAAATGGGCAGAAAAATAACAGTTGATTCCTCCACGGGGATGAACAAGGGCCTTGAGGTCATTGAAGCCCATCACCTCTTCTCTATGGCTTTTTCAAAAATAAAGGTGCTTCTCCATCCTAAAGCCCTGATACACGGCATGATTGAATTTTCTGACGGCAGCGTGTCAGCTTATCTATCCGCGCCGGATATGAAAATACCTATAAATTACGCGCTCTCTTATCCTGAAAAAAAGAAAATGCGTAATTTTATGGATTTCACAAAAATGAGCCTGACACTTGAAAAATATCCCGCCGAAAAATTCATATGTTTTAAAACCGCCCTTAACGCGGGAAAAAGAGGCGGCCTCTATCCCGCAGCTCTCGTTGGCGCGAATGACACGGCGGTGAACGCTTTTCTTGATAAACGCATTCCTTTTTCGCGCATCGCGCACATTATAAGGAAAACTCTTCCTATGACGCCTGAAATGAGCTACAATATCCCGAATGTGCTGCGTGTTGAAAGATGGGCAAAAGAATACGCCGCAAAATTTATAAAATGAATATTAACTCTGTTCTAACGAAACTCGCGGCTGTTTTCACGGCTGCTAACATCCTGGACTCTGTCTATATACTGCTGGCCATCAGCCTTGTCATAATCATACACGAATCCGGCCATTACGCCGCCGCCCGCATCATAGGCGTTTATGTGGAGAAATTCTCACTGGGCTTCGGTCCGGTGCTGATCAGAATAAAAAGAAGGACAGAATTTCTTATATCCCTCATTCCGCTCGGTGGTTATGTCAAAATGAGAGGGGAACACCCTTTTGAGAAAAAAGAATCTTCCCCGGACGGGTTTTTCTCAAAGAAACCGCTGCAAAGAACCTTTGTTGTCATCGCAGGACCCGCCGGAAATTTCGTTCTCGGTTTTTTTATTTTGTTTATCACAACCTGGGCGGGGGGAAAACTTATTATGCAGAACCTCTCAAAAGCGGGCGATATAATCAGCGGTTCCGCGGCCGAAGAGGCCGGCCTCAAACAGGGCGACAGCATAATTTCCATAAACGGACAGCCCATGAAACAATGGGACGACCTCACAGAGGCCATTCACCCGAACGCCGGCAAAGAACTGATTTTTCTCATAGAAAGGAAAGGCCAGCACTTTACAAAAAAAATAACGCCCAGAGCGAATAAAAAAAACGGTATCGGTCTCATCGGCATAACGGCTCCTTACACAAGGTCGGCAATCGCTCCGCACAAAGCTTTTCTGGCGGCAGGAAAACGAAGCTCCAGAATTGTGATACTGACCGCGAAATTCCTTGTGATGACAATAACAGGAAAAATTAAAGCTGAAGTCACAGGCCCCGTGGGCATAGCCGCGGTGATGAAAGACACTCTCAAACAGGGGTGGATAGCGTTTTTTGAACTCGTGGCCCTCCTTAGCCTCAATCTCGGCCTGATAAATCTCTTACCCATACCCATTCTTGACGGCGGGCATGTTGCCATATTCGCGTGGGAAGGAATCACAAAAAAATTCCCGTCGGAAAAAGCCTACGGTATTATGCAGACAATAGGCCTTGCTTTTTTACTTCTTATAATGCTGGCGGCCACCCGATCCGACCTTTTCCGCCTTTTCGGCTGAATTCTGAAGGGGTCTATTTAATAACGGCTACTTTGCCTTTGCCGGAACCGGCGGATGACCTGAGAAAATAATAATACACACCCGATGCCGCTGGCTTTCCGTATTTGTTTTTGAGATCCCAGTCTGCCCTCATAGAAGAATTTAACGCCGATATCCCCTCTCCCTCATGCAGAAACGCCACTTCCTCGCCGGCAATGTTATATATACTCACGGCCGGACGGGAATTCAGCGGGATGTTTGATATGTGAAGAGTTCCAGAGCGCACGGGGTTGGGCCAGCAGTAAACCATTGTCAGCCCCGGAGCCGTGCGCGAAACAGCCACTGACACCTGCCTGTAAAATGTGCAGTCCGTGGTGTTCATCAGAAGATCAAAATTTATGATGTGCTCGCAGGGACAGAGCTCCGAAACACTGAATTTAAACGGCGACGAAACATTTGAGCTGCTCGCGGACGGGCCAATATCGCCGTAATAAGCGTAACTTGACAAAATCGTCACATAAGGGTCATCCGTGCTGATGACGGCGCTCACATTCAAAGTGTCGGTTGATTTAATATTTTTAAGCTCAAAAACAAGATTGTTGACGGTGCCGGGAATCACCTCACTCGCGGTTGATGACGGAAGGTCATAAGAAACAAAATCCAGCTGCTTTTCCGAAGGAAGAACCATTGCCGGATCGCCAAAGAGGTTCAGCGAATACTCTATCCATCTGTACGGATTATATGGATCGCCTAAATCCGAGGCCTGCGCTATAAAATCTATTTTGCTTTTCGCGAAAGCCTCCCCCATACGATTCATATCCGAATTAAATAAGGCGCCATAAAAAGCCACCATGAATTCGCCGCTGAATTTTGTGGCGTCAACTTCATCAAACCAGCCAAAACGGGCATTTCCTATAAAAGCGGATGCCCCGCCGGAACCCTTTACGAAAAATTCGCCTATACAGTCGTTACTGTCAAAGGCCCCCGCAAGACAGCCGATTGACGCTACAACAAAGGGCTTTGTGTTTGAAAGAGAAGAAACATTTGAATTGTTGAACACGGGGTCAAGAGAGTCGGACAGGCCGTGGCCCGAATGGTTGAGAAAATCTATTCCTTCATTTATCTCGTCTATTGCGGCCGAAGCCGAAAGCGTTCCATCGCTCGCGTACATCTCCTCAATATCAAAATCGTCAGGTGTCTGAGCTTTTACCTTCCCGGCTCCTGTCATAAGATCCTTGCCGTCCAGACTGCCGGAAATCAGCCAACCGGCTATAAGAAGTTCTCTAAAATTATTTCTCAGCGGATAATAAAGAGCCTTACTGACAAAGTTTTCCGCTTCTTCTGCTGTGCTCACGGGAGCTCTTCCTATGTAAACGCCGGGCATAAAATTAACGCCGTCCGTCCACTCGCCGAACACACCGTCACCGTCATTATCCCAGGTCGCTGTGGAAGTATCGGCATAATAAAGGTCGCAGGGGATATTGCTGTCTTCATAATCGGCCAAAGCTTTTCTTTCAAGAGCCGAGCCCGACACCTTGGCATAGACTCCCTTCGCGGGTATTATATCCGTGTCACCTCCGAGAAGAACATATCTGACATTGCTGTTATCATGAAAATCCTTTATGCAGGCTTTTATTTTCGCCTGCGTGTTCAACCCGGCGTAAGAACTCTCTATATCCGCGATTGTTATTGAAAAAGTGGAAAAATTTACGGCATGACTGTCAAGAAGGCCCTGGAAAGAAGACATAAGAGCGTCCTTTGTTATGAGAAGATAGCCCTCCGGGGCAGAAGGCATAGCCGAAAAAGTTCTCGCGGGCGAAGCCGCGAAAGACGAAACAAGCCGCCGGTCCGCAGCAGTTGACGGAATAGCGGCGCCCTGAACATCTCCTTCAAGTTTTATTCTGAAAACAACTTTTTTGATGTGAGTGAGCTTTCCTGAGGAATCGTATTCGGCAGCTTTAAGACTAAAAGATGCAAAATGATCAGCTCCTCGCTCCTGAACAGAATTCAATCTCAGCACTTCTCCCCCTGAAGATGAAACAGCAGCCGCTGAAGATGGGCTTTTAGCCGGCCCTGCGCTCATAGGCCTCGGTAATCCCACAGCCCGCACATTATAAACACCGGATAAAACAACTCTTTCAACGCTGACAATCTCAAAGGACGACACAGAGGATATCCCGCCCAAAGAGATAAAAAAGTTCCTGACAGGCAGGGCAGCCTCTCCTGTTCTAAAGCTCTCAGCACATCCGGGGCTGCTCACAATATCAAAAGCGCCAACGCGTTTTATTTCAAGGACCGCATTATCCACAGAGCACTCCAGAACGCCTCCGCCAATGTTCTGAACACTCACTCCCGCAAAAACGGTATCAAAGCACACAACAGCGCACAATAGCGCAAGAACAAACTTAAATTTTTCTCTCATCGCTGAAATTATATAAAATCACTCTCAAAACTCATAATTTGTTCTGGGGTCAGGTCTTGACAATTCATAAGGCTAAGCATAATTGCAAGCGAAGCTTGACAATTCATAAGGCTAAGCATAATTGCAAGCGAAGCTTGACAATTCATAAGGCTAAGCATAATTGCAGGCAAAGCTTGACAATTCATAAGGCTAAGCATAATTGCAAGCGAAGCTTGAC